>JAPUHN010000294.1 GCA_027297685.1 Alphaproteobacteria bacterium | reverse complement strand
ATTTAACCCCTTGGGCCTTAAGAAGGTGTTAACGCGCGACGCCGGAATACGAATACGCTCAAGGTCCCGGGGCCGTGGAATCGGGGAATGCCGGGCCCCTGGAACAGGGAGACGAGAAATATGCTCGCTAAACACAACCCTGACACGATTGCGGCGGCCTTTTCCAGCTATAGTTTGGCGGTCGAAGCGCCGGCCCAGGCGCGCTGGCTCCACGTCTCCGGACAGGTCGGGGTCGCGCCGGACGGCGCCCTGGCCGAGGGGCCCGAGGCCCAGATGGAGACCGCGTTCCGGAACGTGCTGGCGATTCTGAACTCGGCCGGCATGGGCCCCCACGACCTGGTCAAGCTCACCGTGTTCCTGACCCGGCCCGAGGACGTCGGGCGCTACCGCCAGGTGCGCGACCGCATGCTGGCCGGCGCCACCCCGGCCTCGACGCTGCTGGTCGTCGCCGCCCTCGCCGATCCCGACTGGCTGGTCGAGATCGAAGCCATCGCCGCGGCGGCCTAGGTCAAGATTTCATGATCAGGTTTTGCGCGTGGTGATGTCCGCTCATGGGTCCACACCGGTCGACCGCAACGCCCGCGCCGCACTTGCGAGGGCGACCTGAAGCGGCCGAAAGGATCGACAGGATGAAGTTCTCTTATTAATGGAAAAAACGAAGTTTTGTAGAGAATTCTCTTTGGGTTCCCGGCTTGATCGAAATTCGAGTATGATCGCGACGCTCCTGGCGAGGCTCGGAGGCCCGTATGGAAGCGTATGGCATGCAGCGCAGGCTCTCGGCGGTCATGAGCGCCGACGTGGTCAGCTATAGCCGGTTGATGGCGGCCGACGAGGAAGGCACGCTCGCCCGATTGAAGGCCCACCGGAAAGAGCTGCTGGAACCAACCATCGCCAAACACCAGGGCCGAATCGTCAAGCTGATGGGCGACGGCGCGCTGGTGGAGTTCGCCAGTGTGGTCGAGGCGGTGCGCGCCGGCGTCGCTATTCAGCGCGGCATGGCGGAGCGCAATGCAGACGCGCCAGCGGACCAGCGGATCGTCTTCCGCATCGGCATCAATCAGGGCGACGTCATCATTGACGGCGACGACATCTATGGCGACGGCGTGAACGTCGCCGCCCGCTTGCAGGAACGCGCGACGCCTGGCGGCATCTGGATCTCGGATCGGGTGTACGGCGACATTCGGGGCAAGATCGACGTCGGCATTGATGATTTGGGCGACCAGGAGCTCAAAAACATTCCTGAGCCGGTGCGGGTTTATCGTGTGCTGATGGGGCCGGACGCCGGGAACGCCGGGCTGCTCACGCTGACAAAAAGGCTCAGCCAGCGACGCGTGGCGTTGGCGTTGACCTTCGTGCTGCTCGGTGGCCTCGCAATCTGGTATTGGCCGTGGTCGATCGCGTCGGATCAAATCGGTCTGTCGGGTTCGGTCAAACCTTCGATCGCGGTGCTGCCATTCGACAATTTGAACAAGGATCCGAAGGTCGACTATTTCTCCGAGGGAATCACCAACGATATCATCATCGATCTGTCCAAATTCCAGAACTTGTTGGTAATCGCGAGCAATTCAGTTTCCGGCTACAAGGGCAAAACGGTGAATGTCGTAGACGTAAGCCGTGAATTGGGGGTTCGCTACGTCCTAGAAGGCAGTGTGCTGAAGCGCGGCGACCGGGTACGGATAAACGCGCAATTGATCGATGGCGCAACCGGTCAACACTTGTGGGCCGAGCGCTATGACGAGGCCACCGATAACATTTGGGACATACAGGACGAAATCACCGGCCGCATTGTCCGCACGCTGGCAGTTCGGATAACCGAGATTGAGCAGCAGCGGGTCTTGGCCAAATCGACCGATAACCTCGAAGCCTACGAATATACACTGAGAGGCCGGGCGCTTCTTGCGAGGCAGTCACGTAGTGAAAATTTCGAGGCCCGGAAACTGTTTCGACGCGCCATCGAACTCGATCCAAATTATGCCGCTGCGTATTCCGGTCTCGGCTGGACCTACTATGATACGGTGCAATGGGGCTGGACCGGGTCACCTCAGGAGGCGGTGCGACAGGCGCACGATCTCGCGCAAAAGGCGTTGTCGCTGGAGGCCACCGATGTTTATGGCCGCCGATTGTTGGCCAGCATATACAGCTTGCGCCGGCAGCACGACCTGGCGCTGATCGAGAGCGAACGACTGATTGCGATCAATCCCAACGATGCAGGAAGCTTTGCCCAGCAAGGCATGGCCCTGACTTGGTTAGGGCGCCCCGACGGCGCCATTCTGGCCCTGGAACGTGCGTTGCTTTTCGATCCCGACATGAAAACGGACATTTTCTGGCACCTGGGCCTCGCCTATTACCTTAAGAAGCGGTACGCCGATTCTGCGGCGGTGCTGGAACGAAATATTGGGCGTAAGGACAACCCATTTTGGGATTACCTATTGCTTGCCGCTGTGTACGCGCAAATGGACCGCCCGGAAGAGGCGGCGCGAGCCGCGGAAGCGGTTCGCCGGATCGATCCACGCTACAAAAGACTGATGAGATTTGGGCAATTCACAAATCCAGCCGATATTGAGCGGGTCGACGAAGGGTTACGCAAGGCGGGGCTCAACTAGATGAGCATGAGCAAAAATTCTTCCGCGCCGGCACGCGCCAGCCAGGGGGGTCTATGTTTACCCACCTGGCTGGCGACATAGGGTCTTGTCACTTGCTGGATATTGCCTACATATTTGCTACTACCGGTAGATCAGAACGGCGCCAACTACATATTGTCGCGCAGTTTATCGCGATAGTTGCCCCAATTGTATTCGCCGAAGTGGATAGCCGCCTCAGGCGCCTTGCGCCAGGCTGTTTGGTATTCTTTGTTTTTGATTAAATAAAGCTTCCCATCGACGATAGTAAATAATTTGGGATCGCCATCCGCATATTCGCCGACCGCCAGCCCGCCCGCGCAATAGCCACCGAATTGCGGTGCATAACGCTCCGGATTAGCTTTGAACAATTCGCGATTGGTGGCACTGGAAAATTGCCAACGGGCGTCCTCCCAGACTTGTTCGAATTCGTCTTT
>JAPUHN010000293.1 GCA_027297685.1 Alphaproteobacteria bacterium | reverse complement strand
TTTGAACGCTCCGTCCGCCAGATCAACGCAGAAGCAATTAGCCGACATCATGCCACGTTCCGGTTGCAATTGAAACAGATTGACCAGGCCTTGGGCTCAATCGGGAACGAAGGTGCGCACCGACGCGCTGTGGCTGTCGGCGCCGGGCGGCTCCAGTCTCGGGCCCGGTACGATCAAGCCGATCTCGCGCATTTCGAAATTGCCCCGGATGATGCGTAGAAACTGGCCGCCGGTGATGGCCTGGTCGACCTCTTCGAGCGCCTGCCCGACGCCGTAATAGCTCAGCATGTCGGGATCGAGCATCGCCCATGCGTCGGCAAGATAGGACCCGAGATAGTCACGCGCCTCCAGCAGGGCGAGACGGAACCCATCCGGATCGAGGGCATATCTCTCGTCGAACAAGGTCTGCATGACCTCGCCATACTCCGGATGGCCTTCAAGCTGGTCGGACAGATCCTCCATTTCCGGCGAGATAAGGTTCCGAACGAGAAGGCGCTCGTGATACACATCCACCAGAATGTCGAACATGGCGCCGGTCAGCGGCTGGGCAAGATCGTGTTCGTCCGTCCAGCCGTGCGCAAACTCGGAAAGGACACTGTTGTTGGCGGCAAGCCGGATCTGATTGTTGACGGACATTTCGGCAAACCGGCTCAGCTTGTTGAGTGTGTAGAGGTTGCCGTGGGTGTTTTTCAACACGTCATCGACGACCGATCCGAAATGCAACGACGTCAGCAGGGCCACCAGATCAGCAGCGGATTCATGAAACCCGTAATACTCACCGCTCACATTCTCCGGCGACGGTATGCCGACTTCGCTGTAAATGATCGCATGGCCGATTTCATGGGCCACAATGTCGAAGTTCAGGCTGTATGGCCGGTACTCGTCGCCGTATTCCGTGGTGCCGCCGGTCTCCAGAAAACCCCAGCCGATCAGCGCATTGTCCATCGTCGGCAACATGGTGAGTTCCAGCCGGTCGAAATCGCGCCGGAAATGCCAGGGGATCGGCCGTCCGAAATAGCCTTCCCAGACATCGAGCGTGAAATGCGCCGAGCCAAACAGGTGCGCGGCTTCGAACGCAGGATCCGCCGGGTCGATGTGATCGAAATGGCCGTTTTCGTCCGGCAGGGCCGGCGCCAAGGTTTTACCCTGCCAGGGCGGCAGGAACCTTCCTGAACTTCCCGGGCCGATATCCTCCACACCATAAGGCCCCAGCTTGCCTACGGGATAGACCGTATACATCCGCTCGTTCGACGGCCCTGGGCCAACGGTCCCGGGTGGTGAAGACACCTCGACCAGCTCCGGCAGCTGAAATTCGTCAAGGAACTGCGGTTGCGGGAACAACAGGAAGCGTGTTCCCGGCGCCTCTTCCTCAAATGGATCAACGTCTTCCATATGTTGCCCCCGGGGGCCTCAGGCCACCACGGCCGGTGAGGCCTCATTCAGATGGATCAGCGTTCAGATCATCATCCTGCAATCTCGAGTATAGATACTCCCGCTCCAAAACTCGATAGAGTTCTTGCCGCGTCCCCAGGCCGACCGATCGGGCGTAGAGGTCGAGGTCTGCCGGGATCGGTCGATCCAGGCGTTGCTCGAAGTACCAGACCACCAGGTTCAAATGGCTCGATTGCGCCTGGCCTGGGTCGGTTTCAACGTGCCCGGAAACGGCCAGGGCCTTTGCCTTGTCCAGCGCCCGGCGCTTCAGCGATGCAAAATCCCCGGACCACTTCAACTCGGCGATGATGTGCCTGGAAAGTGTTTCCGGCGGCAGTTTCGAACCGGCCTCAACCAACCTGTTTTCCCTCAGCAGGTTCTCATAGCCGCGTTCATCGATCTGATTGCTATCCAACCAGGCGGTCAGGTCTTGCCGGCGCGTCAAACGACTGCGGATCCGATGGCGGGACATCTCATCGACAAGCTCGCTCCTGTCGATGCTGGCGCGCTGACGCCGGGCTTCGTCCAGGGCAAGTTGGCGCAGTGTGGCCCGCTGGCGCAACTGCCGGAAATGTTCTTCATCAAGTCGCAGCTCATCAAGCACAAATTGCACGCTATCGCCCGCAACCATCCCTTCGGTCTCAACCCGCTCGGTCAGGCTGTTCCAGACATCGGTCCATTCGAATTCGTAAGTTACGGGACGGGCAGGCTCACCAGCTTCGATCGCCGAGGCCATCGCCTTCAACATCGCCACGGCATCCTCGCGCTTGGCGTCCACGCGTCCGGCGGCCAGCCAATTCTGAAATTCCTTCAACTGCTGCACACCGACGCCACTGTCTTCGGCGGCCTTCACAATGGTGTCCCATGTCCGGTCCCGGTAAGGGGCGGCCTTCGCTGTGCCGACAAGCACCGATTGCAGTTCGTCCGTCAGGACGCCGGCCTCGACTGCTTTGTCGACCGTGGCACGGATCGAGACCATGGGTTCGCTGAGGGATTTGAAACCCAGTTCCGCCGGAGCGTGCAGAACGGCGACTTCGTCATCATCCTCCAGTCTGCCATCGCGGAAATCCTCGAAGATTCGCCCGACACCCTTCATGCCGAACGCACACAGTTCGGCGGCGCGCAACGCTCCCATGCTCGCACTGCCGAACACCTCGATACCCTGCGCCATGGCCCACAGGATCTCTTTGTGCCAAACCGAAGGAACCCCATCGAAATAGCCATCGATGATACCGATGCACCGAGGCCGCTCCAGCGCCGCGCGATACACGTCTCCCTGGGCTGCTGGCGGCCGGCACTCGGCATCAATGAAAGCCCCGATTTCTTCGGCGCTCAGCGTTGGCCCAACAAACAAGATCACGGTCAAGATACGGCCTTTCCTGCCCTGGTCGCCCGCGGACCCGCGACGTAATTATCATCGTCGTGAGGCGCTTCCAGTCCCGGAATAACGGCACGCACTACCGAAATTCCGATCTCCGGCTTGGTAAGGTCCACGGTCAGAACCTGATCGCAACCGACCTCCTGCAAGCGCTCGAGCAGCCAGGCAAGGTCATCGTCGAAGTTGTCTGAATCCCAATGCCGGCAATCTGAAAAATCGCGGGCCGGTCGCCTTCTGCCAATCAAATCTCTGGCAAACCGGCATTTTTGGCTGATGGCCTGCGGCGTGAATTCGTCTGGCGTTATGTCGTCGCGGGCGCCCGAAATGTAGGTCATACGGGTTTGGACGGCCTCTGTCAGAGCGCGCAGTAAAGCGATGCCCCGATGCGTGTGGCACCCTCCGCCGATCCCGATATGACCGGCCCGAGCTTCGTTTTCGACGATCAGACAATGGAATGATGCGACACCAACATCGGTTGTCGTGTCCCAAATGGCAAAGTCGAGCCCGGCCGCAGTGAGGCGGCTGATGGCTTCCATGCACACCGGATCGTCAATCGTCTCGGGCCTGATGCGAGATCGATGTCGTGCTTCGGCGGGCAGATGATGCCACACACTCGTCGCATCCCGCTCGATCACCTCGCATAACGCATGGCAGGTCGCCTCAAGAATATGATTGCCGGACGCGAGACCGTTGGTGCTGCACGGAAAGCATCCGTGCCCAGGGGCAACAGGATGCGTATAGTCCGTATGCACCATTTCGAACGGCAACCAGGTTTGTTCGCGCCGTACCAGATCAAGGCCTTCAACCCACAACGTCTTGATGGTTTCTGTAAAGCGGCAATGGCGAATTCGAGGAAGCCGGGTAACGTCGACCACCGTCACTTCCCGATTGATATCAGAATGGGATGCATATCTCACCGGTAACGAGATTCGCTCCGCATGCCACGTTTCAATTGCTTCCATCACTCCTGATGCTTTTGCCGCATCAAGCGACAGCCCCTTACCCTGGGACACGGCCACCGACCGGGAGTTCGGCCGGGTAACCATCACTACCGGGATCCCGATTCGATCAAGACCCGTTACATTCGCCACACGTGTTATTCCCATTTGCGCAAGAAGCGGGCGGGCACGTGCAAGTGTTTCCTGCGTCGTTACAGTCCGATGCGTATCAACAGTGTAGTTTTTTCCTACATGGTGAGGCATTCACGATCCCAAGCTCATATCCGTCGTTAGATAATTCGGAACAATTGGCAGGCTGAGCTGACGGAGTG
>JAPUHN010000292.1 GCA_027297685.1 Alphaproteobacteria bacterium | reverse complement strand
GCCTGTTTCCACGACTTGTTATTGGCCTGTGCGTATCGCGTGACATAGTCCGCATGAATGTGCGCCAGAGAATCCCCGACGCGGGACTGCATTTTCTCACCCTGCGGGTCGGCCCCTAACGTCGCCTGGGCACGGATATTCCGCGCCACCTCGCGTGCCTCGCTAAGGCCGATGGCGGGATAGCGGTCGATTGTGTACCAGCGCAGTCGCCCTTGGTGTCGGTAGCAACACTTGAACGTCTTGGTGCCGGTAGGCCGTACGCGCAATGCGAGGCCACCTTGTGCAGTGTCCCAGACCATGACCGACTTGTCGCTCGGTGGGGTGAGTTTGCGGATGTACTGGTCCGTGAGACGCCGCCGATTGGGCGCTCGTTTGGACTGTGACATGGCTTTGCCTCCTAGGTTCAAATAACGCCGGGCTAACGCGAAAGCCGAAATTCCCTGTAGCGCCCTATTAACCGTTGAAAGACCGGAAGCCTAGTAAAATCAGGGGTTTAGATGTTAGTTTAACGCCATGAACCCCCATGAAATAATTGAATTTGGTAACGGTCGATTATATGTTGATCGAAACAGGGGGTGCCACAATGGCCCTGCATCCACAAGTCGTCACGCTATTGGAGAAAATGGCGGCGGCCGATTTGAAGCCGATCGTCGCCATGACACCGGACGAAGCGCGCGCGCAGTTCGACACCCTGACGGCGGCGCGCGACAGCGAGCGCACGCCGGTCGGCGCGATCGAGGAGATCAGCGTACCCGGACCCGCCGGTGAGATGATAGTGCGGCTCTATTGGCCGCAAGGCGATCCCAGTGGCGCCCGGCCGTTATTGGTATTCTTTCACGGCGGTGGCCACGTGATCGGCAGCCTCGATAGTCACGACGAGGTCGCCCGCGTAATGTGCGCCGGTGCGGGTTGTATGGTCGCCTCGGTCGATTACCGGCTGGCGCCCGAGCACAAGTTTCCCGCCGCGGTCGACGACGCGTTTGCCGCCACCCAATGGCTCGCGGCGAACGCTGCTACAATCGGCGTCGACCCGAAGGCGATCGCCATCGGCGGCGATAGCGCCGGGGCGAATGTCGCCGCCGTGGTGGCGCTGATGGCGCGCGACGCCGGCGGGCCGGCGCTGGTCGCCCAACATCTCATCTACCCGGTCGCCGATTACGCCTGCCAGTCGGCGTCCTACAAGGCCTACGCTGTCGGCCACGGGCCGGTGACCGAGGCCGGTATGCTGTGGTTTCAGGATCACTATTTACGCAACGCCGCCGACATCGAAGACTGGCGTGCGTCACCGCTCAAGGCACCCGATCTTTCGGGTCTGCCACCCGCGTTGGTGATCACGGCGGAATGCGACGTGTTGCACGATGATGGGGTGGCCTTCGCCGAGGCGATGGCGGCGGCCGGCACGCCGGTCGAGCATATCGACTGGCCCGGCATGATCCACGGTTTCTTTTCCTTCGCGCCGTTCCTCGACGAAGGCAAAGCGGCGCAGCGCCTGGCCTGCGAGCGCCTACGGGCGGCATTCTCCGGGGCCGCTCCAACGGCGGGTATTATTGATACATGACGGTGACGCGAAGCTCTATAGCGCCGTCCGCACCTGCCAAAGTTCGGGGAAGAAATAGATATCGAGGACGTGGCGCAGATAGGAGACCCCGGCGGTGCCGCCGGTTCCGCGCTTGAAACCGATGATGCGCTCAACCGTCTTCATGTGCCGAAAGCGCCATTGCTGGAACCAGTCCTCGACGTCGATCAGTTTTTCGGCGAACTCATAAAGCTGCCAATGCTGTTCGGGATCGCTGTAGATGGCGAGCCACGCTGCGTGCACGCTGTCGTCGGGTAGATAAGGTTGCGTCCAGTCGCGCTCGATGCGCTCTGGTGCGATGGCGAAGCCGCGCCGGGCGAGCAGGCGCAGTACTTCGTCGTAGAGGCTGGGGCTATTGAGCGCGGCTTGGAGACGGGCGTGGATATCGGGCCGGTCGGCGTGGGGGGCCAGCAGACGGGCGTTCTTGTTGCCTAGCGCGAACTCGATCAGCCGGTATTGCCAGGACTGAAACCCTGACGCCTGGCCCAAACTGTCGCGAAAGCCGAGATATTCGGTCGGCGTCAAGGTCGACAGCACGTCCCACGACTGGATCAGCTGCGCTTCGATGCGCGAGATCCGGGCAAGCATCTTTTGCGCTTGATCCAAATCGTCGGCGGCAACGCACGCGGTCGCCGCCACCACCTCGTGAACGATGAGCTTCATCCACAGCTCGGTCGCCTGGTGGATGATGACAAACATCATCTCGTCGTGGTGGCCAGTCTTCGGTTGCTGGCAGGCGAGCAATGTATCGAGGTGCAGATAGTCGCTATAGGATTCAGTGTTGCGGAAATCGGTGTGGGCACCGGTCTCGGGCGGTTCTTGTGGGTCGTTGGGGCCGGTCATGCATTTCCTCCGGTGTCGGGTAACGGCTTGGGTCAGGTAACCGCGGCGCGCTGGTGATATTTCGGCTGGTCCCAGGCGCCGGTCGCCAACACGTCGGCCAATATTCGCGCGGCCTCGACGATGTCTCCATAGCTCAGATAAAGCGGCGCAAAGCCAAACCGCATTATATCGGGGGCGCGAAAGTCGCCGATCACACCGCGGTCGATCAGCGCCTGCATCACGGGATAGCCTTGGCGATGGGTTAGGCACACTTGGCTGCCGCGCGCCGCTGCGGCGCGCGGCGAGATCAAAGTCAGTTCGTCGTCGGCACACAATGCTTCGACGCGGGCGATAAATAGGTTGCCCAGCGCCTGTGACTTGTGACGCAGCGCGTCGGGGTCGGCTTTCAGCGCCAAATCCAGCCCGACTTCGAGCGCGGCGATGCCGAGGACGACCGGGGTGCCGCACAGAAAACGGGTAATGCCGTCGGCGGGACGGTAGTCGGGGGCAAAATCGAACGGCAAGGCGTGGCCCATCCAGCCCGACAGGGGCGAGCGGGCGTCGCCCTGGTGGCGTTCGGCAACGAACAGGAAGGCCGGAGCGCCGGGCCCGCCATTGAGATATTTGTAGCCGCAGCCGACGGCGAAATCGGCGGCGGCGAGGTTCAGATCGACCGGCAGTGCCCCAGCCGAATGGGCGATGTCCCACAGCGCCAACGCGCCCTTGGCATGCGCCGCGGCGGTGAGCTTTTTCATATCGAGCAACGCTCCAGTGCGGTAGTCGACATGGGACAACATCACCACCGCGGTATCGTCGTCGATGGCATCGGCAATCGCGCCAGCCGGTACGGTTCGCAGTTGCGTGTGGCCCCGGGACAGTCCAGCGAGGCCTTGCGCGATGTAGAGGTCGGTGGGAAAGTTATCGGCTTGCGACAGAATGGTGGTGCGGTCGGGCCGCAGGCCGCACGCCGCGGCTAAAAGTTTGAACAAATTCACCGACGTGGAATCGGCAATCGCGACTTCTCCCGGTTTGGCGCCGATCAACCGCGCGACCTTGTCGCCGACGCGCCTCGGCAGGGTGATCCAGCCGTCTTCGGTCCAGCCGCGAACCAGATGGGCCCCCCATTGTTGGGCGGTGACATGGGTCAGCCGTTCGCCAGCGTTGCGCGGCGGCGGACCCAGAGAGTTGCCGCAGAGATAGATCACTCCGTCGGGCAAGCTGAAGGCATCGTGGAAGGCGGCCAAGGGATCGGCTGCGTCGAGGTCGGCAATGTCAGCGTCGGTCGTCATGGCCATGACCGTCGCACAATAACCGATTCTTCCGCTTGGGCGGTGTAAACAAGTTGGTTAATTTCATGCCGTGCCGCGGGCCCGCCAGCTGCCTTGTTAATCATGTGTCGATTAACCCTATGAATCGATTGCGCTGGGCGACCTAGCCCGAGGCGTTGTAAGCTGGGCGAATTGCGTCGCACGGAGATTTCTAATGCGCCGATTGGCCGTGAGCATTTTGGTTGTCGTCTTAACCTTAATGACCAGCGTTTTGACGCCGGCGATCGCCGGTATGGACGAGGGTGTCGGTGCCTATAAACGTGGCGACTACGCGACGGCGTTTCGCGAATTCGAGGCCTTGGCCAAGACCGGCAGCGTGGCGGCGCAGTACAACATCGCGCAGATGTATCGCTATGGCCAAGGCGTCGCGCAGAACTATCCGGCCGCCATCGAATGGTACGAAAAGGCCGCAGGAGCCGGGCTCTCGTCGGCCCAGAACAACCTGGCGCACATGCATATGGAAGGCAAAGGCGGCGAGGTCGACTACGCGACGGCAGTCCGCTGGTGGAACCGGGCGGCGCTGCAGGATCATGTGAGCGCGCAATTCAATATGGGGGCGGCCTATCAGAATGGCCGCGGGGTCGCCGCCGACCCGCTCGAGGCCATGTTCTGGTACAGTTTAGCAACCCTCAATGGCTACGTCGGCGCCCGTCCGATCCAGGAGAGACTTGCCGCGACCATGAACGTCGAGCAAATGATCCAGGTCACCGAGCGAGTCAATAAGTGGCAACCGATTTCTGAGTTGCTGCCGCAATGACCCGAATGAAACCTGCATATGGAGTAGCGGTTGCTCTCGCTTTAGTCATCGCCGGCACCCGCCTGGCTGCCGCCGCCGAAGAAGTGGATCTGGAACTGGTGCTTGCCGCCGACGGATCGGGTTCGATAGACGACGAAGAGCTTCGTCTGCAACGCGAAGGCTACGCACGCGCTCTTGCCCATCCGCGAGTGTTGTCGGCCATCGGATCGGGATTTCTGGGAAAAATTGCCGTCGCCTTTGTCGAATGGGGCGGACCGGACTCGCAGCACATAATCGTCGATTGGACAATCGTCGATGGTCCGGAGTCAGCGGCTGCCTTCGGCGCAAAGCTCTTGGCAAAGCCCCGCGCCGCAGTAAGCTACAACTCGATCAGCAATGCCATCGCCTATTCCCAAAACCTGATCGAGTCCAACGATTATGCCGGCCTGCGCCGCATCATCGACGTTTCGGCGGACGCCGGTAATATCGGCGGCATCCCGCTATCGGTGGCGCGGGCGCAGGCCATAGTTGCCGGCATCACAATAAATGGATTGGCCATCAGCCGGCCCGGCAGCACCCGCCCTTTCCGCGGCATCTCGTTGGAGGCGCATTTCGCACGCGATGTTGTCGGCGGACCCGGCGCCTTCGTCGTGACGGTCGACGAGACCATAAGTTTCGCCGACGCGGTGATTAAAAAACTGGTTCTCGAAATTGCGAGTACGCCGGGGGCGCCGGTACAAATTGGCAAACTTGAGAGTAGCCTGCAGCCGAGTAAAGCAGATCGATAGGTAAAGATGATGAGACACTCACTTCGAATATTGCTTCCGTTAGTGGTGCTGTTGGTCGGGAGCGCCTCGGGCGGGATTGCCGACGAGACCGGCCCCGAAAGCTTTGCCGGAAAATTGCTGGTAGCCGATAAATCGATGCTGGACCCGCGGTTTGCGCAGACGGTGATTTATCTGGTTCGCCACGATGAGAAGGGGGCGTTCGGGCTGATAGTCAACAAGCCCCTGGTGAAAATACCGCTTGCAGACCTGCTGCGTCAGCTGGATGTGGAGGGAACCGAAACTCAGGCCGAACTGGAACTTTATTTTGGCGGACCGGTACAAGGCGAACTGGGCTTTGTCCTGCACTCGCGCGATTTTGCGGCGGCCAAGGCCACGGCGACAGTGCAGGGCGGCTACGCGGTGAGCGACGTACGCCAGGTTTTGCGTGCGATATCCGAGCAAAAGGGCCCTGAAAAGGCGCTTTTCGCGGTGGGCTACGCCGGTTGGGCGGCCAAGCAGCTTGATGCCGAACTGGAGCGCGGCGATTGGAGCGTGGTCGATGCCGACGAGGACCTTGTCTTCGATTTGCCGGTGTCGGAAAAATGGTCGGCGGCGCTCGACCGGCGGTCGCTGAAATTGTAGCACACCGGATTTGCCGCGGTGACCGAAGACGCCGAGCTGCCGCGCGACTGGGCAGCCTATTACGATAAGACCGGCGCCCGCCCACCCTGCGAGACTTTGTTATTCGCCCTCGACCGGTTCGGTTCAGAATCTATGGCCGGGCCGGTTTCCGAGGGGCGGTTCGCCGTCGATCTCGGGTGCGGTAGCGGCCGCGACACGATCGAGCTTTTGCGCCGCGGCTGGCGGGTGTTGGCGATCGATGCCGAGCCGGCGGCCATCGACAAACTCACCACGCGCAACGATTTGCCGGTGGCGAGGGACTTAACCGGTCAGGTCGCGCCCTTCGAAGCGGCCGAGTGGCCGCGCTGCGATTTGGTCAACAGCAGTTTCGCCTTGCCTTTGATGGCGCCACGCGACTTTGATGCCGTTTGGCGGCGCATTGCCGGTTCGCTCAATCCAGGCGGGCGGATCGCCTGCCAGCTCTATGGTCCCCGCGACAGTTGGGCCGGCCGGGCCGGCATGACTTTTCACGATCGCGCCGCCGTCGATGCGCTTTTCGAGGGGCTTGAGATCGAGATGCTGCGCGAGGAAGAAGACGATTCCACCACACCCCGCGGCAAGCCCAAGCACTGGCACGTGTTTCATATCGTGGCGCGTAACAGCGCAAACTAAGTTTTAACCGCTCTGCTTTTCCCAGTCGAACAGGGTCGGCTGCTTGTCGAGGAACCGCGCAACCGCGCTGCGGTGATAATCGCTGTTGTTGGCGATCGCCTGAGCCGAGGCCTCCAACTCCAGCAAGCTCTGCAAGTCATGCTCGAAGGACTGATTGAGCATATTCTTTGTCATGGCGATGGCCAAAGACGAGGCGTTGCGGAACCGGTTCGCCAGGGCGACCGCCTGGGAGACGGCCTCGCCCTCGCCGACGATGTCGTAGACAATACCCAGCGCGCGCGCTTCCTCCGGCTCGATAATACGGGCCGAGAAGGCCAGTTCTTTTGCCTTCTGCAGACCGACGATCCGCGGCAGCAGGTAAAGCGCACCCCAGTCGGGCACCAGACCGATGCGGCCGAACGAGAGAACGAACCGTGCGCGCGGGCTGGCGATGACGAAATCGCAGGCCAACGCCAGGCTGAACCCGGCTCCGGCCGCTGCGCCGTCGACCGCGGCGATTGTCGGTACTTCCAAATTGAACCATCTGGTCATGCGGGGGTGCGAGGCGCGTAATCGCCGACGCATATCCGACGCCGGTTTACCGGACAATTCCTTTAGCGCATTAAGGTCGCCGCCGGCGCAGAATGCGCCCCCGGCGCCGGTTAGAACCGCGGCGTGAATGGTGCTTCCGGCGCCGTCTTCGATTTGCGCGATGGCGCGGTCGAGGTCGCGGCGCACGGCATCGTCGAGCGCGTTACGCGCTTCCGGCCGGTTGATGGTCACGATGGCGACGCCGTCCTCGACTTCGAACGTCATTTTCTCAAATTCGGCGTTCATATTTTTCAGCCTCTTCTATTGGCGCGTGGATTGCCGCGGATGGCGCTCACAAAGCTCACCTCAGCGTTTGAGCCGCGCCATCTCGGCCAAGACGGCGCAAACGGCAGCTGTATCCTGCGCCGCGCGGCCCTGGGCCATGCCGGCGGTATAGATTTCAGCGGTGGTACTGAACAGCGGCGTTGGACAATCGAGCGATTTGGCGAAGGCGGCGATAATACCCATGTCCTTTTGCCACACTTCGATTTTCATCGTCGCCGCGTCATAGTCGTCGGCGACCATCATCGGCCCGCGTATCTCGAACATGCGCGAAGTGCCAGCGCTG
>JAPUHN010000291.1 GCA_027297685.1 Alphaproteobacteria bacterium | reverse complement strand
TATTTGCGCGCGTCGTCGCGCCTTCATTCGACATTCGTTTAGCTGAACTGGGGACCTTCGGTTCGCGCAGCCGGGTCCGCGCGCTGTGGGCTGGTGTCGAGAAAACCGAACCGCTGGCCCACCTGCAGGCGAAAATCGAGACCGCTTGCGGGCGTGCCGGGTTGCCACCCGAGGGCCGAAAGTTCCATCCCCATGTCACGCTGGCCCGTTGCAAGGATGTGCGTGAGACAACGGTTGCCGAGTTTGTCGCCACCTACGGCGGGTTCGATCTGCCAACAAATACAATCGACGCGTTTGCCCATTACTCCAGCGGAATGGGCCCATCCGGTGCGGTGAATACGCGCGAAGATGAGTATCCGCTGGAGCGATGAACGTTTCGGCTGGTGCAGGAAACATCCTCGTGCTTCGACATGCTCAGCATGAGGATGTTTTTCGAATATATCCTCCATCCTCATCCTGAGCTTGTCGAAGGATGAAGGGACGTGAAACAAGATGTTGTTTGATCAACGGTTGCGTATTTCAGCGATGATGCCGCGCACGCCGGCTTCGATCAAATCGAGCGTGTGTTCGAAACCACCGTCGCCGCCATAATAGGGATCGGGCACGTCTTCGAGGTCGCTATCGCCGGCGAACTCCATCAGCAGGCGTACCTCGGCTTGTGCGCCTGCTGGCCGCAACCGCTCGAGGCGGCGTAAATGGCCACGGTCGAGCGCGACGATCAGATCGAAGGTATCAAAATCGGCTAGATCGACTTTGCGCGCCCGCTGGCCGCTCATATCGATGCCGCGCGCGGCGGCGGCCTTGACCGAGCGCGAATCCGGGCGGGCGCCGAAATGGAAGCCACGGATGCCGGCGGAATCGGCTTCCGCATCGAGACTGGCCTCAGCGGCGAAATGGCGAAAGACCGCTTCGGCAGTGGGGGACCGGCATATGTTTCCGGTGCAGACGAACAAGACGCGCAAAGCGGTACTCTCCAAATGCCCACCAAGGGGTCCGCAAATCACCGGCTTTCGCGACGCTGCGCCGGGCGCTACGGTACGATCCCGGTTATAGGAAAAACATCCGCACTCCGCCATGAGCGTTCTCGAATACGTTACCGCGACCGACCCCATTGTTATCCTGACGGGAGCCGGCATTTCGAAGGAATCGGGGCTCGCCACCTTCCGCGACCCCGACGGTATCTGGGCCAAGTACCGCATCGAAGATGTCGCAACGCCCGATGCGTTCGCGCGCGACCCCGAACGGGTTCTGGCGTTCTACAATGTGCGCCGCGAACAGATGATGGACCCGTCGGTGGTGCCTAACGCCGCCCATACGGCGTTGGCCGAATTGGAAGCGTTTTGGCCCAGCGACGTTCTGGTGGTCAGCCAGAACATCGACGATCTGCACGAACGCGGCGGTACGCAAAACCTCATCCATATGCATGGCGAGCTTAGCAAGTCTCAATGCAATCACTGCGGCGACGTTGTTAGCGGATTGAACGACTTGCGCCCCGACATGAGCTGCGCCAATTGCGGCGTCGGCGGCGGCATGCGCCCGCACGTTGTGTGGTTCGGCGAAATACCGCTCCATATGGATCGTATTTTGGCGGCGCTGGAGTGCTGCGGGCTGTTTATCTCGATCGGTACATCGGGCAATGTTTATCCCGCCGCCGGGTTCGTTCAAGACTCGCGCCGTGCCGGCGCGCAGACCATCGAGCTGAACCTCGAACAGTCCGAGGGCGCCACCCTGTTTCACGAGGCCCGCTACGGGCCGGCCACCGATGTTGTGCCGGCCTTCGTCGCCGCGCTGCGCAGCCATATCGCCCAATGACCGCAGTGGTTCAGGCGAACGACGAAGCGGTGTTGCAGCGCCTGCTGGCCGAAGTGCGCGCCTGCACCGTGTGCGCGGCGCACCTGCCGTTGGGCCCGCTGCCGGTGGTGCGCGGCAGCACCGCGGCGCGCATCATGATCATCAGCCAGGCGCCAGGAACCGCGGTACACAAGACCGGATTGTCGTTCAACGACCCGTCGGGCGACCGGCTGCGCGGCTGGCTCGATGTCGACCGCGACACATTCTACGACGAGCAGCGCTTCGCCATGCTGCCCATGGGGTTCTGCTATCCCGGCCGGTTCGAGCGCGGCGGCGACCGGCCGCCGCGGCCCGAATGTGCGCCCCTGTGGCACGACCGGGTGCGTTCAGCGATGCCGGCGGTCGAACTCCATATCGTGGTCGGCAGCTACGCCATAAACAACTACCTTGCGACAAAGCCCAAACGCTCGATGACCGACACCGTGCGGGCCTGGCGCGGCTATCTGCCCGATTACCTGCCGCTACCCCATCCGAGCTGGCGCACCACGGCCTGGGAGCGCAACAACCCCTGGTTCATAGCCGAGGTGGTGCCCGAGTTACGCGCGCGGGTCCGTGCGTTGCTATGAGTTTTGCGGGTCGGTCGATAGAAACGCGCTAACTTCATCGACGGCGCGGCGCCATTCCGGCTCTTGATGCAATACCAGGTGATTGGCGCTATCGAGCGCGACAAATTTTGCATTGGGGATTCGTGAAGCCATAAAGCGGGCTTCCGACAACGGCGCCACGGCGTCGCGCTCCGATTGCAGGATGAGCGTCGGCGTTTGAACCTTTGCCAGTTGCTCGCTCACGTCGAGGTCATCGATTGTTTCGCGTAAACTCACCGCGTTTTCGGGCGATGTGGCGACGCGTTGCATATCGGTCCACCATTTGATTTGCTCATCGTTGGCGTCGGGCAGATAGAGCGAGGCAAACATTTGCCGAAATGGCGACGTTTCCTTTCCCCAACCCTGGCGCATAAGGGTGACGAACGCTTCGCTTTCAGCCTGATCCTCGGGGTTTCCGCGTTTGCGCCGGCCACGCGCGAAGCCGCCCCACAGAACCAAATGGGTAACCCGGTCGGGATTGCGCGCCGCGTAGTCGATGGCGATTGCGGCTCCCTGCGAAATGCCCAACAAGGCGAAAGTCTCGACGCCGCTGGCGTCGATGACCGCCTCCAAATCATCGACCAGCAGATCGAAAGAGATTTCGCCCACATCCCAATCCGACAACCCGACACCGCGGGAATCGTAGCGCAGGAGTTGCCGCTGGCGGGTGAAATCATGAAACAGCGGCGCCCACATCGGACTGGCCCAATCGAACTCGAGGTGATTTAGCCAATTCGAAACCTTGAGCAGCGGTGGTCCTTCGCCGGCGAAGGAATAGGCCAACTGGACGCCGTCGGCGGTGGTGCAATAGCGAATGGTTTGCGGGGGCTTGGCTGCAACAGTCTTCGACTCATCGACTTTTTCATCCGTTGTGACCGTGGCGACGAACCGGAAACCGCGCCGGGGTATGGTGCGAATGATTGCTTGATCCCGGCCGGTGTCATCGACGGCGGTTCGCGCGGCACTGATGCGGCTGCTCAACGTCGCATCGGAGACAATTCTACCATCCCATACAGCGTCGATCAGTTCATCCTTGGAAACCACGCGGTCGCAGTTTTCGATGAGAAAGTTGAGCACGCCGAAGACTTGCGGTTCCACCGGGATCGGCTCGCCGTCGCATTGCAAATCGTAGGTCAGGGGGTCGAGTGTGAACTCGCCAAACCGGTAAATCATCGTTTTGCCCCCAAAATCAGCGAAAAATCCAAGGTTTCTCAAGCAAACCTAAAGCGCGTCTTCAAGCGCGTCCAATGAAACCGACCTAGGTTTGCCTCCTCACCTGATGATGGAGGAACCCCAATATGTTTATCAACACGCAGTTCAAAAGAAGCGTTGAACAAAAATCCCCGGCCTCCGATGAGATCCGCCGCCACCAAAATGGTTCGATCGACCTCGACCACTATGTGCGCATGGGCCGTGCGGCTCACGGCGCGTCAGTTCGTGACGGCTTCCGGACGGTCACGGATAAAATCCGGCGGTTTTCTCTGCGCAATTCCCTACTCACAAAAACAGCAAATTTGTAGGGGAGAGCCGGGAAATATTTTGATTAAACAGGGACTCCCGGCCCTCATTCAGGCTAGCCTTCGAACCTTGAGATATGGCACCGACCGGACCCGCCGTTGCAAGTCTCCTGACAGAACGCTGTCAGGAGGGGTGTGCGAATATCGCCGTCGTTCGAAACCCCATGCGGAGATATCAAGATGAGCTTCACCCCGGAAAACTTCACGGTCTGGGCGGAAATCCCGGTCACCGACCTCGACAGGGCGATTGCCTTCTACAATACAGTTCTCAATACTGAATTGCAGAGAGACGACACTGGTCCGAACCCCATGGCCACATTTCCCACCGCCACGCCCGGAGGCGTCGCCGGGCATCTTTATCCCGGTAAGCCGGCGGCAGACGGCGCCGGCCCGACGATCCACCTCGCCTGCCCCGACAAATTGGAGGATGCGCTGGGCCGCGTGAGCGAGGCCGGCGGCAAAGTGGTCTCCGACGTTATCGCGATCCCGCCCGGTCGATTTGCCTACTGCCTCGATACCGAGGGCAATTCGATCGGTGTGTTCTCGCGCTGAGCCTGAGCCGCAACACACAGCCCCATGCGACGCGCCGACCGCCTGTTTCAGATCGTTCAGTATCTGCGCGGCGGTCGGCTGACCACCGCGGCCCGGCTGGCCGAGACGCTGGAGGTTTCCGAGCGCACGATCTATCGCGACATCGCCGATTTGCAGGCGAGCGGCGTACCGATCGACGGCGAGGCCGGCGTCGGTTACGTGATGCGCAACGGCTACGACCTGCCCCCGCTTATGTTCACCCGTGACGAAATCGTCGCCCTGGTCGCTGGCGCCCGGCTGATCCGCGCCTGGGGCGGGGCGGCGATGGCCCGCGCCGCCGAAGAGGCGCTGGTCAAGATCGAATCGGTTTTGCCCGATGCCGAGCGCGCGCGCGCCAACCAGGTCGAAATCCACGCGATCGCCCAGGAAATGACGCCGCAGGTGCGCCTGCGCATCGACGAGATCGAACACGCGGTCGAGGAGCGCCGGCGCCTGGCGCTCGCCTACATCGACGCCGAGGACAGAACCACCGAGCGCACCGTGCGGCCGCTCGGTCTGTGGTTCTGGGGCAAGGTTTGGACGCTGGTCGCCTGGTGCGAACTGCGCAACGATTTCCGCATGTTCCGTCTCGACCGGATCACAAGAATGGACAATGGCGGCGAGGTGTTCCGGCCCGAGCGCGGCAAGACCCTGACCGATTTCTACCGCACCATGGAAGAGCGGCCCTGAACCCGGCCTATATTGCATCCGTTACCAGACGTATTCGGCCGATATATCTGCTTTCGGGGTTGAACCGGACGTGATCTGAATGCCCGCTGACGGCGGCTTTAAACCATGAACGCACTCATGCGGTTCGTGGCGGCATCTGCAATCGGCAACCGGAATCGAGGCGTCACAAACTTATACAAAGATCTAGGGAGCTGCTCAAAACGCGGCTTTCCATTGCTCAGTGTCTACGAACCACCGCTCTTCGTGGACCTTTCCTTCTGTGAACTTCCACAACACCGTAAGCTGGCTACCTCCCGGGACCTTGTCGCTCTTCCATTCGACGACAGACACAACTTCCCCAGTTTCCCCGATCTCGCGGATCGAGGTTATGTCGAATCCGGGCGGCAAAGCAGCGCCAAG
>JAPUHN010000290.1 GCA_027297685.1 Alphaproteobacteria bacterium | reverse complement strand
CGCGCGTAAGATCGTCGGCCGCGGCCAAGCCTTCGCCGAGACGGGTGAGGGCGCGCGAACGGATCAGCAAGGCATCGGCATGGTCGGGCCTCGCCGCGAGGAACCGGTCGAGCAACGGGCGCGCTTGGGCGGGGTCGCCCGCTTCCAAGCGCATGCGTCCCCGGTAGTAGTGGACCGCTGGGTTTGCGGGGTCGAGCCGGGCGGCATGGTCGTAGTCGGCCAGCGCTGCCGGCCAGTCGCGGTGCAGCCGGTGAAGTTCGCCGCGTTTGAAGTACAGAGCAGCGTTGTCTGGCGCCTGCACGATCTGCTGGTCGAGGGCGCTAATTCGCTCGACGATGTCGGCGTGTGCAAACGCCGTCGCCGGGCTGAGCAGCCAGACCGCGACGATGAAGGCTGCCGCCAGTGTGTGGCAGCGATGTGTGCGGCCGATCATTTAGAGAACGGGTACGCTGGCGGAAGACGGCCCGCTGGAATCGAACTGACCGTCGACTATGGTCGCGCCTATCATCTCGAATAAAAACATATCGTTTTGATTGGCCCGTCGCTTGGGCGACAGCACCCGCGCTATGCCGTTTGAATCGGTGACGGCCGTTGTACTGCCGAGGGCAACCGATGGTCCGCTCGCCGGCTGGAACGTCCAGTCGCCGATCACCATTGCCCCGGGAAGCGGGACACCACCGGTCACGGTATCGACTATTGTGACCGCTGCCTCGGCGCGCCAATGCTTCCGGCTGGCAATCGCTTCCATCCCAATCGCGAAAACCTTCATTGTTATGGTCGGGTCGCCGGGAGGATCGCCCGGATCGCCGTTGCAATCGGCGCCGCCGGTGTCGATGCAATCGCTCGTTTCGACGTTGGCTGCCGGGTCGTAGATGTAGCCACTATGGTCCAGATTGGTGACCGCTAAATCGAAATCGCCGCTTGCCGACTTGGGCACCTGTTCTGAATCGAATGTAACCGTACCTTCGAAATCGGTATCGAAATTTTCAGTTGTGCTGGTCAGGCCGCTCCACGAGACGGAAACGTTGACACCGGGGACTGGCACGGCGTTGCCGTCGAGCACCGTGACCTGGGCTCGGGCATACCGCCATTTTTTGGCGTTCTGCAGCGACATGGCGATGTCGTTGACTAGTACCGTGGGGTCGGACGCCGAATCCGTCGCCACCATGAGTGTCGGGCTTGGCGATGATAGATTACCCGCCGCATCCGAACTGATGACGTAGTAGTTGTAATTTGTACTCGACGTCAGACCGGTATCGAGGAACGACGGCGTAGTTGGCGATCCGACGTTTAGCCCGTCGCGGTAAACTCTGTAGCCCGTCACCCCGACATTGTCGCAAGATGCTGACGCGCACGACTGCCAGGATAGCGCGACGGTGGTATCGGTTATGGGATCGGCTGCAAGTCCGCTCGGTGGTTGCGGCGCCTCGATATCCGGACCGATCGGTGGCACCGAATAGGTAACCGACAATTTCGGCCGGTCGAGGGGGCCAGCTGCTTCGCGCGAGCTGAAATCGAGCCCGTTGGTCGCCGACGAATTGGCCGCGATCAACCCGTTGTTGGGCGCGCTGCCGTCGATCCAGGATTGTACGACATCGAGACCAGCCTGGTTGAGCACCACAGTATGAGTGCCGGTGACGCCACTCGATATAGCGCCCAACACCGTCGCACCACGATCGACCGCTCCATCGGCGCCCGGGCTTTGCCAGGGCGTTCCCGTTGCCGCGTTGTTCCATGTCGTTGTGGTTTCCTGCCAGTTCACCAACACCGCGTAGATTTCGTAGGGTGTGCTATTCACATTCGTGACGTTGATGGTGATGGTCGCGCTATCGACCAGGGCATCAGTGGGAATATCGCTGAGGTCCCATAGCAATAGTGTCGAGAGGTCGTTATTGGAACCGCTGGGATCGTCGCCATCGACCAGCAACGTAGTCGCAGTTCCGAACGCGGTATCCGTCGCGTTCTGGGATATGTAGGCGTCGCGGGTTCCGGCATAGGCCGATGTAGGCGCTACGCCGTCTTGAAACTCTTTTGTTTGTATGGTCACAAATGTGAACTGGCTCTGGCTGTTCGCCGCGATGATATTGTTGGCGAGGTCTTCCACACTGTTGACGGTGAGCGTATGGACGACGCCTTCGGTCAGCGGCGACGTGTCCAGCGCGACCGATCGCTCGTCGGCGGCCAGACTTGCCGATAAAACGGTGACGCTGTTGTCGATTGTATAATTGGCGACAGTCTCCGCGCTCACGGCGTCGACTCTTTCGGAAAACGTCACGGTGACGGTCGACGCGGTGTCTGCTTCGGTCTTGGTGATACTCGGCGGCGTGGTGTCGGGACCCTTGATGATGGTGAAATTGTCGTCGACGCTGCCGCTTTCATCGATGAATTGGGCGTCGAGGCGGTTGCCGTTGATTTCCAGGATCATCGACCCCAGGCTGTTCAACGACGTGAACATTGCCGGATGGTCGAGGCTGCCGCCGCTGGTCTTGCCGGAACTTCCCGCCACCGCGTAGACCGCGCCCGCGTTGGTGCCGTCCACGGGTTTATCGTACGCGCCTGCTCCGGTTTCACGACCGCCTCCGATATCGAGAATCATTGCGCCGGTGAGGGTATCGGATGTGCCGTAATGCCCGTCGAGCAAATGGGATCGCTCGTAGGAATGGCTGTGCCCCGACAAGACCAAATCCACGCCATAGGATTCCAGAATCGGCAGCGCGTTTTCGCGCATGTCGGTCAGTCGGCTTTCGTTGTCGGAGTCGTGTGAGCCCTTGGTGTAGGGAGGATGGTGCCAGAAGGCGATGACCCACTCTTTGTCGTTAGCCGCCAAATCGTTGGTGAGCCAAGTCATCATGGCGCCGCCTGGCGAGCGGTCGGTGTCGTAGGATTCCAGGTTTACGAAGTGGATGTTGCCGTAATCGAATGAATAATAAGCCTCTGTGCCGGAGGCCAAGCCACCGGCTTCGCCGTTGGTCGGTAAGGTGAAAATATCATAATACGGGCCAGCCTGGCTGGCGGAATCTGCGCTGTGTCCGTCATGGTTGCCGAGCGTCGGCCATAGCGGAATTTTACGCAGCAACTCGGGGTAGGTGTCGAAAACGGCGGCTTGGAATTCGCTATCGGTGCCGTCGGGATAAGCGTTGTCGCCGAGCATCAGCCACAAATCGGTGACCGTCGATCCGGTGTTGTACTTATACGCGTCGCGCACCGCGGCGGCGTTTGCGTTCGCGGTGCCGGAATCGCCGATGATCCAGACGCGGGTCGGTTTGGTCGTGCCCGGGGTTGGAGAGGTGGCGAAGAAATGACCGCTATCTCCGCCGCTCAACGGACCCCCATCGGATCCGATCGAATAGTAGTAGCGCGTATCGGGCGCCAATCCGGTTACCGTGACCTCGTGTTCTGTCGTCAGGGCGCCTGACGAAGCCGACGAAATAAGGTTGTCGGGCGCGTCGCCAAAACTTACGACCGAATTCGTGGCCACGTCGGTGCGCCATTTCAGCACCATGCTCGACGATGTCGGGGTTTGCAGATAGGGGCCGCGTAAGAGGACCTCTGCGGAAGCGCTCTGCGCTGCGCTAAAAAGGAAAAGGCCAACCGTTACGGTGGCCAGATAATATCTCATATTGAGCATCGGACGAGTACCCTACCTGTGTGACTGGTCGAACTGCTTAGAATCAATTGCTGTAAAGGATAACAGAACATTCCAAACTGTGAAACTGTATTTATGTTAACCTTAATAATAGAGTTGACCCTTAAGAACAGTACGCGTCCGAATTGAATTTTTGTCTTGTATATGTGAGTATTCGGAATAAATTTATATTTAACCGAAAATCGGCGGTTTTAGAGCAGCGCAATCGTCTCGGGGCGAGTTCATGATCAAAACACGCTTGTTTTTCCTTCTGTGTTTGGCGCTGCTACTGTGGAGTGCGGCGGCAAGGGCGGCGGCAAACCTCCGAAATAGCGCCGGGACGTTCGGATAAAATTGCCGTTGCGCTGTCCGCTTTTTTCGCCTCATACAGCGTTGCGCCGGCGCACAACTTCGTTGCATGATGCCAGTGGACCGCGGCACCGATCTTCAATCCAATCGCCGCGGTGATGTTTAATCGAAGGGGTAAACATGTCGAATAAATTTGGGATAGGCGATACGTTGCCGAACCTGACGGTTGATCTGGTCGGTGGCGGAACGCTCGACCTGCCGGAAGGCCTGGACGCGAAATACCGGGTCATCCTGTTTTACCGAGGTCACTGGTGACCTTTTTGCCGCCGTCAGTTAGCCGGCTACGCAGAATTAAAAGACGAGTTCGATGGTATCGGTGTGAAAGTTATCGCGTCGAGCGTCGATCCGTTGGACAAGGCGCAAGAAGTCGCCGACGTGGTAAACTTTCCCATCGGTTTTGGGCTTACCCGTGAGACCGCCGATCTGTTGGGGTCGTGGTGGGAAGACCGCCGCCAGATCAT
>JAPUHN010000029.1 GCA_027297685.1 Alphaproteobacteria bacterium | reverse complement strand
GCCGCCAGTGAACGAGACCAGCGGCGAAGCCTGGTCTTCACTTCCCATCGCGGTCAATCTGCTGAACAGGTGGCCGTCTCCAACCAAATCGAGTTTGAATTCGTCACAGACCATTGTGGAACCAATCACGTGTGCCGCCTTAGATCC
Source organism: Alphaproteobacteria bacterium (assembly GCA_027297685.1). Classification (GTDB taxonomy): domain Bacteria; phylum Pseudomonadota; class Alphaproteobacteria; order UBA6615; family UBA6615; genus JAPUHN01. The sequence continues at coordinate 12,922 of JAPUHN010000029.1, read as the reverse complement.
TTCTCCCCTAGTATGGCTGAGAAGTTTCTCGTCCCAAATTCCGATGCCAGATCGCAGATCAGGGTATCGGTACACGAGCCGACTAATGGCTTGGTGAAGCAAAGGCATCGGGCTCGTTCCGGCGGTGTACTGCGCCAGGTCGCTTGTGTCGCTGCTGGTATAGACCCGCCATGCTCGTCGCAGCTCTTCCACCTCTTCTGAGTTCAGTTGGCGCGGCTCCGGGCAGAGTTCGCGGATATTCTCGGGAGCCAGGTCTCCAATGCCGGGAATACGTTGACCCGAGTGCCTTTGTTCGAACTGGACGATGTACAGCTTCGATAAATCCAACTCCTGATGGTCAAACAAGAAGACCACCCATGCAAGCAGGAGTTGTTCTGAAAGACCATGAGCGATCCAAACGACTACTGGAGCCTCTTTGCCGAGCCGATCCGCGTTCATCAGCAACCCATTGCGCGCGAAGTCGTCAAAGGAGAAATCTGGCCGCTCTATCTTTATGTTCCTGATGAAGCGTTCGCGAATGGACCGCCATAAGCCCAAGTCATTTGTCGCCGGAGCTGGTCCGATGTCGATCGGGTCCTCGTTCATGAGAACCTGATCACTGCCCAAGTTCAGCGCAACTTTCAGTGACTCCACACCGCCATCGCCACCACGGCTGATAACGTGAAGCGCTTGGCTGAGATCTTGGAAATCCATCGGTCGGCGCGAGATAAATCAAAGTCCCGTCGCGAAGCGGGTCATAATGACGATGATCAACACTTGCATGGCGCCCTGGAAGGCGACGACGCGCACGTAGCGGCGCATCAGCCGGGCGATCTTGTCGCCGTCGGGCGCGGCCTTTTGCATCTCCAGATAGACGCGGATATTGGTCGGCAGGAGGATGCCGATACCCTGCACCCCCAAAATGGTCGTCACGACGAGTGCTGCGATAAACCACCACATCTGCGGAAATGCCAGGTCGAGATAGCCCAATTCGACGGCGAGGAACCACCCGGCGGTCGGGGCGATGATTCCCAGCGGCGTCATGATGAAGATCATATTCGGCATCAGCCGGGAAATGATGGGGCGCCGGGTCGTAAAGTCGAGGCGGCGCAAAATCGGTCCGATGACAAAACCCATGAACAAATCGATGCCTGTCCAAAGCAGGCCGGCGACCACGTGGACGAAATTAAGAAACCACAGGTCGCGGCTCAGTATCGCCCACACCATCACGCCAAAGGCCACGGCAACCCAGATCAGATTGCGCCATTGGATTATCGTCGACGGGTCGCGCGCCGGCGTAACGGCTGTTGCGGCATCGGCCATGGAGAAAACCTAGGTCGGTTTGGGGTGTTGGGCAAGAACCGCCGGTGCGACGAACTGGCCTGTACGGCTTGGCCGCGGCAGACGCGCCCGATAGATTATCGGCGACGGGAGAACTTTAAGGACCGAGGCCGGCATCGCGCCACATGTCCCCCTACCGGAAACGATATGATCATGAGCGAAATGTTTGGAACAGAAGTATCCGGGTTTTGCAGCCACGAAAGCGTCCATGTCGATGGCGCCGCGGACGGTCCGCTCAAGGGGCTGACCTTCGCCGTTAAGGACATCATCGACATTGCCGGCCATGTGACCGGTTGCGGTAACGCCGAGTGGTTCCGCACCCAGGAACCGGCGAACGACCACGCCGCCGTCGTGCAGATCCTGTTGGACGCCGGCGCGTCGATGGTCGGTAAGACCATCACCGAAGAATTCGCCTATGGGCTGATCGGCGAGAACTTCCATTACGGCACACCGCGCAACGCCAATGCCCCGGGGCGGATCCCCGGCGGCTCGTCGTCGGGCTCGGCCTCGGTTGTGGGCGCCGGCGACGTGGACTTTGCCCTGGGTACCGACACCGGCGGCTCGGTGCGAATTCCAGCATCGTTTTGTGGCATCTACGGCCTGCGGCCGAGCCATAGCCGGGTTCCGCTCGCCGGCGTGATGCCGCTGGCGCCGAGCCTCGACACCTGCGGTTGGTTCGCGCGCAATCCGGGCACCATGAAGCGGGTCGGCGAGGTGTTGCTCGACTGGCACAAGCCGCCGGCGACCGGTCGTTTTCTGGTTGCAACCGATGCCGTTGCCGTCGTCGACGCAGGGGTGCGCGAGGCGCTGTCACCGGCGTTGCAGCAGGCGGCGGAGGTGCTCGGCCCACCGCAGGAAATCGACGCGGGCGATCTCCATGGCATGAAGGATTTGCGGGACTGGGCTAAGGTCATGCAGGTGTTTCGCGGCTCGGAAGCGGCGGCTTCCCACCTTGCTTGGATCAGCTCTGCCGACCCGGTCATGGGGCCGGGGTCGCGCGAGCGTTTCGAGGCCGGCGGGCGCTACACACGCGAAGAAATCGCCACGGCAACGACGGCGCGCGCACGCATAGAAGGTCATCTCGATGCCCTGCTCGCAGAGGGCGCGGTGATGGCGGTGCCGGCCGCGCCGGCGGTGCCGCCGCCGGTGCGCAGTCCGGAAAGCGTGTACGACACACTGCGCACCAACAACGAGCTTTTTAACTGCATGGCGCCGCTGGCCCGGTTGCCGCAAATAAGTTTGCCGTTGGCCACGGCCGATGGCATGCCCATCGGGCTCGGTTTGATCGCCGCCCACGGCAACGATGAATTGTTGCTCGATATTGCTGTTGCGATGGCGGTGTAGCGAAGGACAAAAATGCGCCATTGCTCCGCCCCGTTGCGTCCCCCAGGCGCCTCCTGTAATTGATACGCACCCGACCGACGTACCACCGACGATTAATTCCATCATGCCTGACTATCACACCCTCGACGATATCGATGTGTCAGGTCAGCGCGTTTTGGTGCGCGCGGATTTGAACGTGCCGATGGCGGATGGCCGGGTCACCGACAAATCGCGGCTCGACCGGCTGACGCCGACTTTGGTTGAATTGGCGGATCGTGGCGCGCGGGTGGTCGTGTTGTCCCACTTTGGCCGGCCGGCCGGCCGCAACGTCCCCGAACTTTCCCTGCAAGCGGTGGCGGCGGCGCTTGGCAAATCTCTCGGCCGCCCGGTTGCCTTCGCGCCCGACTGCGTCGGTGAGGCCGCTATATCGGTGGTCGATGGGCTTGCCGATGGCGATATCGCCGTTCTCGAGAATTTACGCTTTCACGCCGGCGAAGAGGGCAACGACCCAGAGTTCGCGGCGGCCTTGGCGGCGCTCGGCGATCTCTACGTAAACGACGCCTTTTCTGTCGCCCACCGCACCCACGCGTCGACCACGGCGCTCGCCCGTTTGCTGCCGTCGGCGGCTGGCCGGCTCATGCAGGCCGAGCTCGACGCCTTTGCGGCCGCGCTCACAACGCCGTCGCGGCCGCTTGTGGCGATAGTCGGAGGCGCCAAGATATCGACCAAGCTCGACCTGCTGGAAAACCTCTCGGCCAAGGTGGATGTGCTGATTATTGGTGGCGGAATGGCGAACACCTTTCTCAACGCCGAGGGGATCGGCGTTGGCAAATCACTGTGCGAACACGACATGGCAGCAACGGCGCGCGAAATTATGGCGGCGGCACGCGCAAACGGCTGCGAGATCATTCTGCCGATCGATGCCGTCGTCGCGCCGGCATTGGCGGCCGGCAGCCTCGATACGACGGTGGCGATCGACGCGGTTCCGGCAGACCAAATGATCTTGGATATCGGCCCGGATACGGTCGCGCGGTTGCGCGAGGTGCTGCGTGGCGCGAGGACGCTGGTTTGGAACGGCCCGCTGGGCGCGTTCGAAGTGCCGCCGTTCGACCGTGGAACGGTTGCCCTCGCCCATGCGGCCGCCGAGTTGACCGATAGCGGCTCTATGACGTCGATTGCTGGCGGTGGTGATACCATGGCGGCGCTTCATCATGCCGGAGTCGCTGAGCGCTTTAGCTACGTATCGGGCGCTGGCGGCGCCTTCTTGGAGTGGCTGGAAGGCAGGACCCTGCCCGGTGTGGCGGCCTTGGCGCGCTAAGCGACGGAGCGTTGTCTGGGCGCCGGCCGCGCCGGCATTTGGGGTAGCGTTTCAAGTTGACGCAACAGGTCGAGATAGTCCGGGTTGCGCCGCCAGTGGCTCAACATGGCTTTCGCCGTGTCGACCTCGATTTGGTCGTAAAACACCACTGCATACGCGCATTCGTCGATGTTGTTCTCATCCAGCCCGACGCGCGCTTTGCGCGTAAACGTCAACACTTCCTTGAACACGTCGGGGTCGAGGTTGATCGCCCGGCAAACGATGGCGAGGCCCTCGCCGCCGGGCTCGTACAATAGCCGCTGCAGCAAATTCCGGCGCAGCCCCGTCTGGTGCCCGAGGACCCGCTCGAACAAGGCGATCTCGCTTTCACGCAAAAGGCGGATGATAAGATCGCCATCCGGGTCTCCGCTTTCAGCTAGATGTTTGGCGACCCGATCGGTCGCCGACATTGGCGATTTCTCGACATCTTGAGACGCGAAAGCGGCGTTCACGGAGATTTCCATCGCGGAGTCGATTTCAATCGGATCGACGTCGAAGTTTTCGACGATGTGCGAACGTAACGCCGCCGACACCCACCAATACATTTTCTCGGCCAAGTCGGACGGCAGATCGTTGCGGTGAACCAGTGGCTTTTGCAAACTATCGATCCGCCTCGACTGGTCGACCAGGTGCGCCATGGTGTCGCGTGCTATTTCCGCGTTGTGATTTTCCAGCAACCGCTTCATCACCGTCTCTTCACCGGTCTCGACGAGCGCTGCGCTTACAACGGGACTGACCGAATCGCGCATCGAAACGGCGAGTTGATGCTCGAGTGTGCGATGGTGAACTATGGCGACCAAATCCTGGTCGCGCAGGACGCGGCTATTGAGCAGAAGCGGATAGGCGATTTCGCTTTCGTCGTTTGCCAAGGCAATGACAAGATCGTGGGGAGCGTCGGCTTGGTTGGAGAGTTGGATCGCTAGATGTTTGCGCACACTTGTTTCCACATCCTGGACGAGCTGGCGCAGAATGTCGGTCATGATCGACTGCTCGGCGTCGGTCAAGGTGCCGGAGGGGCCAAAAAATAGATCGCCAATGATATCCGCCAGCTTGGTACGGCTACCCACGGACTTGTCGCGCGCCAAGCGCATCAACGTCTCGACGTCTATTTTTCCCTGATTGCCGATCACCGTCTGCACGCCATATTCTCCACCGGTTGCAATAAATTACTGCGTTCGGCAGCATTTTAGCTTTGGCCGCTTTACCAATCGGTAAATGGCGATCGTTTTCGGCATTTAGTGTTTTATTAAAATTTGTCCCGTAGATTGAGAAGTCTCGATGACTGCATCGGAATCCCATGAACGTCACAAATACGACCAGTACCCTCCAGGCCCTGCTTCGGCAGTTCGAGACCGCCGCTCCGGCGCCCGTCTCGAAGGCCAAAAGCCAACAAATTCAAAAGGTTGACGCCGGCCATGCGCAAGTTATGCCGACCGGCCAGCTCGATTTCGATCCTAATTCTCCGCGCGGAACTTATCTAAATATTGTCGTTTGACATCTTGCGGCTTGGCAAAAGCCAGCTCGGCGGGTCAAAGTTGGACCATGACGGACGACGATTCCAGCGCTCCAGATCCAACTCGGCAATCAGGGGTCGGCGATCCGGTGGGCCCGATCCATCGCGCGATCCCCGAGGGTGACAACCGCGAGCGCCTGATATGTCGCGACTGCGGGTTCATCCATTATCGAAATCCCGTTGTTGTGGTCGGCTCCGTCGCCACATGGAACGACGGCGACGAGCCTTCGGCGCAACGCATTCTGTTGTGCCGGCGCGCGATAGCGCCTCAGATCGGACTTTGGACACTGCCGGCCGGCTACCTTGAACTGGAAGAGACCACCGAGGCTGGGGCGGTGCGCGAGACGTGGGAAGAAGCACGCGCGCACATTTCGATCGATCGTTTGCTGGCAGTCTACAACGTGCCACGGCTCTCGCAGGTTCAGACGATTTACCAGGCGACACTTTTGTCGCCGGAAATTGCGCCGGGCGAAGAGTCGCTCGACGTCAAATTGTTTGCCTGGGACGATATTCCCTGGGATGAGATCGCATTTCCGACCGTGCGCTGGGCGTTGCGCCAACATCGCTCGGTCATCGGGCAAACCGATTTTGCGCCCTTCGGCAACCCATCCGGCGAAAGCGGTGACTATTTCTGATCGGCTACCGGATCGGATTGACCGTCGGCGGCCGCAGCGTCGGTCGCCGTGTCGGTTTGCTTGCGCAGGATAAGCGGCGTCTGAGAAGCGGCAAACAACACTGTCAACGGTAGCACTCCAAACAGCTTGAAGGCGACCCAGAAGTCGGTCGAAAAACTGCGCCAGACGACCTCGTTCAGGATGGCGAGAAACACGAAAAATATCCCCCAGCGCAAGGTCAGGGTCCGCCAGCCATCGTCATTGAGTTGAAACGCGGAGCCGAACAGCGGCTTCAGCAAGGCGCGTTTGAATGCCAGGCCGCCCAGCAGGAGGACCGCGAACAGGCTATTGACCAGGGTCGGCTTGAGTTTGATGAAGGTCTCGTCGGCCAAGGCCAGTGTCAGGCCGCCAAACACGATAATGAACAGGCCGCTCACGAGGGGCAGCGTCGGCAGCCGGCGTTCGAGAAACCATCCTGCGAAAAGCGCCAGCACGGTGACCACCATGAAGGCGCCGGTGGCTTCGAACAGGCTTTGTTGGGACCCAAGCGTTCCATCGCCAGCAAGCCAAAGATCGCGCAGCTCCGGCAGCCCGCCGCGGCCGTTCACGACGAAAAAAACGACCAGCGGTCCCGCTTCGATTGCCAATTTCAGCCAAGGTTTCATGGCGCGGAACTTAAAGCAGTATCCAACTGGATGGAACCGTTGTGGCGCTGCGGATTTCGACCCAGAGCTAGGCAGACAGGCCGAGCAGGCTATCGGCGAAATCCTGCGCCGCGAAGGGGCGTAGATCGTCGGCGCCCTCGCCAACCCCGATGGCGTAGATCGGCAGTCCGAACCGGTCGGCCAAGCCAACGATCACGCCACCACGCGCCGAACCGTCGAGCTTGGTCACAATCAGTCCGCTGACGGCTACGAGCTCCTTGAACGTCTCGACCTGAGCATGAGCGTTTTGTCCGGTGGTGGCGTCGAGGACCAACAAGACCTCATGCGGGACATCGGGGTCAATCTTGCGCAAGACACGGATGACTTTTTCCAGCTCGGCCATCAAATCAGCCTTGTTATGGAGACGGCCCGCGGTGTCGATTAACAGCACATCGGTTTGTTCGGCGCGTGCGCGCTGCAGAGCATCGAAGGCAACGGCGGCGGGGTCGGTACCGGGATCCTGGGCCACCACGCTCGCGCCGGTGCGCTCGCCCCATAGTTTCAACTGGTCGATCGCTGCGGCGCGAAAGGTGTCGCCTGCCGCCAACATGACCGATTTTCCCTGTTCGCGAAGCTGCTGGGCGAGTTTGCCAATGGTGGTGGTTTTGCCAGTGCCATTGACGCCGACAACCAGGATCACCTGGGGTCCCGCCTCGGGTCGCGCCGTTGTGTCGAGCGGGCGCGCGACGGGTTCCAAAATTTCCGCGATGTCTTTGGCAAGCGCGGCGCGCACCTCGGCCTCGGGCACGTCGGCGGCGAACCGACGCTGCGAAATCTGCTCGGTTAGCCGTGCTGCCGTCTCGACACCCAGATCGGCGGTAATCAGCAGGTCTTCCAAGTCTCCCAAGGTCGCGGCGTCTAGTTTGCGCTCGGATAATAAGCTGCCAATGCCGCCGGCCAGACGGTTCGATGACTTGCCGAGGCCGGAGCGCAGCCGGCCCAACCATCCGCTTGGAGCGCCGCTCATGCGGCCGAGCGTTGTGCGATGGCACCGACGAGCTTGTCGCCGGCCCGGCTTGTGATGCGAACCTCCAACGGCGGGCCCGGTTGGGCGCCGGCGACCTCCACCGGAGTGAAATATTCGGTGCGGCCAAAGCCGTCGCGCTCGATCAAGGCACTGCGCAGACCGCCGATCTCGTTGTCGAGATAGTTGCTCAATGCGGCTTGACCTGCAGCGCGCAGACGCGCCGCCCGGACCTTGACCTCCTGCTGCGGCACCTGCGGCATACGCGCCGCCGGCGTTTCCGGCCGCGGGCTATAGCGGAATACGTGCAAGTATGTCAGCCCGCATTCCTCGACCATCGCCAGTGTGTTCGCGAACATCGCTTCGGTTTCGGTCGGGAAACCGGCGATGAAATCGGCGCCGAAAACAACGTCGGGACGCCGCTGCCGGATCGTCGCGGCCAAGTCGATCGCCTGTTGGCGGCTGTGGCGACGCTTCATGCGCTTCAAGATGAGGTCATCGCCGGCCTGCAGGCTTAAGTGCAAATGCGGCATCAACCGCGGCTCTTCGGCGATCAGCCGCATTAGGTCGTCATCGACTTCGGCAGGGTCCAACGAGCTCAAGCGCAGGCGCGCCAGTTCCGGCACCGAAGTCAGGACCCGCCGGACCATCTGGCCCAGGGTGGGGTGGCCGGGCAGATCGGGCCCGTAGGAGGCGATGTCGACGCCGCTCAAAACGACTTCGTGGAATCCCCTTTCGACAAGCGTTCGTACCTGGCGTGAAATTTCTCCGATCGGCACGCTGCGGGAATTGCCGCGCCCGAAGGGAATTATGCAGAACGTACAGCGGTGATCGCATCCGTTCTGGACCTGGATGAAGGCGCGGGCACGTCCGTCGAAGCCTTCGATGAGATGGTTTGCGGTCTCGCGCGCCGTCATGATGTCGTTGACGCGCACGGGCTCGCTGTCGCCTGGCTCGAAAGATCCGCGTTGCAGCTTCTCGTTATTGCCCAGCACGCGATCGACCTCGGGCATAGCGGCGTAAGCGTCGGGCGAAATTTGCGCGGCGCAGCCGGTGACGATGATACGGGCATCCGGGTGGTTGCGCCGGGCGCGCCGGATTGCCTGCCGGGCCTGGCGCTCCGCCTCGGCGGTGACCGCGCAGGTGTTGACGATGATGGCGTTGGACAGGCCGGTTTCGCGCACATGTTCGCGCATGACCTCGGATTCGTAGGCATTCAGCCGGCACCCGAAGGTGATGATTTCGGGATCGGCCATCTCAGGCGGCTCCCGGTTCAGCTGCGGCGAGCAGACTGTCGTCGAACTCGCCGGTAAAACTAATCGATGCCGGACCGGTCATAGTGACATGACCGTCGGCAAGCCATTCGATGTCGAGGTCGCCGCCATCGAGCCTCACCTGGACTTGGCGGCCCGTCAGGCCCCGTCGGTGCGCGGCGACCGCAGCGGCGCAGGCTCCGGTGCCGCACGCCTGGGTAAGGCCGGCGCCGCGTTCCCAAACGCGCAGGCGCAGCGCCCCGGTATCGACGATTTGGGCGACGCCAATATTGGCGCGCTCGGGAAATAACGGGTCATGTTCGAGCTCGGGGCCCAGTTGCTCGAGGGCAATCGCGGCAGCATCGGCGACGAAAAAAACCGCATGGGGGTTGCCCACGTTCACGCCGACGGGATCGGCCAAGGGGCCACGGGCAAGCGGCAGATGGTCCGTGTCACACGCCTTCGCCAGTGGAATATCCTGCCAGCCGTCTCGCGCCGGACCCATGTCGACGGTGTAGTTCTGCGCGTTGTTGTCGGCATGCCGAGCCGTGATCAGGCCGGCTGCCGTTTCCAGCACAATCTCGTTTTCCGCACCATCTTCAAACAGTAATCGGGCAACGCAGCGGGTCGCATTTCCACACGCCGAAACTTCGCCGCCGTCGGCATTGCGGATGCGCATAAAAGCGGCGGCTCTTCGATCGCTTGCCGGTTCGACAATAATAAGCTGGTCGAACCCTACGCCGGTGTGGCGGTTGGCAAGCGCACGCGCGCCGGCAGCGCCCACGCCGAGCGGTCGGTTGCGGGCATCGATGACAACAAAATCGTTGCCCAAACCGTGCATTTTTATGAATTCGCGGGTCGCCATGACCGCGATATAGGACTGCAGGGCACCATGCGTCCAGCCAAAAGGCCGGGCGCTCAGAACTTGGTGAATACCGAGAGCGGCCTATTTGCGCGTGAGCGACTTCACCAACTGGACGACCTGACGCCGCACGCGGGTGTCATCGATTTGCTTGAACGCCTGGTTCAAGTCGAGCACTTGTCGTGCGCTGCGACCATCTTGGGGTACGCCCAAGGAGCCATCGTTGCCCCTACCTCGTTTTTTGCCCTGCAAGCCTTCGAAGAAATGGCCGGGCGCGACGTCGAGCACTTCGCAAAGTTGCCACATCTTGCTGGCGCTAATTCGATTGGCTCCACTTTCGTACTTTTGCACCTGCTGGAAACTTATGCCGAGCTGACGCGCGAGCTCTTTTTGCGGTAGGCCGCGTAATTCGCGGCGGGCACGCATTTGACGTCCTACGTGGGTATCGACTGGATGAGGCACTGTTGCAGACCCTTCTTTTATACTTCGACCACCGACCGGAGAGTCCGGTGAGCCGGTCCATAGACAGCCTGTCGTCAGGCTAATGAGTATTCGACGTTTCTCGCCTTCCGGCTCGGCCATTCTGTCCATCGATCGGTCTGCGTGCGGCCATATTATACTTGGCCGGTTGCCGATCATCGTGCTGGACCTATGTGACCAGATTGCCGAATTGCTTCTGCATGATTTTCTTGTGACACAACCAAAGCGGGTAAGCAAGGTGCAATTCGATAAGCGTGAACAAAAAATTTATCTATTTAATATAAGCGTTTATTTGTATATATTGAATTGTTCAATTCTAATCTATCTTGCAAACCCAAGTAACATTTTAGTATAAGCCGACATACGTCAACACCGCGAAATTTTCGACCGAGATCGACCCCGGTCGTAGGTGCGATTCGCCCCTGCCATCGCTACTTGACGCCCGATGGGCCTTTGCCTAGTTTCGCGGCCAATCAATTGCATCTTTAGCGATGCGGTCCGATGCGCGAGAATCGCACGGACTCCGCCAGTCCGCGAGTTTCGCGCGCTGGCGTGTTTTGGTTTGGCGCAACGGTTTCAACGGTGCGCCCTTCTGCGAAAGGAATAAGCGTCGTTGTTTGACACGCTGACGGAACGATTAGGCAAAGTTTTTGACGGGCTTACCCGTCGCGGCGCATTGAGCGAAGCCGACATCACCGCAGCCTTGCGCGAAGTGCGGGTCGCTTTGCTGGAAGCCGATGTCGCGCTGCCTGTCGTGCGCGACCTCGTCGCTGCGGTGCAGGAACGCGCGACTGGCCAAGAAGTGCTGAAGAGCATCACCCCGGGCCAAACCGTAATCAAGATCGTGCACGATCACTTGGTCGAGACCCTTGGCAGCGAAGCTGTGGAGATCGACCTGAATGCACCAACGCCCGTGCCAATGTTGCTTGTCGGCTTGCAGGGTTCGGGCAAAACGACGACGACCGCCAAGCTTGCCAACTACCTGGTCGAAAAACAGGGCAAGAAGGTAATCATGGCGTCGCTCGACGTTCGACGCCCCGCCGCGCAGGAACAATTACGCGTTCTTGGCGATCAAGCGCTGATCCCCACATTGGACATTAAGCTTGGCGAGGCGCCGGTCGATATTGCGCGCCGGGCGATGGATCGGGGCCGCCGCGAAGGTTATGACGTCGTGCTGCTCGATACGGCGGGCCGGCTCGCCGTTGACGATGATATGATGGACGAAGCGGTGGCGATCCGCGATGCGGTTAAGCCGCACGAAACCCTGTTGGTGGCCGACGCGATGACCGGCCAGGACGCGGTCAATATCGGCCGGGTCTTTCACGAAAAAGTCGGACTGACGGGTATTGTGCTGACCCGTATCGATGGCGATGCCCGTGGCGGCGCGGCGTTGTCGATGCGCGCGGTCACCGGCTGTCCGATCAAACTGCTGGGAACCGGCGAGGGGCTCGGTGCGTTGGAGCCGTTTCATCCCGACCGGATCGTCGGCCGTATCCTTGGCATGGGCGACGTTGTCGGTCTGGTCGAAAAAGCCCAAGAAGTAGTCGAAGAGGAACAAGCGCGCAAAGTTGCCGCCAAGATCCAAAAGGGCCAATTCGATCTGGAAGACATGGCCGATCAATTGCGCCAAGTGAAGAAGATGGGTGGCATGGGGGGCATCATGTCGATGCTGCCCGGGGCTGGCAAAATTCAAAAGCAGATGGCTCAGCACAACATCGACGACAGCATGATTCGGCGGCAGGAAGCGATCATTCTGTCCATGACTCCCGGCGAGCGGCACCGTCCGGCGCTGATCAAGGCGTCCCGCAAACGCCGGGTCGCCGCCGGTTCGGGCACCAGCGTGCAGGAGATCAACAAGCTGCTGAAGCAGTTCCAGCAATTGCAGTCGATGATGAAAAAAATGAAAAAGATGGGCGGCCGCATGCTGCCCATGGGCGGCGGTATGCCGGGGGGTGCGTTGCCGCCGGGCTTCGGACGATAGGGATCGACAGCGTCATGTTCAATCATGTCTCGATAGGCATCAGCGACCTTGAACGCAGTGCCGCTTTTTACGATCAGGTGCTGGGCGCCCTCGACTGTAGCCGCTACATGGAAAAGCCGGGTACCGTGGCCTGGGTCATGGCGGGCAGCCGTATGACTTTCTGGATCAACCAGCGCGACGGCCTGCGCGTGTCTCCCGACAATGGCAGCCACATCGCCTTTCGCGCGGCTGATACCGCTCAGGTAGATGCTTTCCACGCCGCCGCGCTGCGCGCCGGTGGCGATGACGACGGACTGCCGAACTATCGCCCCGAATATCGCGAAAACTATTACGGCGCTTTTGTGCTCGACCCCGACGGCCACAAGCTCGAGGCGGTCTGCCTGACCGATCTTACGGACAACCGAACACAGTAAAAGGACAAACAGAATGTCACTACGTATCAGACTATCGCGCGGTGGCGCGAAGAAACGGCCCTTCTACCGCATTGTCGTGGCCGACTCCCGCAGTCCCCGCGATGGGCGGTTTATCGAGAAAATTGGCACTTACAATCC
>JAPUHN010000289.1 GCA_027297685.1 Alphaproteobacteria bacterium | reverse complement strand
GTCGAGAATCCGAAGAAATCGAAGACTTCCGGCAAGTGGACCTTTGGCCTGGTGCCGGGGTCGAAGTTCAGCGGCAAGCTAGTGCACCGGTCGATCTCGGCGCCAATCGCCGCGATCCTCGTTAACCGCCATAGTCCACGTAAGGCGCAGATGGCCCATCTGGCGATGTACCTTGCGACGTCGGCGAACAGCTCGCTGATCGTCGGTGATCCGGTGAACACGTTCCACGATCCGTGGCATGTCGACCACTTCAAAGCGGGCTCGAAGCCGGCAAAGGTGTACACACCAGGTGGCATGGCGGCGATCGAGCGAAACCTGAAGGTCACCACGCCGCCGATCTATCTGACCGGTCTGCTCGAGTTCGAACTTGTGCTCAAGCGGAATATCTCGGAAGCCTATGTCGGCGATAAGACGGCCAAGGCCGTGGTCAAGGACACCGAGGCGGAGTGGAAGCGGTCGGTCCGCCGCATTGGCAAGCGTAGGCTCAAGGAAGAGCTGGCGAGCTACAAATCACTGTTCCCGTCGGTCGACTCGGCCTGATTGGTGTTTTAGTTTTTGTCGGTGTTATTGCCGGCACGAGAAAGGGGGTGGCGAATTCGCCACCCCCTTTTTACTGTGTACAGCCAATGTCCCGCTGTCTGATTTCGGACAAAGCCGCGGCCTCGGTGTCGTTTCGTGTCGCGGACGCGCAATACACCTCGTAATAAGCGTGCAACTCTAACGCAAATATGGTTAACGATTCCTTGTTGGCGTTAACTATGTTTTTTCTAATGGTGATTAGTTTGGCAACCGTACCTCCGCGTGCGTCCGCAGGCGATTTCACGGGTGGCTAGAGAAATGTACAGGAGTAACGGCAGATGACCCCGCGCATTGATACGCACTGCAAAGCGTTGATCGATCAGGTTGCTCAAAAGATCAGGGGCGAGTTCAAGGGCCGCAACGGCAAGATTGCTGAAACGTTTGTACGCACCTTTTATGCGAACGTCCCACCGACGGACATCGCTCAACAAAGCGCGGATAACCTCTACGGTGCGGCGGCGTCATTCTGGCAATTCGCGCAGAAGCGCAAACCCGGCCAGCCTAAAATCCGGATTTTTAATCCGCTAGAGAATGAACACGGCTGGCAGACCAGCCATACGGTCATCGAAATCCTTAACGACGACATGCCGTTTCTTGTCGACTCGGTCACTGCCGAGTTGAACTATCAAGGACTGACGGTTCATCTGGTCATTCACCCGATCGTGAATATAGAGCGGGATAAATCGGGCAAGCTGCTCGACTGTACCGGCGCGCCTAACGGCGGCTCGGCTGGCGGTAAACCCGAAAGCTTCATGCATATTGAGGTCAACGAGCAGACCGATCCCGCCACTATGGCCCACACGACCGCGCAGCTCGAAACTATTCTGGCCGATGTTCGCGCATCGGTCGAAGACTGGCCGAAAATGTGCGACGCCGTCAATGAGTTACTGGAAGGGCTGCGTGCCCAACCACCGCAATTACCGTTGGAGGACGTGAAAGAGGCGGAAGCTTTCCTCGAATGGATTAGCGACAACCATTTCACGTTTTTGGGCTATCGCGAATACGATCATGTTGGCAGCGGCAAGAACCAGAAATTAAAGGCGGCCCCCGGTGCACTTGGCGTGCTGCGCGATGCCGAGCGCAGCATAATCGAGCGCTGGGCGGAAAATGAGCCGTTGCCGCGCGATATCCGCGCCTTCATGCGCCAGCCCCAGTTGTTGATGCTTACCAAGGCGAACCGACGCTCGACCGTGCATCGGCGGGTCCATATGGACGTCATCGGCGTAAAGAAGTTCGACGCCGCGGGAAAAGTGGTCGGTGAACGGATGATCGTCGGATTGTTTACCTCGGCCGCCTACAGCCGCTCGCCGATAAATATCCCGCTGCTGCGTCAGAAAGTCTCCAACGCGCTAGCGCGCGCTGATTTTCCGCCGGCAAGCCACGACGCCAAAGCGCTCGCCCACATCCTCGAGAACTATCCCCGCGACGAGCTGTGGCAGATCGATGCCGACACGCTGTTCAACAATGCGATGGGAATTTTGCATTTGCAGGAACGCCAGCACACGGCATTGTTTGTGCGCGAGGATCCTTTCCAACGCTACCTGACGGCGTTGGTGTTTGTGCCACGCGATCGCTACGACTCTGATTTGCGGCGGAAATTGGCGGAGATCCTCGTACAGCGTTTCGACGGGTCGCTGGTTGCGTTCACCCCGGAATTCGGCACTGAATCGGTGCTCGCGCGGATTTTATACATCATAAAAACTGGCCCATCGGGTATTCCCGCCTTTCAGATCGACGAAATCGAGACGGCACTGCGCGAAGCGACGCGGTCATGGAACGACAAGCTGCGCGACGCCCTTATCGAGTCGATCGGCGAAGGCGCCGGCCTGATCCTGTTGGAGCGCTTCGGCGATGCTTTTAGCTTGGGATACCAGGAACGCTATTCGCCCGAAGCGGCGGTCGCCGACATCGAGTATATCGATGAAGTCCGTCTGACCGGCGAACTTGGCTTGAACTTGTACCAGCGGCCCGAAGACGCCGCCGAAACCGTGCACCTAAAGCTTTATCACGATGCCACTTCGCTGCCGTTGTCCGACGTGCTGCCGATGCTGGAAAACATGGGCCTCAAGGTAGTTGGCGAAGAACCGTTCGAAATTTTGTACCGGTATGGCGACGGAACCGGGGCCGTCTGGATTCACGACTTCAGCATGTGCACCCGTTCCGGCGCGGAAGTTGATCTCAAAACGGTGCGCGAGAAGTTCCATGAAACTTTCGCCCGTGTTTTCAATAACTCTGTCGGCGATGACGGATTCAATAAATTGGTTCTCGGCGCCGGCCTGGAATGGCGTGATATTGTGATATTACGCGCTTACTGCAAATTCTTGTTGCAGGCGCGCATTCCCTTCTCGCAGCCCTATATGGAAGAAACGCTGGCCAACAACCCGAAGTTGGCCCGGTTAATCATCGATCTCTTTCACACCCGCTTGCAACTACATCCGAAAAGCCGCGCCAAAGCAGTGAAACGCAAGGCCGAAAAGTTGAGCCTTGGAATCGCTGCGGCGCTCCAAAACGTCTCGAACTTGGACGAAGACCGGATCATCCGCCGGTTCGCCAACGCCGTTGAGGCCACTACCCGAACCAACTTTTTCCAGCTGGACGAGGCCGGCGAGGAGAAATCATATCTGTCGTTCAAGATAGACAGCCGGGCAGTGGACGGGCTGCCTGAGCCGCGGCCGATGAAAGAGGTCTTCGTTTACAGCCCCCGTATGGAAGGTTGCCATCTTCGCGGTGGTGATGTCGCGCGCGGAGGTATCCGCTGGTCCGATCGGCGCGAAGATTTTCGCACTGAAGTGCTTGCCCTGCAGAAGGCCCAGATGGTCAAAAACGCCGTCATTGTACCAGTCGGCTCCAAGGGCGGATTCGTGTGCAAGCAATTGCCGGCACCAACCGGCGATGCGGCCGCAGACCGAGAAGCGACGATGTCGGAAGTGATCGGTTGTTACTCCACTTTGATGGCCGGCATGTTGGATTTGACCGATAATCTGTCGGGTGGCGATATCGTTCCGCCGAAGGACGTTGTGCGCTACGACGGTGATGATCCCTATCTTGTCGTTGCCGCTGACAAGGGCACTGCCACATTCTCTGACATAGCCAACGAAATCAGTGCCTCTTACGGTTTTTGGCTCGGCGATGCGTATGCGTCGGGCGGCTCGGTCGGTTATGACCACAAAAAAATGGGCATCACTGCGCGCGGCGCCTGGGAGTCGGTAAAACGCCACTTCCGCGAATTCGGCCGCAATATTCAACGCGAAGATTTCACGACAGTGGGCGTCGGTGATATGTCTGGCGATGTTTTCGGCAACGGTATGCTGTTGTCGAAGCATACCAAGCTGGTCGGCGCTTTCAACCATTTGCATATATTCGTCGACCCCGATCCCGATCCGGCGAAAAGTCATGCCGAACGCCGCCGTTTGTTTCGCAAGGCGCGCTCGAATTGGGCCGATTATGACGCCAAAATAATTTCAAATGGCGGTGGTGTATTCGACCGCAAAGCCAAGTCGGTCAAAGTGACGCCTCAGATGAAAGCGTTGTTCGGTATCGACCAGAATGAGGTTACGCCGAACGAGCTGATCCGCTCGATGCTCGTAAGCAAGGTCGATTTGCTGTGGTTCGGCGGTATTGGAACCTACGTCAAATCTTCCCGCGAGACTCACGCCGACGCGGATGACCGCAGCAATGATGCTGTGCGGATTGACGGAAAAGAACTGCGCTGCAGAGTGCTCGGCGAGGGCGCCAATCTGGCGATAACCCAACGCGGGAGAATCGAATATGCTCGCGCCGGCGGCCGTCTGAACACCGATTTCATCGACAACTCGGCAGGCGTCGACACGTCCGATCACGAGGTCAACATCAAGATCGTGCTCAACGACGCCGTCACGCAAGGTGAAATTTCGGTCGATCAACGCAATGAGATACTCAAGGCTATGACCGATGACGTGGCACGCCTCGTACTCAATGATAACTATCTGCAAACCCAGGCGATTTCGGTGGCCGAAGCTAAGGCGCCGGAATTGCTCGATTCACAATGGCAATTCATGCGCGCGCTCGAGCGTCGCGGTCTGCTCGACAGGGCGATCGAAGATATGCCAAATGATGAGGAAATGACCGACCGGCTGGCAGATGGCGAGGGACTGACGCGGCCGGAATATGCGGTAACGTTTGCCTATTCCAAACTGACATTATATGGCGATTTATTACCCACCGATGTGCCTGACGACCCCTACCTCGTTGGCGATTTGTCGCGGTATTTTCCGGAGTTGATCCGCGAAAAGTTCTCCGACCATATTGCCCGGCATCGTTTGCGGCGCGAGATCGTCGCGACTTATGTCACAAATTCGCTGGTCAATCGGGTCGGCGCAACGTTTGTGCATAATCTGGAAGAGCTGACGGCGGCCGGCCCGGCCGACATAGCCCGCGCCTATGTGGTGGCGCGCGATGCCTTCGATCTACGTCCGATCTGGCGATCGATTGAGGCGCTGGACAATAAGGTGGCGGCCAAGCTGCAGACCGAAATGATCGGCGAAGTCACTATGTTGGCAGCACGCATGGCACAGTGGTTCCTGGAAAATCTCAGCAAGCCGATCTCGATTGCGGATGCGACAAGCCAATACACAACCGGCATTGCTGAGCTGGTCGACCATATGCCGGAAATCGTTGCCGAAGACGACTACAATGCCATGGCAGTACGCACGGCGACGCTCGCCGCAGAGCATGTCCCGGAAGACCTTGCCAGCCGAATTGCCAGCCTCGAAGTTCTCCCCGCTGCCGGCGATATTGTGCGCATAGCGGTACATTCGGGTGTGCCGGTTGTCGATTGCGGGCGCATGTATTTCGCTATTGGCGCGCGGTTGGGCATCGATTGGCTACGTCACGCGGCAAAACGGGTAAACGCCGAAACCGACTGGGAGACCATGGCCCTGGCCGCAATAGTCGATGAGAGCTACAGCCACCAATCGGAGTTGACGACGCGTGTTCTCGATATGGCGGGCGGCGGTAAACTCAATCAGCGTGCTGCTTCGGGGCTGATCGAAATGTGGCTCGACGGCCACGACGGCGCGGTTTCCCGCTCGCATCAATTGATTGACGAGTTGCGTGCGGTGGAACAAGTCGACCTGGCCATGTTGACAGTTGCCAACGCCCAATTTCGATCCCTTATCAGTAGCTAATCGGAGTCTGTGCTGAGCAGTTTGCACGGCTGCGCTGCGGTTCGCTCATGGGTATTCCCCATGGGTTGCGCTAAGAAGAGACCCGTCCATTGACTGGATACAGCTCTAGCATTCCAGGCGAACAGCAATGACTGCAAACGACGCGGCGGCGCGCGCAAGTCGCTTGGCGGTTTGGGCCGCTCTGGCCGCTTGCCTGTCGACCTCCCTGGGCGGGTCTTCCTTCGTCGCTATGCGATTTCTGGTCACCGAAACCGAACCGACGACAATAGCGTTTCTACGCAACGCAGGTGCGGCGCTGGTTTTGGCGCCGATCGCGTTTGCGCTGGTTCGCCGCTGGCCGGGGCCGCGCGACCTTTTAATTATTGGCGCCATGGGCGCGGTGTTTTTTGGCGGCCTGCAGTTTCTGTTTGCAACCGCGCTGACGTTTACGACATCTGGGCGGGCGGCATTGACCTTCATGACGACACCGTTCCTGACCCTGGCCTTGGCCGCGCTGTTCCGCACCGAACGGCCAACCCGGTTCAAAGTTGCCGGGGTCATAGTCGCCAGCGCGGGTGTCGTCGTCGCGTTGGGGCAGTCGTCGGCAGCGCCGCCGGATGCCTGGATCGGCGATCTGATCGTGCTGTTCGGGGCGCTGATTGCCGCAAGCTTCAACGTGTGGTCGAACCACTGGCTGCGTCTGCACGATCCGCTCGTCGTCGTTGTCACCGGGGTTCTGCCAGCCACTTTGTTGCTGTTCATTATGGCGCAGGCTCTTGGCGCACCAACCGTAAGCCCGCAATTGTCGACCATCGGCTGGCTTGCGGTCGGATTTATCGGGCTGCTCGGCTCCTCGATTTCCTACATGCTGTGGCTGTGGGCGCTGCGGCATACGACGCCGACCCTGGTTGCCGTTTCGCTACCGATGAATCCCCTGATGGCGCTGCTTTGGGGCGCGGTATTGCTCGGCGAGCCGGTGACCACGTCGATGGTCTTCGGGTTTGTGCTGGTCCTCATCGGGATTACCATAGCCAACTGGAGGCAGCGCCGAACTGCCACACAGAAAGTGGCGAGTTGAATAGCGCATTGGCGTTCGTGTCGTTAGGTTAGCACCATGACTGAAACCGTCAGTGCCTCGTCGCCCGTATTAGAGCGGCGCCCCGTATTTTCGTGGTGTCTCTTTGACTGGGCGAACTCGCCGTTTCCAGCAATTGTCCTGACTTTCGTTTTTCCTGCCTATTTCGCAAGCGCCATTGCAGTGGATGCGGCCGCGGCAACGTCGCAGTGGGCGTTTATGATCGGCGCCGCAGCCCTCGTCATAGCTTTCGCTAGTCCGATACTCGGATCGATCGCAGATCAGGGGCGCCGCCGCAAGCCATGGTTGGCCGTATTTACCGCCGTCTTGGCGGTTGGTTCGGCCTTGCTGTGGTTCGTGCGGCCCGACAACGCAGATGCTGTTCTGCTGCTGGTGCTTGTAGGGGTCTCGGTGATCGCATTCGAGATCGGCATGGTTTTCTACAACGCCTTGCTGCCGACACTGGTGCCGAAGAGCCATGTCGGCCGCGTGTCGGGTTGGGCTTGGGGCCTCGGCTACTTCGGTGGCCTCGGCGGACTGGTATTGGTGCTGTTTGTCTTTGTACAGGTCGAAACGCCGCCGTTTGGGTTGGATAAGGAGGCTGCCGAACACGTGCGTATCGCCGGCCCGGTCGTCGCGTTGTGGCTGTGCCTATTTAGTCTACCCTTGTTTCTGTGGACGCCGGATCCGCGAGGCCGGGGCCTGCCGGCGAAGGCCGCAGTTCGCGAAGGCCTCGTCGTCCTCGCGCGGACCTTGCGCACTTTGCCTCAGCACGGCCAACTTGCCCGGTTTCTGCTGGCGCGCATGATTTTCACCGACGGCGTCAATACCTTGTTTGCATTCGGCGGCATCTACGCCTCCGGCACATTCGGCATGTCTGTTGAAGAGGTCATCGTATTCGGCCTGTTACTCAATGCCACGGCTGGCGCCGGCGCCTTCGCCTTCGGCTGGATCGACGACTGGATCGGCGCCAAGCCGACGATTCTGATCGGCCTGGCGGCCCTCGTCGTTATTGGCGTGCCCCTTTTATTGATCGAGACCAAACTATGGTTCTGGATCTTGGGCGCGGCGTTGGGCATCTTCTTCGGTCCGGTGCAGTCGGCCAGCCGCTCGATGATGGTCCGCATGACGCCGGCCGGCATGGAAAGCGAAATGTTTGGGTTGTTCGCGTTGTCCGGCAAAGCCACGGCCTTCATCGGACCGTGGGTGGTCGGCGTGGTCGCGCTTACCTACGATAGCCAGCGGCTGGCGCTGGCGACCGTTCTGCCGTTCCTGGTTATCGGCGGGCTGCTCATGTTGTCGGTACGCGAACCCACCAGCGCGGAGGAATTCTCGTCTTAGCTATGCCGTACCGTGGTTCCGGCGGCGACGACCATCAGCATCGAGCCTTTGTCGCACAGAACTTCATTGTCGCGGTCGACACCGACAATGGCGCCGGCGCCAAGCCCGGCGGCTTGGCCTTCGATGTTCGTCGTTGTCGTGATGATCGTTGTTCGGTTTCTCTTACATCAGTGCCGGAAATGGCGCATGCCGGTAAACACCATGGCAATGCCGGCTTCGTCGGCGGCGGCAATAACATCGTCGTCGCGCACCGAACCGCCGGGTTGAATGACCGATGTGGCGCCGGCATCCACCGTCGCGAGCAGTCCGTCGGGGAACGGGAAAAAGGCGTCTGAGGCGACCGCCGAGCCAATCGTTTTCGGGTCGCCGCCGCCGGCGGCCTCTGCTGCGGCGATAGCCTTCCAAGCAGCGATACGCGCCGAATCGACCCGGCTCATCTGGCCGGCGCCGATGCCGACGGTCGCCCTTTCGCGCACGTAGACGATCGCGTTCGACTTGACGTGCTTGCAGACGGTGAATGCGAACAATAGATCGGCTAGTTCGGCAGGGCTGGGTTGGCGTTGGGTCACGACCTTCAAATCGTCGGCCGTGACCCGGCCAATGTCGCGGTCTTGCACCAGCAGACCACCGGCGATCGGTTTAGCGAACAACCCGGCGGTTCGTGGATCCGGCTTGGCTCCGGTCAGCAACAGCCTTAGATTTTTCTTGGCAGCAAATACCGCGCGGGCGCCAGCGTCGGCATCGGGCGCGATGACGACTTCGGTGAAAATTTCTGTAATTGCCTCCGCCGCCGCTGCGTCAAGCGGCTGGTTCGACGCGACAATGCCGCCGAATGCGCTCACCGGGTCGCAGGCCACCGCCGAACGATAGGCGGTGACCAGGTCGGGATTGGTCGCCACGCCACAGGGGTTTGCGTGTTTGATTACTGCGATCGATGGTTCGTCAAATTCGGCAACCAGCTCGAACGCCGCATCGGCATCGTTCAAATTATTGTAGCTCAGCTCTTTGCCCTGGATTTGCTCCGCCATGGCTACGCCGGGCCTGCTTGGCCCGCCGATATACAACGCCGCCCGCTGGTGGGGGTTCTCGCCATAGCGCAGCACTTGCTTACGCACACCTCCGGCAGCGAACCCATCCGGTAAATCACCGCCTAGTACGCCGCTGAGCCACGTCGTGATGGCGCTGTCATATGTTGCAGTGCGCGCGAAGGCCTTCGCGGCCAGGCGAGCGCGATACTCGTGGGTCGTCGAACCGCCGTTCGCTTCGATCGCCGCGATCACGTCGCCATAATCGTCGGGGTCGGTAACCACCGTAACCGAAGCGTGGTTTTTGGCGGCTGCGCGGATCATCGCCGGGCCGCCGATGTCGATATTTTCCACGCAGGTGGCATAGTCCTGGTCGGCGGCGGCCGTTTGTTCGAACGGGTAGAGATTGATGATGACCAAGTCGATGGCGTCGATGGCATGCGCCGCCATCGCGGCTTCGTCGTCCTCGTTCCCGCGGCGCGAAAGAATGCCACCGTGAATTTTCGGATGCAGGGTTTTGACCCGACCGCCCATGATTTCAGGAAACCCGGTATGGTCCGCCACGTCGGTAACCGGGACACCGGCATCGCGAAGGGTCTGTGCCGACCCCCCCGTCGACAAAATCTCGATACTGTGGCGCGCAAGCGCCTGCCCCAATTCGGTTAGACCCGATTTATCGGAAACGGAAATCAACGCGCGGGTAATGGGTGTCTCTGTCACTTTGGGCACGGTACCTATTGCTTTCTGTTGGCTGTGGTCTCGACTAACAGCAGATCGCCGGTTCGCCTATTTCGCGGCGACGACGTCGGCGGGTGCGCCTGACACGTATTCAGGCACCAGGCGCTGCAAGGCGGCGCGGCAGCGCGCGCCGTCGTAGGTGCGCGCATCTGCTGTCAAAGCGTCGATCGATAGCGATAGCGCGTCGCGATCGGCCGTGCGGGGGGTGGCGAGGTGAATTGCCGCGTTTGAAGTGGGCCTGGTTGCCTCGGTGTCGTGAAACAGTTCTTCATGGAGTTTCTCGCCCGGACGCAGCCCGGTGAAAACGATCTCGATGTCGTCGTAGGGCCGTTTGCCGGCGAGCCGGATCATCTGTTCGGCCAGATCGACAATGCGAACCGGATCACCCATGTCGAGGACGAAAATGCTACCGGCCGCCTCGCGGTCGTCGATCCCGATCGCCGAGGCCTGTAGCACCAGCTCGACGGCTTCGCGCGTGGTCATGAAATAGCGCGTGATGTTGGGGTCGGTGACGGTCAAAGGCCCGCCCATGGCGAGCTGCTTCTCGAACAACGGTACGACCGAACCGGTCGAACCCAGAACGTTGCCGAAACGAACAGTGATAAACCGGCAGCGATGGGCGGCCTCGTTTTCGGCCTGTTGTCGGTCGAGCGCCTGGCAATAACTTTCGGCGACTCGTTTGGTTGCCCCCATCACGCTCGTTGGATTGACTGCTTTGTCGGTCGAAATCAGCACCATTGCGTCAATGGCGTGGGCCAAACACAGATCGGCAACCACCCGCGAGCCGGCAATATTGGTCAATATGCCTTCGCCGGGATGATTTTCGACAATTGGGACATGCTTCAGGGCTGCCGCATGGAAAACGAGTTCGGGTCGATATTCGCTAAAAACAGCCGACATTTGAGGTTGGTTGCGCACGTCGGCCAGGCGCATGGCTCGCGGCAGGTCGGGGTTTCGCTGACTCACCTCGAGATCGATCGCGTACAAGTTGAACTCGCTATTGTCGAGCAGATTGAGTTGCGCCGGGCCCAGTTCGGCGACCTGGCGCGCCAACTCGCTGCCGATGGTGCCGCCGGCGCCGGTTATAAGGACACGTTTGCCGGCGATCATCGCTTCCATTGCGGGCCTGTCTAGAACCACTTGCGGACGCCCCAGCAAATCCTCAACATCGACGGGGCGCACATCGAGGCGATCGGCAGCACCGCTGTGAAATTCGGTGAGACGGGGCAAGCGCGACAGTGTCATTCCATTCGTTTCGGCGATATCGAGCAATCGGCGCACGAGTTCCGGGCTGAGCTCCTGTTTGGTAACAATCAGGCGCTGCGGATGCACGTTCCGCAGGGCAAGTCGGCGCAGCACGGCCGGCAGGCTCTCCGGCGTGCCGAGCACCGGTACGTTGTGAATATGGCGACCGACCCGGCGGCCCTTTTCGTCGAGCACTCCGACTATTCGATAGGCGCTGCTGCGTTGGCGGGCCATCTCGCGGATAAAGGTCTCGGCAGCATCGCCGGCGCCAACCAGTAAAACCGGGATACCGCCCTTGCCGGCCGGTTCGATCATGAACTCGAGGCGCCGGTCCTTGATCAGGCGAAATACAAAGCGCGGTCCGCCGAGCAGCGCGATGAGAACGAACCAATTAATTACCGGGAATGAGCGCGGCAGGAATTCAGCGCGGCTCCATAGAAACATGACAGGCAGGAACACCAATATTGCAACGGTCACCGCCTTGGTGATTTGGATCACATCGTTCATCGACGCATACCGCCAGATACCGCGATAGAGACCCATGTACCAAAAGGCCGTGGCTGCGATTACCGTAAATATAACGGTGCCTTGAATGATGAAATCGAGCGGCAGAGTGTAGACCGCTTCTCCCATGCGCAGCAGCAGCGTTAGGACAAACGAAATGGCTGCCATAAAGATGTCGTGCGCAATGATGATCAGGCGGCGGTTCGGTAGCAATTTCGATATGGTCATCGTCGGTGTCTGCGGTGCAGGTTTGACGCGGCAGTAGCGAATTTAGCCACCCGCCGACTGTTCCGTGCAACCTAGTTTAGTCTTTTCAAGCTGTCGAACCCCGAGACGGTGCAGCCCATCCACGAACGAGCGGGGTTCAACGGCCAGTTGGGACCTCAGTGCATCGATATCGTATGCCTTTTCTTCGCGTGAACGCTGAAGTTCAGCGACTGAAAAGAGACCTCGCTTTGAGAAAACCGCAACTATTCGTGCCGCGCCTATTAGCATTATGGTCGGCACGGGCAGGATACGCAGTCGCCGACCGTGGACAGACGCGCACGCGCGTAACATTTCGGCCAAGGGGATCGGTCGGGGACCAGCGACGACAATGGTTCGCGCAATCGGCCCATCGGTTGTTGCCGCAGCGACGATAGCGGATACGACATCGTCGATATAAACCGGCTGTACCAAGGCGCTTCCGCCGTCTGGAACCGGCCACAACAACGGCAGCCAACGCGGCC
>JAPUHN010000288.1 GCA_027297685.1 Alphaproteobacteria bacterium | reverse complement strand
GACCGGTGGCCCTGGATCAGCAGCATCGCCAGATCGTTGAGCTCTTGCGTGTAGGGCAGGCCAACCAGCGTGCCGTGCTTGGTGCGCAGGTCGACCGGCTGGTCGTCGAGCACCCAGTCGGCGACGTATTCGAAGCCGGCCTCGTGCAGCCAGTCCACGGTGTCGTGGGTCTCGGCCAGCGCCGGACCGAGCCAGCCCTTGGGCGGCCGTCCGGAATATTCCTCGAGGCGCTTGAAGACGCGGTCGATCATCTCGCGCTGGTCGGGCACCGCCGGCAGCGCCCGCTGGATCCAGCCATGGCCGACCAGGTCCCAGCCCGACGCCAGGCAGGCGTCGACGATCTGCGGATAAACGTCGCAGACCGTGCCGTTCATGACCAGCGAGGCGGCGACGCCGAACTCGTCGAAAATCTTTTTCAGCCGCCAAAACGCGACCCGCTGACCGTATTCGTGCCAGGCCCAATTGGGAATATCGGGCACGCTCTTCTCGGCCCCGCCTGGCGGGCTGACCACGGTGCGCGGCATCGGCTGGTCGATCACCCAGTTCTCGACATTGACGCACGGCCACACCACGACCCTGGCGCCGCCGGGCAACGGCAAAGGCGGACGCTCGTGGATCGGTGAGTAGTCAATCCGGTCGGTCGGCCAATCGATGCTCATGTCGTTTCTCCCCCCATCGTTCGATCACACTTCGCGCAGCCGCACGACCTCGCTGCCGACGCTGGCGCAATCGTCATAGACATCGGTTTTCTCGCTCGATACCCGCACCGCAACGACGGCATCGAAACCAAAGCACAAATCGGCAATTTCCTCGACCAGGGTTTCCTGCAGATTGATATGACGGCCGTCGATCAATCGGTGGATGGCGTCGCGCACCTGATCATAGTTAAACACTTCGGCGATGCTGTCGCGCTGGGGCCGCTCGCCGGGCGCCATGTAGAGCGTGATATTGACCCGCACGTTCTGCGAACGTCCCTGCTCGGAATCGTTGATGCCGATATGGGCCTGGATTTCCAAATCGCGGAAAAATATCTTGCGGATCGAGGACTGGCGCTCGAGCAGACGGTGCTCAACCGGGTCGATCTCCGGGACAGAAGCTGTCGTCATGGTTACGTTGCGTCCCCGTTGTCACCGGTTGGGCCATTACCGGGTGGCATAAACATGACATCTCGCGCGCTACCGGCAAGATGCTGGCCGCCGTCAACCAACACCACTTCGCCGGTTACGGCAACCGCGGAGACCAGATAGCGCACCGCGCCGGCGATGTCGGCCACCGTAGCGCCCCGCCCCAGCGGCGTTCGGCGATGGGCGGCGGCGAACTGATCGGGCGTCTGATCGGCGCTCGGCAGGGTCAATCCGGGGGCCACGCCGCACACGCGAATGCGCGGCCCCAGTGCCATTGCCAGCGTCGTGGTAAGCCCGCCAAGACCATATTTCGATAGAGTGTAGGACAGGAAATCCGGGTTCGGATTGACCAATTTCTGGTCGAGAAGGTTGACGATCACCCCCGCCGCGCCATCGAGCAGGGCCTCGGCGAAGGCGCGCGACAGCAAAACCGGCGCGCGCAAATTAACCGCCATCATGGCATCGAAGCCGGCGGCGCTTACCGATGCGATATCGTCGGCGGCGAACATCGATGCGTTGTTGACCAGACAGCCGAGCCCGCCGGTGGCCTCGACCGCCGCCACCACCAGCCGGGCCGCGGCAGCCGGGTCCGACAAGTCGGCGGCGATCGCGGTTGCCTGTCCGCCCCCACCTTCGATGGCGGCGACGGTTTCTGCGGCGGCCTCGCCCGAGCGGTGGTAGTGGACGACCGCGTGCCAACCGTCATCGGCCAAACCCAGTGCGATCGCCCGGCCGATCCGTTGCGCCGCGCCGGTTACCAGAGCGCCGCGCGCTGATGTTGGCGAGGTCACGATGTTTGCTTCATCATTTCGGTCGCCTTCAGCAGCGCCGCCCGGATGCCCGGCTCGAGCGCCGAATGGCCCGCGTCGGCGATAATTTCAAAGCGCGCCTCGGGCCACGCGGTGGCCAGCCGGTCGGCGGTGGTGGGCGGACAGACCATATCGTAACGGCCTTGCACGATGACGGCGGGCAAATGACGAATGGCGTCGATGTTGGCGAGCAAGGCGCCGTCTTGCAGGAACGCTCTGTGCGCCAAATAATGCGCCTCGAGCCGCGCCAACGCCAATGCGCTGGCGGGTTCGCTCATCGCCACGACCGCATGGCCGTTGGGCCGTAATGTCGAGCAAGTAGCCTCATAGGAGGCCCAGGCCCGCGCCGCCGGGACGCTCACATCTGGGTCTGTGCTATCCAAACGACGCCGGTAGGCGGTGAGCAATTCATCGCGCTCAGCCTCGGGAACGGCTTCGGCGAATTTGCGCCACGCCTCGGGAAAGAACCGGCCCATGCCGCGCATGAACCAGTCGACTTCCTCGTCCCCGCACAAAAATATCCCACGCATGATCAGCCCGCGGCACCGTTCGGAGTGCGCTTGGGCATACGCCAACCCCAGCGTGCTGCCCCACGAGCCGCCGAAGATCAGCCATTGTTCGATGGCAAGGGCTTCGCGCAAGCGTTCGATGTCGGAAATCAAATGCTGGGTGGTATTGTCCTCGATCGATGCGCTGGGGGTCGATTTTCCCGCACCGCGCTGATCGAACAGGACAATTCGATAGCGGACGGGATCGAAAAACCGCCGGTGGGTCGGCGTGGTTCCCGCCCCGGGGCCGCCATGCAAGAAAAGCACCGGGGCGCCGGTGGGATTGCCCGATTGCTCCCAATACATCACATGCTCGCCATCGAGCGGCAAAACACCTGTTTCATAAGGCGTAATTTCAGGAAATAATTCTCTGCGCACCAACGCTTCCTCTCAATCGGCGCGCTAGAGTGCCGCGACCGCTCACGATGTCAACCTATGGCCACAATCGGTGGCCACAATCAGCGGCCGGAATATCTGCATTAACGCGATATAATAGGCCTATGAAACCGCCGCGCCCACTATTTCTGGCCCTGCACCTGATCGTACTGCTGGCGCTCTCCGCGCCCGTTCCCGCAAGCGCGGCCGACGGGCTGCCGCACGACTTTGCCGGACTTAGCCTCGGCGATAGCGCGGTGGTGCTCGAAGTGGTCGACGGCGACACGGTAATACTCGATGGCGGCCGCCAGGTCCGCTTGGTCGGCATTCAGGCGCCGAAGTTACCCCTCGGCCGGGTGAATTTCGAGAAATGGCCGCTCGCCGACGAAGCAAAACAGGCCTTGACCGAGCTGGTCCTGGGACGGCGCATAACGTTGGGCTATGGCGGGCAGCGGCAGGACCGGTACGGCAGGGAACTGGCGCACCTGTTCACCGACGACGGTTTGTGGGTACAGGGAAGCCTGCTCGAGCTGGGCTTCGCGCGGGTCTATAGTTTTGCCGACAATCGCAGCCTGGTCGGCCGCATGCTGGAGGCAGAAGGGGCGGCGCGCAACGCATCCCAAGGGATCTGGCGGCACCCCTACTACGCAATCCTCGATACCGCGGCCGCGCCCGACCATACCGGCCGGTTCTCGCTGGTCGAAGGCCGGGTTCTGGAAACGGCGATCGTCCGCGGGCGGGCATATTTGAATTTTGATGAGGATTATCGTACCGACTTCACCATCTCTATTTCGAGCCGGAACTTGAAATCCTTCGCGAGCAGCGGAATTATTCCGCAAGACTATGCCGGCCGTCGCGTTCGGGTGCGCGGCTGGTTAAGATGGAGCAACGGCCCGATGATCGAAGTGACCCACCCCGAACAGATCGAAGTGCTTAAACCATGAAACCAGAAGCACCATCGTTGAGACAACACAATCGCGCCACCCACCTCGTTCTCATGGCTCTGGCGTTGCTGCTGGCGGCGTGCTCGGTAAACCCGGCAACCGGTGAGCGGAGCTTTACCGCCTTTATGTCGCCGGCAGACGAGCTGCGCGTCGGTCGTGAGCAACATCCCAAGATCTTGGCCGAGTTCGGCGGTGCCTACGACCACGCCAGAGCGAGCGCCTACGTCAACGCTGTGGGTCAACAACTCGCCCGCAATTCGGACCTGCCGAACCTCAATTTTACCTTCACGGTGCTCGACAGCGACGTGATTAACGCATTCGCGCTTCCCGGCGGCTATGTCTATATCAGCCGCGGTTTGCTGGCGCTGGCTAATACGGAAGCCGAGCTCGCCGGCGTTCTGGCGCACGAAATCGGCCATGTGACCGCGCGCCACAGCGCGCAACGCTACAGCTCGTCGATCGTCGCCGGCCTCGGCACGGCGTTGCTCGGTGTCGTGGCGGGGGGCGGCGTGGCGCAATTGGGTCAGCAGGGAGCCGCAGTATATCTGCAAGGCTATTCGCGCGATCAGGAATTCGAGGCCGACAAGCTGGGCGTGCGCTACCTGGCGCGCACCGGCTACGAGACCGGATCGATGGCCTCGTTCCTGTCGTCGTTACAGGCCTACAGCGCCCTCGAGGCAAAAAGCAGCGGCCTGCCAGACCCCGCGTCGCGTTACAATATCCTGTCGACCCACCCGCGCACCGGCGACCGTGTTATCGCCGCAACCAAGGCGGCGCAAATAACGGCGGTTTCCAATCCGCGGATTGGCAATATCGACCACCTCAACGCCATCGATGGCATCGTGTTTGGCGATTCCGACGGCCAGGGTTTCGTCAGAGGTCGGGTGTTCGCGCATAAAATCCTCGGCTTTCGTTTCGAGGTGCCCGATGGTTTTCATCTAGCAAACGGAACCCGGCAGGTTATCGCCCGCGGGCCGAACAAATCACTGATATTGTTCAGCGCCGACACCAAGACCTATCGCGGCCGCATGACGTCTTACCTGACCGGAGCCTGGGCGCCGGCGGCCAAACTGAGCGGCGTCGAAGCCATTAATGTAAATGGTATGGATGCCGCAACCGGCACCACACGCCTCGCCCAACAAGGCGGCAGTGCCGACCTGCGTCTGGTCGCCATCCGCTTCGGCCCGAAGACAATCTACCGCTTTATGTTCGCCACGCCGCCAGCGACAACACAACAGCTCAGCGTGCCGTTCCGGCGCACAACTTTCAGTTTCCGCCGGTTGTCCGAACGCGAAAAGGCCGATCTCAGACCGTGGCGTGTGACGACGCCGACGGTGGCGCCGGGAAGCAACGTGGCCCAATTATCGCGCGGGTTTCCCCTGCCGGGCCCGAAAGAGGAATGGTTTCGGGTACTGAATGGCTTGGCGCCGAATTCCCAGCCATTCGCCAATCAACGGGTTAAGGTAGTCGTCGAATAGCGGCGCGCGGGCAACCCGTGTACAGGTGGACCTTTACGCTTCCAGCGTTTCGACAACGGCGCCCGCGGCATCGAGGCAAATCGCCAGCAAGGCGCCGCCCCGGCCCGCACCGCCGTCGACACTGACGGTGAACAATCCTTCGGTCAGACCGGCCGCCTGCTTGTCGAAGCCGCGGACAATTCGCGCGAAATCTCCATAGGGTTCGTTTATTCGATCGAAGTCCGCCGAAGGCCACCAATAACTGTCCTTCTGTGTCGCCAGCGGACGGCTTACATCAAGGCCGGCGTTTACGAACAACAATGCGGCGCCGTCGCTCGCGCGAGGCTCGGTTACCGCGGCCCGGCGCAACGCCGACAAGAAATGCGTATGGCCGGTGCGCGCGTGCACTGCGTCGCGTAGTGTTGCCGTCCATCTTGCGCATGCCGGCGCGCCGGAGCGCGCCGCGGCAAGACCGTCGGCCGCGTTGCCGCCATATGCCGTCAGCGTAGCATCGACGCCTTGGTCAAGCATCCAAGTCAAAACTTCGGCCGGGTTAAGCGCCAATTGCAGTTGCAGCAACTTCTGCCACATCTCTTCCTGGGCGCCGCGCAGAATGGCGACATCGCCAACAAACATTCCTTGCATGCCGATAACAGCGCACCGGAACGCCAGCAAGTGATCGACAGCGTCGACCGGATTTCCACCCCGGCCCAAGATGTTACCCAAATAGACGAGGCGGTCGCCCGGCCGATAGCGCTGTGCAATTTCCTGATGCAAACGGGCTAGTTTGCCGGCTTCGCCGTGCACAGACGCAACTGCCCACACCCGTTGCGGGTGGCGCAACACAGAAATCTTATCGGTATCGACGAGCGGGTGCGACATGGGGTTGGCCTCAGTGCCAGACCATGAATCAAGCGCCCGCGTCGCCGCAAGCTTGTTTCGTCAGCCGGGTTAAATTTCAGCGAAGAAAAGGCCGGGCACGGTGTCCGTGCCCGGCCGTCATTCACGATGGAGCGCTAACGCAATATCCTGCCCGAGTAAATTAGGCCGCACTCAGAAGCGTTTCCAATTTATCGACCGCCGCCTCGTGCTCGACCTGTTCGACCGCTGCCAACTCGCGGGCCAATCGTTCGAGCGCCGCCTGATACATCTGGCGTTCGGAGTATGACTGGTCAGGTTGATCGGCGTTGCGATGGAGATCGCGCACCACTTCGGCGATCGCGACCGGGTCGCCCGAATTTATCTTTGCTTCGTATTCCTGGGCCCGCCGGCTCCACATCGTCCGTTTAACGCGCACGCGACCCTTCAAGGTCTTGAGCGCAGTATCGATCACTTTACCGCTGGAGAGCTTCCGCAGGCCGGATTCCTTAACCTTCTCGATGGGAACCCGCAAAGTCATTCGTTCTTTTTCGAAGCTGACAACAAACAGTTGCAGCTTCTGGCCGGCAATTTCACGTTCCTCGACACCGGTTACCTTGCCGACGCCGTGCGTCGGGTAAACAACAAAATCCCCTTTGCCAAATTCCAAATCCTTAAGCGCTTTTCTTTTCATACTTGTCGCCCTATCCGCCTACTTGTTTTCGCCGCCACCATGCATCGTTATACCGCCAGCGTCACCGGTGGTTCGGCCGGCTACACTTGTATCTTGCGTGTTCTGCGCGTCTGGACAGCGGTATCAGACACAAATTAAGGGACAGCCGCACACGACGAAGCGATTGACCGTCCCCAATTGTTGACCGGTAATGTACCACAAAAATCGGGTAATTAACAGCCAGCTGTCCAGGTCGGCACCAGTTTTTTGCTACTATTACGGGATTATTTTGTTTCTACTTCCGGTTAATCACCCTGGCCCGGATTGGAGCTGAAGTATTTATCGAACTTTCCTTGCTCTGACTTGACTGCGTCTGCGTCCGGCAGCGGATCCGACCTGGTCGTAACGTTCGGCCACTTTTCCGAGTATTCACGATTCATTTCAAGCCATTTCTCGGCTTCCGGCTCGACATCGGGGATGATCGCTTCAGCCGGGCACTCAGGCTCGCACACGCCGCAGTCGATGCATTCGTCGGGATGTATCACCAACATGTTTTCGCCTTCGTAGAAGCAATCCACGGGGCAGACTTCCACGCAGTCGGTGTACTTGCATTTGATGCAAGCCTCGGTCACCACGTACGGCATGATTAATTCCTTCCTTACTAATCCAACTCGCTGGGGAAACTCGACTAATCTGGGACCTCATTTAGGTCCGATCTACTAGCTTCGATGCATCCGCCTCAGAGTCATGCAATTCTATGCTATCACCCGTTTTCGTGCCTCGCCGCTTTCCCGGTCGCTAACGTAAAGCAGGCCGGCAACGCGCCGCAATAGGTTCGATTCGTGGTCGTGCACGACTCCATCGGCATAGACCACGCGCCACAGCATTTCGACCATTTCAATTCGCTCGTCATGGTCGAAATCGTCGCGAATGCGACGGGTAAACCGCGACAATTCGACCGCGTTGTGCGCGACTTCGTCGGCCAACTCGATCACCGACGACACCTCTTCGGTGGACAATTCGAACCTGTCGCGCACTAGATCGACAATCACGCCACGCTCCTCGTCGCCGATGGTATCGTCCATACGCGCCGTTTCAATCAGGAGCACGGCGGCGGCAAGGTGTAATTCGTCGACGGTGTGCCGCCCTGGTTCACTGGGGTCGGTCTCGTCCGCACCGAACATTTTCTTAAGCCGGTCCAACATGGGTGCCGGTTTACACGCGAATGACGCTTACAACAACCATTGCCATTCTAGGGGTTTCCGGGGTCGTTCAATTGGTCGATAGCGCGCCGGTCACGCTTGGTCGGGCGCCCGGCGCCGCGATCTCGTTGGCCACTACCCAGCGACCGTTCGGCCGGTGGTACCGGCGGCGGCGACAAATCTTCGTAGAGGGTCTGGGCTTCGCGAAACGGGCCTCGCCGCTCGCCCAATGCGACCACGCGGACCACCCAGATGCGGCGGCCCAAGGGAAACGTCAATACGTCGTCCAGCCGTAACGCATGGTTTGGCTTGCGGACCGGCGTGCGATTGACCCGCACCCGACCCGTCCGACAGAGCGCCGTGGCCTGGGTGCGCGTCTTGCAGAGGCGGGTAAACCAAAGCCATTTATCGAGCCGCAGCGTGTCGGTTTCCACCATCAATCCACTGCCAGGAAATTCACGATCTGGAACCGGTATTCAGCTGGGCCAATTTGGCAAACGGCGAGTCCGGATCGACAATGCTGGCGGCGCGCTGGCCCCGCGGCTTGGTCGCCGC
This sequence comes from Alphaproteobacteria bacterium, assembly GCA_027297685.1. Classification (GTDB taxonomy): domain Bacteria; phylum Pseudomonadota; class Alphaproteobacteria; order UBA6615; family UBA6615; genus JAPUHN01. The sequence goes on along the minus strand of JAPUHN010000288.1, from coordinate 30,503 downwards.
TCGTTTGCCGGGACGCCGCCGGGCTACGCGCAACGTCTCATCGGTGCTGGTAACCGCGTAACCAAATCGTCGCAACACTTGAGCAAAATCATCTGGGTTGGCGCCGATCGCGTTCATCATCGTTGCGCTCACTTCGAACGCACCCTCACGGCTCGACCGGCGCACGTCGGCCAATAAGCGTTCCAACAGGTCGGCGCGCACCGCCAGTGGTCCGGCGGGACAAAATCCCAGCGCCAGATACCAGCCAGCCGGCACATCGTCGTGACACGTCAGCGACGTCGCACCGCCGTCAGGGATCGCCGTCGGCGCCGGCCGGCCCGCGTGCACCGACCACAGCAAGCTTTTCAGCGGCACCAGCCGTCCCTTGAGCATCGCCGGCATGTAGGTCGTTTCAACACCGATCCGCACGCCCGAGCGCGCCAGCAACTTGCGCTCGTCTTCGGAGAAATTGCTCTTCCGGTCGACAGCGGGATCGCCAAAGCTGCACCCCAAGCCTTCGGCCAACCGATAGGCCAGACCACGCACAGCCCCGGCAGACGTCGCCTGGCGCAAATCGAGCAGCGGTCCGATCTGGGCCCGCAAATAGTCATCCAACCAACGGGTTAGACGCTGGCGAACCTGCTCGCGCGCCGGACCATCGATGAGGTCACTGGCGAAAACTTCGATGTGGGGGCGCACCACCGCGGCGCCCGCTGCCAATCGCGCCAATGGCGCGTCTCGCCACCTGATTTTCCCGTTTTCGAGATCGATGGAGAAAGCGTCGTCGCCCGCCGCGCCGATTTCAGCCACCCGGCCCGCGATGGCCTCGCGCAAAACGCGGTTCGCGGCGGCCATAAGATGGGTACTTGCCGCCACTTCGCTGTCGAGAGGCACGAAGCGAAACCCCTCGAGCCACCCCACATCGTGTCCTTCCACCGTCACGCGGCCATCATTGCCGACGCCCGCCAGCAAGGTTTTACGTTCGCGCAATCGACGTACCAACACCGCCGTCTTGCGGTCGACGAAGCGCTGGGTCAGGCGGTCGTGCAACGCATCGGAAAGCTTGTTTTCCAAATCGCAGGTGCGTTGCTGCCAACCGACCGCATCCTCAAGCCAGTCGCTGCGATGAGACACATAGGTCCAGGTCCGCACCCCGGCGATCCGCCCAAGCAATGTATCGATATCGCCGTCGGTGCGGTCGAGCCGATCGACCGCTCGGCTAATCCACTCGCTCGGAATCCTCGCCTCGGACGACATCAAAAATTTATAAATGCGGGTGACGAGCCGGGGGTGAGAACCGCTGAGGTCTCCCAGAAAATCGGGAATTCGGCAGACATCCCACAGCAGGCGAACCGCTTCGGGATGGGCCGCCATATCGACGACGCCAGGAGAAGCAATCGCACTGACCAGCGCGCCATAATCGTCGGCTGCGCGCGCCCGGCGCAACTCGCGCACCGGCGGTGGCGCTTCGAGGCTTCGTTTTAGGTTGGCCGGCGAATCGAAATCCAGGTTGGTGGCGCGCCAGAACAGGGCGCGAATCGAGTCGAACTTGTGGTCCTCCAACGCCGCCACCAGATCGGGATCGAACGGTTCAAGATCGGTCGTCGGGCCGAATGTGCCGTCCGCCATATAGCGGCCGGCCCGGCCCGCTACCTGAGCGATTTCAGCGGGCATCAGATGGCGAAAATGATTGCCGTCGAACTTCCTCAGCGACGAAAAAGCGACATGGTCGATGCCCATGTTGAGGCCCATGCCGATCGCATCGGTGGCGACCAGATAATCGACCTCACCGGCCTCGTACAGGCCGACTTGGGCGTTACGGGTCCGCGGGCTGAGCGCGCCGAGAACGACGGCGGCGCCGCCGCGCTGGCGGCGTAGCAATTCGGCAAGCGCGTAGACATTCGCCGCGGAAAACGCGATCACCGCGGAGCGCGGGGGCAACCGGGTTAGCTTCTTCGGCCCGACATAACTCAGCCGCGACAACCGCTCGCGGCGCAGAAACTCGGCTTCCGGCACCAGTTTACGCAAGATCGGCGCCATCGTTTCAGCGCCCAGAAACATCGTTTCTTCGGTCCCGCGCGCGCTCAGCAGGCGCTCGGTAAAGACGTGCCCGCGTTCCGCATCGGCGCACAGCTGAATCTCGTCGATCGCCAGGAAGGCAACTTGCCGGTCCTGCGGCATCGCCTCGACGGTGCACAGATAATAGCGCGGATTATCGGGAATGATGCGTTCTTCGCCAGTAATCAGGGCAGCCGAACCGGCACCGCGCAGTCGCACGACCCGGTCATAGTTTTCGCGCGCCAGCAGGCGCAATGGAAAACCAATCATACCGGTCGAATGACCCATCATGCGGTCGATCGCGAGGTAGGTTTTACCGGTATTTGTCGGTCCGAGAACGGCTTTCACGGACCCTGCTTCAGAAAACCTCATGATCACACAATCGGTTGCCGTCGGATGGATTGCAACCACTAGAAATACTAATCTTGCCGCACGCCGTGTGTGCCCTCATATGTGCTCACATCAACAGGTCAATTCAACGCGACGAGGACACCGATGAGTACCGCTACAAATAAATCCACCCCCAAAAAGGCGGAAACCCATGAATTCCAGGCCGAAGTCGCCCGGCTGTTGGATATCGTTGCCCATTCGCTCTACAGCGATAAAGAGATATTCCTTCGCGAACTGGTGTCGAATTCGTCCGACGCCTGCGACAAGTTGCGCTACGAAGCGTTGACCGACTCGTCTTTGCTCGACGGCGATGGCGATCTCAAAATCACTATTACCGCCGACGCCAAGACGCGCACCCTTACCGTTGCCGATAACGGCATCGGCATGAGCTATCAAGAGCTGGTCGACAATCTGGGTACGATAGCGCGTTCGGGCACCGCCGCCTTCGTCGAACAAACCGGTAAAGAAGAGGACGGCAACAGCAATCTGATCGGCCAGTTCGGCGTCGGCTTTTATTCAGCCTTCATGGTCGCCGACAAAGTAACCGTCACCAGCCGCCGCGCCGGCGCCGGTGAAGCGTGGCAATGGGAGAGCGACGGCAAGGGCAGTTTCGATATCGCTCCGATAGACGCCGACACCCCGCGGGGTACAACCGTGACGCTACACCTGGAAAAAGGCGAAAAGGAATTCCTCGACGCGCCGCGCATCGGCCACATTATCAAGACCTATTCCGACCATATCGGCCTGCCGATCAACCTGGTCGGCGAAGACGGCGGCAGCGAGCAGCTCAATACGGCATCGGCCCTGTGGTCACGGCCGCGCGGCGAGATCAGCGACGATCAGTACAAGGAATTTTACCACCATGTCGGCCACCTATTCGACGATCCCTGGCTGACCCTGCACAACCGGGTCGAGGGCAGGATCGAGTACACCAGTCTGCTGTTCGTACCGACCAGCCAGCCTTTCGACTTGTTCCAGCCGGAACGCAAGACCAATGTGAAGCTATACGTGCGCCGCGTCTTCATCACCGACGATTGCGAGGATCTGCTGCCCGCCTGGTTGCGCTTCGTTCGCGGCATTATCGATTCCGAGGACCTACCGCTCAACATCAGCCGCGAAATGCTGCAGCTCAATCCGGTGTTGGCGAAGATCCGCACCGGCATGGTCAAACGCGTCCTTGGCGAGCTGAAAAAGAAAGCGAAGAAAGACACCGAAGGCTATGCGTCTTTTTGGAACAATTTTGGCGCCGTCTTGAAAGAGGGCCTTTACGAATCTGCCGATTACCGCGAGGACCTTTTAGCGCTCGCCCACTTTCACTCGACCGGCCAGGAGGGCCTCACAAATCTCGCCGACTATGTCGGCCGCATGGCCGACGGCCAAGAGGATATCTATTATATTTCCGGCGAAAGTTTGGAGGCGGTAGCCGCTTCACCCCAGCTCGAGGCGTTCAGGGCGCGCAACATCGACGTTTTGTTGATGGTCGATCCGGTCGACGAGTTCTGGCTGTCCATGATCAACGAATTCGACGGCAAGAATTTCCGTTCGGCGACCCGCGGCGATATCGATTTAGACGCGATCGGCACGGCGCCGGAGGCCGACGACAAACCATCCGCCGCCGCCGACAACGCCCTGTCTAGCCTGACCGCGCTGCTCAAGCTCACCCTGGCGGACGCGGTAAAGGACGTGCGCGAGAGCAACCGCTTGACCGATAGCGCGGTGTGCCTGGTGGCTGCCGAAGACGACATGGACATGCACATCGAGCGAATACTGCGGCAATCCAAGCAGGTGAAGACCGGCGCTAAGCGCATTCTCGAAATAAACCCAAAACACCCGCTGATCCGCAGGCTCGCCGATACCGTTGCGGAGAAGGGTGGCGACGCTTCAGTCGAACTCGACGATGTCGCCTGGCTGCTGCTCGACCAGGCGCGCATTATCGAAGGCGAAACGCCGCCCGATCCGGCGGCTTTTGCCCGGCGCATGGCCGATATCATAACCAAGGCCGTATCCAGCTAACGAGCCTGTTACGTGGGTCCAGGACCCCGCATATCGACCACAGCAGCGCCCAGGATGCGGCCCTGGGCGCGCTCCTGGATCAAAACAGCGCAAAAATCCCCGCCCGGGGAATCCAAATCGACCAAGCGCTGCACCATATCGACAGGCTCGCCGTTCCAGTCGGCGACCGGCCGCATGACGCGGACGACGTTGAAGTTGACCAGCGTCTTGCCGGAATTTTCTCCGTGGGTAATCACGGTTTCTTTTTTCTCATCGAAGCGAACCAGAATGATTTCCGCTTCGCCGCGATAGACCGCTTCCGTCATGGCAATACGGATTCGCACCTGGCCAGCCGAAATTCGCGTCAACTCGACATCGATGCGGCCGCGTTCGACTTTGCCGGCCACTTTTATGTGGCGCAAAATGCTTTCCTGGCGATTGCCCGATGCGTGCATGCGGCCATCGATGACGGCCTGCGGCGTGAACACATAGGGAAGGCCGAACCAGTCGAGATATTTTTCCTGGCGCTTGGTGTAGGCGGGTTTGGCAAACGGGTCGGCCCAACCGATGTAATCCCAATAACCAACGTGGAAGCTCAGCGCCAACACATCATCGCGCTTGGTCAGCTCACCTAAAAACGCGTCTGCAGAAGGACACAATGGGCAGCCCTGCGAGGTAAATAATTCGACGACCGTCAGACGTTCGCCGGCGCTCGACGGTGCCGAAGCCAGCGCGGCCAGCAACAAGCCCGCGGCCAAAACCAGCCAGCGCAATGTCAACCGAGGATGTGCAATCATGGTCATCACGCCAACTATGAGACGCCGGAGTTTCACATGCCAATCAATTGACAGTGACAGACGCTCTACGCGGCCTCTTTCAACATGTTCCGCAACACATACTGAAGGATGCCGCCATGGCGGTAATATTCTACCTCGTCGAGGGTGTCGATGCGGCACAATAAGGGGATCTCGCGCACCGCGCCATCGGCGTAAGTTATCTTGCACGCGATATCCATGCGCGGCGTGATGCCGCCCTCGATGCCGGTGAGATCAAACATCTCGGTGCCGTCGAAACCAAGTTGCGCGCGGTCGAGGCCATCCTTGAACTGGAGCGGCAATACGCCCATCCCGACCAGGTTCGAACGGTGGATGCGCTCGAAGCTCTCGACGATCACCGCCTTGACCCCAAGCAGACGTGTGCCTTTGGCCGCCCAATCGCGGCTCGACCCGGTGCCATATTCCTTCCCGCCGATGACCACCAGCGGAACTCCGTCGGCCAGGTAACGCATCGCGGCGTCATAAACCGACATCGGGTCGCCCGATGGCTGGTGAACCGTGACCCCGCCCTCGGTGCCCGGCGCCATTTCGTTGCGGATGCGGATGTTGGCGAACGTGCCGCGCATCATCACTTCGTGATTGCCGCGCCGCGATCCGAACGAATTGAAGTCGATCGGCCGCACTTGGTGCATCTTGAGATAATCGCCCGCCGGACCATCCTCCTTGATCGAGCCGGCCGGCGAAATGTGATCGGTGGTCACACTATCGGCCAGTATCATGAGCGGCCGGGCGCCGACGACATCGGAAATCTCGGCCGGCTCGGGCGCCATGTCTTCGAAAAAGCTGGGGTGGCGCACATAGGTCGACCCATCGTTCCACTGATAGGTCAGGCCGGTTGCGGTCTTGATGTTCTGCCATTTCTGGTCGCCGGCGAAGACATTGTCGTAGCGTTTGCGAAACATTTCCGGCGTTAGCACGTTGCCCAGAATTTCCGAAATCTCGGCATTCGACGGCCAGATATCCTTGAGATACACATCGTTGCCGTCGCCGTCCTGAGCCAATGGATCGTTGTAGAAATCGACGTTCAGCGAGCCAGCCAACGCATAGGCCACCACCAGCGGCGGTGAGGCCAGATAATTCAGCTTGGTGAGTGGATGTACACGGCCCTCGAAATTTCGATTGCCCGACAACACGGCGCCGACCCCGAGGTCACCGCCGACGACGGCGTCATGGATCGCCGGGTCCAACGGGCCCGAATTGCCAATGCACGTGGTGCAGCCATAGCCGACCAAATCGAAACCCAGTTCGTCCAGGGGTTGTTGCAGCCCAGCCGCCACCAGATAGTCGGTCACTACCTGGCTACCTGGCGCCAGCGATGTCTTGACCCAGGGCTTTCTGTTGAGGCCTTTTTCGCGCGCCTTTTGGGCCACCAGGCCGGCGGCGATCAACACCGAGGGGTTCGAGGTGTTGGTGCAACTTGTAATCGCCGCGATCACCACGTCACCCGGGTCGATGCTGTAGTCTGCTCCCTCGACCGGGGTTGCGGTACCGGAACCCATATCGACCAATGCCTGCCGTGCGCTGGCTACCATGTCCGACAGGGCGACGCGGTCCTGCGGGCGCTTGGGCCCGGCGAGCGACGGCTCGACGGTTGAGATGTCGAGTTCCATTGTATCGCTGAACAGCGGCTCGGGGGCGCCCTTCTCGCGCCACATGCCTTGGGCCTTAGCGTAGGCCTCGACCAAAGCCAGCCGATCGTCGGGCCGCCCGGTGAACCGCAGGTAGCGCAGTGTCTCTTTGTCGATCGGGAAAATGCCGCAGGTGGCGCCATATTCGGGCGCCATATTGGAGACGGTCGCCCGGTCGGCCAGGGACAAATGGTCGAGCCCGTCGCCGAAGAATTCGACGAACTTGCTGACCACGCCTTTCTGGCGCAGCATCTGGGTTACGGTCAGCACCAGATCGGTTGCGGTCGTGCCCTCTTTCAAGGCGCCGGTCATTTTGAAACCGATCACTTCCGGCACCAGCATCGACACCGGTTGGCCGAGCATCGCCGCTTCGGCCTCGATGCCGCCAACGCCCCATCCCAACACGCCCAACGCATTGATCATGGTGGTGTGGCTATCGGTGCCGATTACGGTGTCGGGATAGGCGAAGGTGGCGCCGTCGATCTCGTCGGTCCACACGGTCTGCGCCAGATATTCCAGATTGACCTGATGGCAGATGCCGGTGCCCGGCGGCACGACGCGGAAATTGTCGAACGCCGCCTGTCCCCAGCGCAGAAATTCGTAGCGTTCGCCGTTGCGCTCGAATTCGCGCTCGACGTTTTTCTCGAACGAATCCTTGCCGCCAAAGCTATCGACCATGACCGAGTGATCGATCACCAAATCGACCGGCGACAGCGGATTGATCAGCCGCGGGTCGCTATTGAGGTTTTGCACCGCCTCGCGCATCGCCGCCAAATCGACCACCGCAGGAACGCCGGTAAAATCCTGAAGCAGCACGCGGGACGGGCGATAGGCGATCTCGCGGCTCGATTTGCGTTCCTTCTGCCAATCGACGATCGCCTGTACGTCGTCCACCGTTACCGTGCGGCCGTCTTCGTAGCGCAGCAGATTTTCCAGCAATACTTTCAGCGAATAGGGAAGGCGCGAAATATCGCCAAACTTCGCCGCCGCCTCGCTCAGGCTGAAATAGTCGTATTTGACACCGCCGACTTCGAGGGTGCGGCGGGTGTTCAGGCTGTCTTGGCCGATCGTAGACATCGATGGTCTCCTTATCTTCTGCCAGAGGGCTAGATTTTTGGATGACCTAACGGGCGGGTGGTGACCCATCGGCGTCAGATTCCGCCTTTATATAGGCCAAAGGCCATCACCCGCCAAGCGGGCGAACGCGTTAAACATCGGGATACTAGCCGGTTTCGGAATCAAAACTGGATCGGCCGGGAGCCGCCGTGAGGTCGATTTGGGTCATCACATATCCGCCGAACACAATCAGCGGCACCGCGATGGCCGCAGCCAGCAAGACGCTACCGCCCCGCGCGCTGACGGCAGAACTGGTATCTTCGATCCGCTTGCGCCCGTGCCACATGGCGGCAACGATATTGTCGCGCGTCAGCACCCAGTCGACGATCACGCCGGCAATGTGAATGAACACCATGAGCTGCAGCAGCGAGCCGAAGAGCTCGTGAATACCATCCACGGCGCGCGCCGTGGCGCTACCGAGCAGACCGCCGGTTAGAACCCCCGTCGTCGCGGCTAGCAGCGTTAGCGCAAGCAGGACCAAAACCGCCCAACCACCGAGCGGATTGTGACCGATGTGCCGAGGCGGCGCCAAGCGTAATAGCTGCAATGTATGACTGCGCACGGTGGTCCAGCCGGCGACAAAATCGGTGAAGCGGGCACGTTCGCCACCGGCGAATCCCCAGACCAGCCGGAATAGCACCAACACCAACGCGGCGACGCCCAGGATCACGTGAATCGTATAGGCCAAGCCTTCGTCTTCGATAATGATCAGCGCGAGAATGACCGAGGCCGCCAGCGCCCAATGAAACGCGCGCGTCGGCAGATCCCAAACGACAATCGATTTCATAACGTCCTTCAGTACTCGAGATCTTACGCGGCCTTGGCGGCTCCCATGGGCACGCGCTGGGCGATGTGATCGGCGAGCCGGTCGGCCACGCGTGAACGCCCGGGCGGCGGCCGCAGCAATGCGATATCGACCGATCTCAGCACCGGAAAGCCCTCGTCGGGCGACAGTTCGCGCAAGCCCGCCGGCACGCTGCTACGGGCAAGCACGGTCACCGCCAAACCCGCCAACGCGGCGGTGACAAGACCGGTGGTGGATTCGCTGGAATAGGCTATTCGGTACGGACGCCTGCTTTTGTCGAACGCCGCCAGCGCCGATTCACGAAACAGGCAACCGGGCTCGAACACAGCGAGCGGCAACGGATCGCGTTCGTGCACCATGTGCCGAACCGAGGTCGCCCACACGATCGGTTCGCGGCGGATAATCTCACCGCCCTTCAGCCAGGGCCCGGACGTCAACAAGGCCACATCTACTTCGCCCTGCTCGAAAGCACGAAAAATCTTGGCGCTGGTCTCGCAACGCATATCGACTTCGACGTTGGGATGGGTCTCGGCAAAATCCGACAACACCTGGGGAAGAAATCCGGCAGCGTAGTCGTCCGGCGTACCGATCCGCACACGACCGGTGATCTCGGGTTCTGACACCGCCGCCAATGCCTCCTCGTGCAGATTGAGAATTCGCCGCGCATACTCGACCAGCGCCTCGCCTTCGCGGGTCAGCCGGGCGTGACGGCGGTCGCGCTCCAGCAACGGTTTGCCAACCGTCTGCTCGAGCCGCTTGATCTGCATGCTCACAGCCGACTGGGTACGGTGCACTTGAGCGGCGGCGCGGGTGAAACTGCCGGTTTCGGAGACCGCCACCAACGTTCGCAGCAACGGGGTTTCAAGAGTTGTATCCATCGTTGTTATCTATCAAATATTTTGATCAATGTCATAAATATTATTCGTTTGATTGATATCAAGTCGCACCACATATTCCAGGAATACAAATGCACGCAGGAGTTCGAGCGATGACTCAGACATTAACTTCACCGGTGGGCCGCTTTGCCCCTTCACGGCTTCGCCCCGTCACCACATTTAAGAAGGCGGTTTGGTCTGTTGGCCAGGGCCGCACGAATCCCGAAGTGTTGGATATTACGCAATCGACCAACACATTGGATCGGTTGATAACGGCCCTGTGGAACCATAGTCTGCGGCGTCGCTGGCAGCGCGAACTGCGGGCGCTCGACGATCGGCAATTGAGCGATATTGGAATTTCGCGCGCCGACGCCGAGCGAGCCCCGCACCCGCCGGGGTTTTGGATTTAAGCAACAAAACACCGCGTATTAGTTGCCACTGAAATCACAATTCCGCCGCAAAAACACCCAACTGTCGCCAAATCGCCGACCCATATTGAAGCTGCCGGACGTGTCTACTCCATCGGGCACGACCGGTCAGCCTCCGACATCTAGCCCACCCCCAAGGGCCGATGTTGATCCAGGGCCTGAGACCGCCGGTTGCCCCCAGCCGGCGGTCTTTTTTGGTTTGCCACAATCCGCCGCCCCGATCGCCAACAGAATGGTTCCAACTTACCGGAATACGCTCTAGGTTCGCGCCCGCAGTGGCGGCGTGTAGACAAAATTGAGCCGGGGGTAATGCAAGGATTGACGGTGAAAGGGCTGGACTGCGTGCGCGGCGATCGCTTGGTGTTCGCCGGGGTCGCGCTCGCCGTCAATCCCGGCCGCGCGCTATTGTTGTCGGGGCCCAATGGCAGCGGCAAATCAAGCCTATTGCGAATAGTGGCCGGATTGCTGCCGCCGGCCGCCGGTACGCTGGCCTGGGAGGGCGAAGATATCGCCGCCGACGCCGAAGCCCATCGCCGGCGAATCGCCTATATCGGACACGCCGATCCGGTTAAACCGGGACTTACAGTGTGCGAGAACCTCGAGTTCTGGGCCAGGCTTTACGGTCTTGATCCAGAGATCGAACCGGCACTTTACCAGTTCGGTATCGAGCAGCTCGCCGACTTGCCGGCGCGTTATCTGTCGGCCGGTCAGCGGCGGCGGCTCACTCTCGCGCGCCTGGCCGTCGGCCAGAATTCACCCTGGCGACCGCCCTTGTGGCTGCTCGACGAACCGGCGACGGGGCTCGACCCCGGAGCTGTCGCCATGCTCGCCAACTCCATCCTGGCCCATCTGGCCAACGAGGGTGTGGCGGTTATCGCCAGTCATGGCGGCCGCCTCGACGACGCGCTCAGTGGACACGCCGACCGGCTCGGCCTACCGGACGCGGCGCCATGAACGGGCTCGTGCTCCTTATTCGCCGCGATCTCAAGCTGGCGTATCGCGGCGGCACCGATGCGGCGATGGCGGTGGTGTTTTTCATTCTCGCCGCGACCCTATTTCCGTTCGGCGTCGGCCCGGACCCCGATATATTGCCGCGCATCGGCGGCGGTGTGATCTGGGTGGTCGCCCTGCTGGCGGCGATGCTGAGCCTCGAGCGAATGTTCAGCGCCGACTACGAGGATGGTAGCCTCGAACAGTTTGTCCTGTCACCGCTGCCGATGGTATTGGTCGCCCTGGCCAAGATAATCGCCCACTGGCTGACGACCGGCGTATTGCTGCTCGTCGCCGCACCGGTGTTGGCCGTATTTTACAATTTGCCCGGTTCCGCCTTCGTGCCGTTGATCGTCTCGATGCTGCTCGGGACGCCAACCTTGAGCCTGATCGGCGCCATCGGCGCTGCCTTGACCCTGGGCGCGCGACGGAGCGGGGTCTTGATTTCCCTGCTGGTGCTACCGCTGTACATTCCGGTTTTGATTTTCGGCGCCCTGGTCGTCGACGGCGCCCTCGCCGGCCGCGAGTTCGGCGGCCTGCTCATGGTGTTGGGCGGTTTTCTGCTGCTCGCCCTGGCGGCCGCGCCCTGGGCGACAGCGGCTGCATTGCGCCAGGCTATCGAGTAATCTAAAAAAAAAAGAGGAAAGAACCAACCCGTGTTGCATCGCTTCGCCAACCCCAACCGCTTTTCTCGCCTGGCGGCGACGATGCTGCCGTGGGTTGCCACAGGGACGGTTATTCTTTTCGTCGTCGGGCTTTATTTCGCGCTGTTCGCGTCACCGGCCGACTATCAGCAAGGCGAAAGCGTGCGCATCATGTATGTGCACGTCCCGGCGGCCTGGGTCGCGCTGGCCTGCTACACGTTCATCGCCCTTATGAGCGGCGTTTCGTTGATCTGGAAGCACCCGCTGGCCGACATCGCGGCACGCTCGGCAGCTCCCTTGGGCGCTGGCTTTACTGTCATCGTTCTGGCCACCGGCAGCCTTTGGGGCAAACCCACCTGGGGTACCTGGTGGGTGTGGGACGCGCGGCTGACTTCGGTTCTGGTTCTGCTGTTTCTCTATTTGGGCCATATTTCCCTGACCCACGCCTTCGACAATCCGGCACGCGGCGCCAAGGCAGCGGCAATCCTGGCATTGGTCGGGTTCGTCAACATCCCGATCATCAAATTCTCTGTCGATTGGTGGAACACGTTGCACCAGCCGGCCAGTCTGACCCGCCTCGACGGACCGGCCATCGACCCTTCGATGCTGACACCGTTGCTGCTGATGGGCGTGGCGTTCTCTCTGTATTTTGTGACCATGCTGCTGGTGCGCATGCGCGCCGACTTGGCCGCCAGTAAGGCGCGCGCGTTGCGCCTCCGGGCGGCGGAATAGCACCCGAGCAACCACACCTGACCAGAAAGATGACGATGAAATTTATCCTCGCGATAGCTGCGATGTTCCTCGCGCTGACGACCGGCGCGGCGCCCGGCCACGCCGAAGGCGACGTCAAAAAGGGCGAAGTTACTTTTCAGCAACGCTGCCATGCCTGCCACACGGTCGAGGAGGGCGGCGCCGACAAAGTCGGGCCCAATCTGTTTGGCGTGTTTGGCGCTACCGCCGGAAAACGGGCCTTCAGTTACGATCGGCGCCACTCTTCGGAGATTAAGGCGTCGGGTATCGTGTGGAGCGAGGAGACACTCGACGGGTTCCTGGAAAACCCCAAGGACTATATTCCCGGCACCAAGATGCCGTTCGTCGGATTCCGTAAAAAGGCCGACCGGGACAACGTCATCGCATACTTACAATCGGCTACCCAATAACGGCCCTTAGAATTTTCCGTCAAACCGCGTCTCGAAGGCGAACTCCAATCCTATTCCGAGACGACGGTCCCCCATTCGGCCCCGTATCCATCCCGGATTTCGCTTGGATTCAGGCCGGATTCCGGCTGCGCCCCACGGCAATGTGAGGGGCCTCCGGTGGGAAAGACCGGCGCATTCCGCTAAATATCTTATATACTTGGCTACAATTGCCGACTTACGAGACACACCGAGTGAATGACCGGGTGGTGTTTGACATCGCGGCCGATCCGCCGCGAAACCCAGAAGAGCCGAAGCCGTGGAAGATATTACGACATTTCTCAATATGGGCGGATACGCCGCCTTTGTCTGGCCGGCGCTCGGGCTGACGGCGGTTATTTTGATACTCATGGCGGTGACAAGCACGCGCCAGCTACGGGCAAATGAAGCAGCGCTGCAAGCGGCCGAGAAAGCTGGTGGCCGGCATCGGCGTAGCAGCGGAAGCGCCGATCAGTGAAACGAAAGCACCAACGATTACTCCTGGTCTTGGCCTCGCTCGGGCTCGTTGGCGCCGGCGCGGTGCTGGTGTTGACGGCGGTCGAGGACAGTTTGGTATTTTTCTATACCCCCGCTGACCTGGCCGAGCGGGAAATCGCGGGCGACCAATTGTTTCGGCTCGGCGGCTTGGTCGAGGCCGGCAGTGTACGACAATCCGGCTCGACGACAACGTTTCGCGTAACCGACCTGACCCGCACCGTTCCGGTTAGCTTTACCGGGGTACTGCCCGATCTATTTCGAGAAGGTCAGGGGGTGGTCGCGGAAGGCAGCCTCCAGCCCGACGGCACGTTCGTGGCCTCGCAAGTACTGGCCAAACACGACGAGACCTATATGCCTAAAGAAGTCGCCGACGCGCTGAAGAAATCCGGCCGTTGGCAAGACGGAGCAGCCGCACAGTGATTGCTGAAATTGGCCAGTTCGCCCTCGTTCTCGCGTTGATCATCGCGGGCGTCCAGGTGGTCGTGCCGATGGTCGGCGCAGCGCGCGGCGACGGCACGCTGATGGCCTTTGGCAGCCGCATGGCGGTCGCCCAAGCGGTCCTCCTGATACTAGCGTTCGCCGCGCTTACCCACGGTTTTGTGGTGTCTGACTTTTCCCTCGCGCTGGTATTCCAGAACAGCCATTCGCTGAAGCCGATGCTCTATAAAGTGAGCGGCGTGTGGGGCAACCACGAAGGCTCGATGCTGATGTGGGTGTTGATCCTGGCGGTCTACGGCGCTGCCGTCGCGGTGTTCGGGCGCAACCTGCCACCGACCCTGAAAGCGCGGGTGCTGAGCGTGCAGGCAATGATCGGCGTCGCCTTTTTGGCCTTTATCGTCTTCACCTCGAATCCCTTTTTACGCCTCAATCCCGCACCACCCGACGGCACCGGCCTCAACCCACTGCTGCAAGACCCCGGTCTCGCCTTTCATCCGCCCTTGCTCTACCTCGGCTATGTCGGTTTCTCGATGGCCTTTTCATTCGCCGTCGCCGCCTTGATCGAAGGGCGCATCGACGCCGCCTGGGGACGATGGGTACGGCCGTGGACCCTGGCGGCGTGGGTTTTCCTGACCGGTGGAATCGCCCTGGGCAGTTGGTGGGCCTACTACGAGCTGGGATGGGGCGGCTGGTGGTTCTGGGATCCGGTCGAAAACGCCAGCTTCATGCCGTGGCTGTTCGGAACGGCGTTGCTGCATTCGTCGATCGTCGTGGAGAAACGCGACAGTTTGAAGAGTTGGACCATTCTGCTGGCCATCCTGACATTCTCGATGAGCCTGCTCGGCACGTTCCTGGTGCGCTCGGGTGTCCTCACCTCGGTCCATACGTTTGCTTCCGATCCGGCGCGGGGCATTTTTATATTGATGATTCTGCTCGTTACTGTCGGCGGCGCGCTTAGCCTGTTCGCCTGGCGGGCACCGACTATACGCGGCGGTGGGCTGTTCGCGCCGGTCAGCCGCGAAGGCGCGTTGGTGCTGAACAACATGCTGCTGACACTGGCCAGCGCCACCGTTTTGCTCGGCACCCTCTATCCGCTGATACTCGATGCGGCATCGAGCGGCGCCAGCCGGGTGTCGGTCGGACCGCCCTATTTCAACGCCACCTTTGCGCCGATCATGGTGCCTCTCGTCGCCGCGATGGCCATTGGACCGCTGTTGGCTTGGAAACGGGGAAATTTACGCGCCGCAGCACGCAAACTCATGCTAGCCGCCGCCGCCGCGATCGCCGCCATCGCGGCCACCTTTATCGCAGTGCCCGACGGCCCGGCGCTGGCGCCGTTCGCAATCGGACTGGCAGCCTGGATCGCCACCGGAACCCTGGTTGAATGGTCGGCGCGCATAAAGCTGTTCGCCGCACCCGCAGCGGAAAGCTGGCGCCGGCTGACCGGCCTGCCACGGGCGGCCAGCGGCATGACCTTGGCGCACCTTGGCCTGGCGATAATGATCGCGGGCATCACCGGCGCATCGGCCTGGCGCAGCGAGCTGATAACCACCCTCGCCGTCGGCGAGACTGCCCAGGTCAAGAACTACGCGCTTACCCTGCAGGCGGTCGAAAACGGCAGGGGTCCGAATTACAATTTCGAACGCGGCACCTTCCTGCTGACCGACCGCAATGGCGCGACCATTGTTATGTATCCCGAACGGCGGTTCTTTCCGGTCGCCGGTCAATCCACGACCGAAGCCGCAATCAAGACAACGCTCATGGCCGATTTGTACGCGGTGCTAGGCACCTCCAGAACCACTCCGGAAGGCACCGAACAATGGACGGTCCGCTTCTTCATTAATCCCATGGTGCCGTGGATTTGGCTCGGCGCGCTGGTCATGGTCGGCGGAGGACTTCTGTCGCTGTCCGACCGCCGGCATCGGGTCGGTGCACCACGCCGCAAACAACAACACGCGCCGGGGGTCAGCGGAGCTCCGGCGCCGGCGGAGTAAACGATGCGTCGAATTTTGTTTATTATTCCGGTCGTAATATTTGCGGTCCTCATTGGCGTGCTCGCTGTGTTGACGCTGCAAACCAAGGACGGCCGCGATCCGTCGCTCATTCCTTCCGCACTCCTCGGCAAACCGGCGCCGGAGTTCAGCCTGCCGGCGGTCGCCGAAGACATCCCCGGCGGCTTCGCCACCGCCGATCTGCGTGGCCAGGTCACCATGGTCAACGTGTTCGCATCGTGGTGCGTACCCTGCCTTGCCGAGCATCCACTGATAAGCCGGCTCGCCGCCGACGGCCTCCCGATCTATGCAATCGATCACCGCGACACAGCGGTTGATGTCGCCAAGTGGTTGAAAAAGAACGGAAACCCCTACACTGCTGTCGGATTCGACCCAAACGGCCGGGTCAGTGTCGAATGGGGCGTGACGGGCGTGCCAGAAACCTTCATCATTAACGCCGACGGTGTGGTCATCTACAAGCATTCGGGTCCAATGACGCCGAAAGTGCTGAAGGATAAGATCCTGCCCAAGATACGGGAGGCGCGCGAATGAGGCGATTTCTGGCGGTTTTCACGATTCTCGCGGCGTTCGCCACATCTGCGCTGGTGAGCGGCACGCCGGCGCTGGCAGTAGAACCCGATGAGATGCTGGACGACCCGGCGCTGGAAGCGCGCGCGCGCGAGCTTTCCAAGGTTTTGCGCTGCGTGGTGTGCCAAAACCAGTCGATCGATGATTCCGCAGCCGATATCGCCCGTGATATGCGATTGCTGGTGCGCGAGCGATTGGTGGCCGGCGACACCGATTCGCAGACCATCGACCATATGGTGGCCCGGTACGGCGATTACGTGCTACTGCGGCCGCCATTCCAAACCAACACCCTGGCGCTGTGGGTTGGCCCGCCCCTCATGGCCGTCGTTGTCGCTACGCTCGCCCTGCTGTTTTTTCGAGTCTATCAACGCGAACAGGGTGCCCGAACCGGGCCGGAACCCCTAACGCCGACCGACCGCGCACAACTCGATGCATTTGTCGAGAAACTGGCAGCCGAGCCAGGACGACCGCGGCGCAAAAACTCGCTTCGGGCAGAAATTAACCACCCCTTCGGTGCGCAAGAAGGCGACGGCGGCGAAAGCGACAATCGCACTACATGACCCTGTGGATCATCTTCGCGGTTCTGCTTGCCGCGGTGCTTGTCGCGGTGCTGTGGCCTCTATTGCGACCGCGTGCAGTGCCTGCAAACCGCGCCGACTACGACATCGAGGTCTATCTCGACCAACTGCGCGAGCTCGAACGCGATGCGTCGCGCGAACTCATCGACGAGGTACAGGCAGCAGCCGCCAAACTCGAGATAGAGCGGCGCTTATTGGCCGCGTCGCGGACCGCCGATAGCGCGGCGGGTGGTGACACCAGTGCGGTGCGGCGCCCCATGGCGGCAGCGGCGATTGCCGTCGCCATAGCGGTTGCCACGCTCGCCCTTTACGTGAATTTGGGCTCGCCCGGCCTCCCGAACCAGCCATTCGCACAACGGGTGCCGGAACCGTCTGAAAGCCCACAGATCGTCGAAGCGCGCTCGCGTCTGGCTGCGGTCGAAGGGCGATTGTCCGCCGAGCTGGAAAATCCCGATGTTTGGCGCGATCTCGGCAGACTACGCCTGGTCGTGGGCGACGGAACCGGCGCGGTTGAAGCCTTGGCCCAGGCGATGACCCTATCTGGCGGGCGCGCTGACATTGCCTCGGTCTACGGCGAGGCACTGACTTTTGCCGCCGACGGATTGGTCGTCCCCCAAGCGCAACAGCTTTTTCAGAAAGTGCTGAGTGAAAATGCCAGCGAACCCCGTGCGCGGTATTTCATGGCGCTGGCACGCTACCAGGCCGGCCTGCGCGAGGAGGCGCTGGAACAATGGTCGGCGCTCGCCAGCGACGCCCCTCCCGGCGCGCCTTGGCTAGCAGCTGTTTCCGACCGCATTCGCCGGACTGCCGATGAAGTGGGCGCCGATGTCGCGAACTATCTACCCGCCCCACCAGGACCGACCGAAGAGGATATTACAGCAGCGCAAAACCTGTCGGCCGAACAACAGCAAGAGATGATCCGCGGCATGGTTGGACGCCTGGCGAGCCGGCTTGTATCCGAGCCCAACGACATCGAGGGCTGGCGCCGCCTCGGCCAATCTTACGATGTTCTCGACCAGCCGACCCACGCGGCCGAAGCGTATGCCAAGGCCTTGTCGCTGGAGCCCAACCACCCGGAAACGCTGCTAAGAGCCGGACTGGCCGCCGCCCGAGCCAAGGAAAACGCCACAGCGTTGGTCTATTTCGAGCGCTTGCGCAGCTTCGTTGCCGAAGATAGCGACGCCTATCGGACGGTGAGTGAGGCCATCGAACGGCTAACGCCCTCCAAACCAGCCGATTAATCATAAAAATCGCCGGATTGCCGCGCGCGTGGGCAAACGGCCCAAATTGTGAAATAATGCGGTTATCGTAAAAACGCGCCGGCGTCCCAAGCTGGATGCGTGACCGGTATTTGGGGCTCTCGGCGCGTCGACAAAAGGAGGACGTGCCAATGAATGTGGACGCCATACTCCGCACAAAGGGTGCGGGCGTCAAAACCGCGCGGCCCGATTGGACCGTTTTGCAGGCCGTGGAAAAGCTAACCGAACACGGTGTCGGCGCGCTGGTGGTCAGCGCCGACGAACAGCGCATCGTCGGGATCATCTCCGAGCGCGATGTCATGCGTCAGATCGCCAGCGGCGGACCCTCGTCCCTCGAGCGCTCTGTTGAAGAGGTCATGGTGCGCAATGTTATCACCTGTACCCGCGACGATACGGTGAACCATTTGATGACATTGATGACCGAAGGCCGGTTTCGTCACGTACCGGTGGTGGACGATGGATTGTTGGTTGGCCTGGTCTCGATCGGCGATGTCGTGAAACGCCGGATCGAGGAAACCGAACACGAGGCCGAAGCGCTGCGCCAATATATCTCGACGGGGTGACACCCGGTAGCGGTCAGCCGGAAGCGCGCGCCTCAATGGCTTCCATATCGTCGTCGGAGAAGCCGAAATGGTGGCCGATCTCGTGGATCAGCACGTGCCGGACGACGTGGTACAGATCCTCTCCGCTCTCGCACCAATAGTCCAACAGGGGCCGCCGGTAGAGATAAATACGGTCGATATCGCTCAGCGTATCGGCGACGCTTTTCCGGTCGAGGCTGATACCCTGATAGAGGCCCAACAAATCGAACGGGCTTTCCAGTTCGAGCACCTCCATGGTCTCGTCGTCGGGAAAGTCGACGACGTGAATAGCCACTTCGGCGACATGTTGCGCCAGCGCGTGCGGGATCGTTGCGAACGCTTCCGACGCGATCGCCTCGATATCGCCTCGCGTTGGCGCATTCGCATATTTTCCGGTAGCTGCCATACGACCAGATATAAGCTCGCTTGATCTTGCCGCCAAGCGCCGCCACTGTGGGCGCGTTCACATCGCTGCGATAGACACGCGGCAAAATCGGGAGAGGACGATGGCGGAAAAACTGAGCGACACGGCGCGCACAGCGGCTTTGGCGGGGTTGTCCGGTTGGACCGTGGTCGATGGCCGCGACGCGATCGCCAAGACGTTCACGTTCAAAGATTTCAACGAGGCCTTCGGTTTCATGAGTCGAGTCGCGCTCAAGGCCGAATCCATGAACCATCACCCCGAATGGTTCAATGTCTGGAACCGGGTCGAAGTTACCCTATCGACCCACGACGCCGGCGGTCTGACCGAGCTCGATATCGAGCTCGCCGGCTTTATGGACGCGGCGGCGGGGTAGCAGTTAGCTATTAGCTGATGCGTTGTTAGCTAACGGCTGAGGGCTAATCGCTCTTTTTTACCGCGCCGCCATCCTGAGCGCGCCATCGAGGCGGATGACTTCGCCGTTAATCAACACGTTGTCGCAAAGTTGCAGCACCAGCTTGGCGTAGTCCTTCGGCGTACCGAGCCGTTTGGGAAATTCCGGCTGCTGGGCCAGACTTTCCCGCGCTTCTTGCGGCAGGCCCGCCATCATCGGCGTATCGATCAGGCCGGGCGAGATGGTGTTCACGCGAATACCGCTGCGCGCCAGCTCGCGCGCGGCGACGATGTTCAGCGCGACGATACCACCTTTCGACGACGCATAGGCGGCCTGGCCGATCTGGCCTTCGTAGGCGGCGACCGATGCGGTGTTGATGATCAGGCCGCGCTCATCGTCTTCCATCGGTTCGGCCTCTTGCATATCGGCGGCGACCAGACGGATCATATTGAACGTGCCGATCAGGTTGACCTTAATCACCGCCTCATAGGCCTCGAGCGGCAACGGGCCGTCACGCCCGACAATACGGCCCGGCGTGCCGATGCCGGCGCAATTTATCAGCAACTGAGCAATGCCATTGGCCTCGCGCGCCGCCGCCACCGCGGCCTCGGCGCTGTCGGAACTGGTGACGTCGCATTCGATGGCGGTGCCGCCGCATTCTTGCGCGACCGCGCGGGCGCCCTCCATGTTGACGTCCATGACCGCAACTTTCATGCCTTGTGCCGCTAGGGTGCGGGCGCACTCGGCGCCGATACCCGATCCGCCGCCGGTTACAATCGCGGCTCTGCCTTGCAATTCCATGCTAACTTCCTCTCGCCGTGTTTTTATCGCCGCCGGTTCTACGCGTTTGCGACAGCAGTATCCAGCCCGTTCAATCCGCCGGCGCCCCCGGTTGTTGCCCGAGAATCCATCCCTCGACCTGGCGCAACACGCGCTCCGTGGGGTCGCCCGGGGGTCTCAAATCCAGCGCCACGTTGAGCATACCGAACAGGCCGACCGTCGCATCGAAGCGGTCTTCGCCGGTGGTGGTGTCACCGAAACCGTCGCGGATGTCGGCGGTCAGCGCGGCGGCGATTTGGACCCGTGCGGCGGCGGCCCAATCGAGCAATGTATCGCCATCGTCGCGGCGGTCGGCCTGGCGGCGCTTCGATTTATTCGCCGCACCCACCCGTAACCGCAGATGGCTATAAACTTCGCCCGGATAGGTTTCCGCAACCACGATTCCGGGCCGGTCCAGAAGATCGGCAAGGCCGCCATCGAACGGCCACAAGGAAAGCGCCGGCGCCAGTAAATCGCGCCAACCGCTAATCGCCGCCTTGCCGACCTGTTGGCCGCCAAGCGTCCAAAACAGCGGGCTCGCGGCAAACCGCGTTGCCGTCGCCAGATCGCAGCGCCGCCGCAGCGCATTGATCGACGAAAAGCCGAGCGCTTGGTAGAGGTCGCGATGGCGGGTGCCGCCGGGACGGGCCGGATAAAACGGCCGCCGCAGGTCTATTTCGTCGGCACGCTCCGCCGGCGTATAAAAATCTCGCCAGCGGCCACGGCCAAAGTCAGCCAACGCGGCGGTAAAGTTATCGATCTTTGCCGCTTGCGCGTAGGCGCGGGGCAGGCCGAGGGGAAAGTCGAAGCCGGCGAGCACGGTGCCGCCCGGACCGGCTGCCGCTACCATGCTGGCCATAAAATCGTCGAGCGATCCAACCGGTTGCGGCGCCAGTGCCGCATAACCGCCTGCGGCTAGACGGACGGCGCGCGCGCACCAACGCTTGGCCGGATCAATCGACCAATCGGCATGAACGACGATTTCCGGCGGGCGCATCATGGTGACCCGGCTCAGCCCGGCGCGGCGTCAAGAAACTCGGTGCGCGCCGCGTTGAACGCATTCCGATTTTCGATACTGGAGAGATGCCCGGCTGGGTCGATCTCGACGAAGCGCGCCTTTGCGATGGGTTTCGCTACTTCCCGCATACCCGCTGGTGGCGCCCCCTCGGGGCTGGCGAATTGGCCGACGACCGAAATACCGTTGGCGCGAACGACCATCGACGGCGCCACCTACTGTGCGGCTTGCAGGGGTTTGGAAATATTCACACCGCCGAGGGGGCCAACTGCTTTTTCGATCAGCGGCACCACCTCGTCGCCAAACCGGCGGATCGACGACATGGCCACCTCATGGTCGGTGTTTCCGATGGTCATGAAGAGGGCGAGATGGCTCGTGCCGACGCGGGTGATCTCATCTGCCAGGCACGCCGCCACGGTCTCGGGGTCGCCGATCGGGTTCGACGCCAGAATATCTTCCGGCGATGCTTCGCCGTCGAACGGTTCTTCCGGTAGCCAGGCGCCGGGAATGTCGGTCTGGCCCTGCCGCAAATATCGCGACAGCCGGATCTGAAAGCGGGCGTTCTCGGCAAAAGCCAAGGCCTCCCGCCTGTCGTCGGTAACCAAACAATAGCGCAAGGTAGCGAACTGCAGCGCGTCCGGATTGCATCCTTCGGCCCGCCAGGTTGCCTCGGTCTCGGTGCGGATGCGCACCAATGTATCGTTGCTCTCGCCAAAGCCCGACACGAACAGCGGATAGGGCCCATGCGCCGCGCGGCGCTGCGAATCCGGGCTGCTGCCGGCGATCCAGATGGGCGGGCACGGTTGTTGGACCGGCGGTGCGGCGAACGGCGTCTTCGGCATATCGATGTATTGGCCGTGAAATTCGAAACTTTCCTGGCCCAGTCCCTGGCTGATGAATTCGAGCCATTCGTCGGTGGCGGCGCGCGACTCTTCCAGGGTGAGGCCAAACCGTAGCAGTTCATGGGCCTGGTAGCCGCTGCCCAGGCCGAGGACCAGGCGGCCTTCGGCGAGGCAGTCGGTGAAAGCGATTTCGCCGAGCAGACGGGCCGGCTGGTAGAGCGCCGGCAGGACCACAGCCGTACCCAGCTTGATCCGCAGCGTTTGCGGCGCGACATGGGCGACCATCAGCAATGGCGAGGGCGGCAGCGAATAATTCGAGAAATGGTGCTCGGTGAACCAGGCGATGGCGAACCCGGCGGTCTCTGCGGCCTGTACCTGCTCGACGGTCTGGGCGATCAACGATGGCACGCTTTGCGTACGGTCGCGCCGGTTCATCAGGTTGAATATTCCGAATTCCATTTTAGCCGTCCTTCCGGGGCCCCCAATTAACCGTCGAGCGGGTAAGTTGAGTCAAGACGGATCGAATTCGGCACTATAGCTCGAGCCGCGCCGCCCGGCGCACAATATAGATCGCGCTGGCGGTAATGATCAGCGCTCCGACGATCGACAGCCCATCGGGAACTTCGCCGAAAGCTATATAGGCGACGATAGCAATGAACGGCAGCCGCACGTAATCGAGCGGTGCGACGATCGAAGCCTCGGCCATCGAAAACGCCCGGCTGGTGAAGATTATACCCGTGGTTCCCAGTCCCCCCATGGCCGCCGAATAGCCCAACGTCGCCCAGGTCGGGGTTATCCACACCGGCACCGCGATCAATGTTAGCAGCAGCGCCGACCACAGCGTCTGATAGATCGTAATGGTGGCGGTCGATTCGGTCGCGCTGAGCCGTTTGACGGCGATAAACCACCAAGCGAGCAGGAAAGCCCCAAACATCGGCAGCAGCGCCACCGGCGGTATGTCGGCGAAACCGGGCCGCAGGATTATCAGAACGCCGATAAAGCCGATGACGGTCGCGCCCCAGCGGACGAACTCGACCCGCTCCTTCAGCATCAGCGCGGCGATGATGGTGGTGAACAAAGGCGCGGTAAAATTGAGCGCAGTCGCTTCTGCCAGAGGCATCTGGGACAGTGCAATGAAAAACGCTACGGTCATGACCACCGTTAGCCCCGCGGTGGCCAAATGAAGACCGTGGCGCCGCGTCCGCAAGACAGTGCCGCGCCCGCGCAGCAACCACGGCAGCATGATCGGCACGGCCCAAAGGAAACGCAGCGCCGAGGCCTCCAACGGATGTAATTCCTCGGTAACGACGCGAACCAGGCTATGGTTCGCCGCCAAAGCGGCGGCACCCAGCATCATCGACAGGGCTGCCAGTACCGGCTGCGGAATGCCGAACGGGATTTTGTCCCCGTCGTTCACGGTACGCTCATCGCCGGTTTCCGGCGTGCCGCCACCGCCTCGCCGACCGGCAGCAGCGCCAGCGCGCTGAACCACATCAACGTACCTGATGCCGACAAAGCGCCCCGCACGGGCGCCGACTGGACGATGCGGCCCTCGGATTTTTGCGTGGGCATGGATGGCACACTAGAGCAGTAGCCGAGCACGGCCAACGGCGAAGATATGCCACATTTGCAAGTCTTCCCTGCGCGCCGGCGGTCACGAACCGTGAGGCTGGATACCGCTCTAGGCACCCGCGAGACGCTGCGCCATACTGTGGCTGCAAGCGCGCAGCACACCGGCGGGCCGCGTTGACATCGCATCCGCTACGGTGTTTATCGGGCCGCGTGTTTTGCCCTGGCCCTGCCGGGGGAGGAGGGCGGCCGTCAACGAATGCGTCGCCGCAGTAAGAGAAGAATAACGTGATATCGGGGCTGATTAATGAGTGACTCCAAGAAGGTTTATCCCGACGCGAAATCGGCGCTCGACGGTCTGCTGTCCGACGGTATGACCATCCTGGCCGGCGGTTTCGGCCTGTGCGGCATTCCCGAACATATGATCTTGGCGATCCGCGAATCCGGCGTGCAGAACCTCACCGTCGCGTCGAATAATTGCGGAATCGACGATTTCGGGCTTGGCCTGCTACTGCAGACCAAACAGATCAAGAAAATGATCTCGTCGTACGTCGGCGAAAACAAGCTGTTCGAAGAGCAGTTTCTGAACGGTGAGCTCGAGTTGGAATTCAACCCGCAAGGCACGCTCGCCGAACGCTGCCGCGCCGGCGGCGCCGGTATCCCAGCCTTCTTCACCAAGACCGGTGTCGGCACGGTGATCGCCGACGGCAAGGAAACGCGCGAATTCGACGGTCAGACCTATCTAATGGAACGCGCCCTGACCGGCGATCTGGCCATCGTCACGGCCTGGAAAGGCGACACGTTGGGCAATCTGGTGTTTCGCAAAACGGCGCGCAATTTCAACGCGCCGATGGCCACCGCGGGTAAAACCTGCGTGGTCGAAGTCGAGCATCTGGTCGAGGTCGGTGACATCGAACCCGATCAAATTCATTTGCCAGGCATATATGTCGACCGCATATTCGAGGGCCATAATTTCGAAAAGCGTATCGAACGCCGCACCATCCGCGAAGCCTAACCGGCGCGGACACAAGGAATTAAGGAGAAAGTCAATGGCTTGGACTCGCGATCAAATGTGCGAACGCGCGGCGCTGGAGCTGGAAGACGGTTTCTATGTCAATCTCGGTATCGGCATGCCGACTCTCGTCGCCAACTACATCCCCGACGACATGGACGTTACCTTCCAGTCAGAGAACGGCATGCTCGGCATGGGCGCGTTCCCGCTCGACAATGAAGTCGACGCCGATTTAATCAACGCCGGTAAGCAGACGATTACGGAACTGCCGGAATCGGTCTATTTCGACAGCGCCACCTCGTTCGCCATGATTCGCGGCGGCCATATCGACCTGTCGATCCTCGGCGCCCTGCAAGTGGCCCAGAATGGCGACCTCGCCAACTGGATGATCCCGGGCAAAATGGTCAAGGGCATGGGCGGCGCCATGGATTTGGTGGCCGGCGTCAGGCGTGTCGTCGTGCTGATGGACCATAACGCCAAGGACGGCTCGCCGAAGTTGTTAAAGCAGTGCGATCTGCCGCTAACCGGCGCCGGCGTGGTCGATACGGTGATTACCGACCTCGGCCTGTTCGAAATCAAGGGCGGTCAGCTTTACCTCGCCGAACTGGCGCCGGACACCACGTTGGACGAAGTCCGCGAACGCACCGAAGCCGAATTTATTCAATAGCACACGCTGCACCCTCATCGACCGGAGAGGATGAGCGCTCTGTGTCGACCGTCGACGACGCCGCGGGCCACCGGTGAGCACAACTCAGCCAAATTATCCGGTCGGGTTGGCCTGCGGATTGGCCGTTCCTTTCGTTTGGGGTGCCTGGATCGTCGTTTCGCGTTTCGGCGTTACCCATTCGATGACTCCCTACGACATAACCGCGCTCAGAATCGGCGTCGCCAGCCTCATTGTCCTGCCCATCGTCCTGACCCGGGGGCTCAGCGGGTTGGCGCTGGCGCGCGCATTTGTCATTTCAGTTGGCGGCGGCGCGCCCTTTGCGCTGACATCGTTTGCCGGCATGGCGCTGGCGCCGGTCGCCCATGCCGGCGTGCTGACCAACGGCACCCTGCCGATCTTCGCCGCCATACTCGGTCTGTTGTGGCTACGCGAACGCCCCGCCCGCCAGCGGCTCGCGGCGATGGCGTTGATTATCGTCGGCGGGCTGTTGATCGGCGGCGACAGTTTCACCGGGATTGCCGCACCCTTGCAATGGTTCGGCGATCTGCTGCTCGTTGCGGCCGGCGCAATATTTGCGCTGTATATGACCGCACTGCGTAAATGGCAGCCGGATATTCGCCAGACGATCGTCGCCGTACCCGTTGTCAGCGCAGTACTGTATCTGCCCGTGTGGGTGCTGTTTCTGCCATCGCAGTTGTTACGCGCCGAAGTCTTCCCACCATGGCGGGAAGTCGCCTTACAAGCGGGCTTCCAGGGCGTGATTGCGAGTCTCATCGTCGTCATTCTGCTGACCCGCGCCACCCGCTCCGTCGGCGCAACAACAATCGCCGTATTTCTAGCCGGCGCACCGGCGTTAGCGGTGGTGTTCGGCATCTTCTTGCTCGACGAATTACCCACCGCATTGGCCTGGGCCGGCCTCGCGGTCACCACCGCGGGCATGGTGCTGGCGGTCGAGCGGCGGCGGACGGCCGCCGGCGGGACTGCCTAGTCGGCTGGCAGCCGCAGCACCATCCGGTTGATCGCGTTCATCACGCCATAGAATTGGTCGAACTGACGTTTGAAGCCGTCATAGTCTAAGTCGGCGCGCTTTTCGTGGATGGCGCCATGTATCGCCGACAAATCGCGCCGGCCATCGCAGAGCGCCGCGATGGCGCGGGCCAGCGGTGGCATCGACATATCGATCTTATGACCTTCCATCGACACGGTGATCTTACCACCCACCGGCATCTGTTTCGCCGCTTCCTCGGTGGTCAGACCAACCAAAGTCGGAATCGCTTCCGGCGTGTCCGGTAGCGGCGGCGCCACCGGATTAGCCGCCTGCACGGCGTAGAACACGTGCTTTTTTAAATTTCCCAAATAAAGCTCAGCGAAGGCTGCCGCTTCGAGCGGGTCGAGCGCGCCAAGCGCCTTCTTGAGTTGTTGGTCGCGCACCAGAAATAGCGGGTCGTAGCGGTAGGGTTCGATGAATGTGACCAGGCGCAGCTTGGCCGATGCAACGAGGTCTAGCACCTCTGGCACCCGGTAGGCGCGGTCGCGGGCATGAAGGAACAGATCGTAGAGACCCGGATCGCCGCCATCCTTGTCATCGCGCACCAGCCCGTTGCGGATCAGCCAGGCGGTCGGAGGCAAATGGTCGACCAACCGCCGGGTCAAGGCAACCCGATCTATATCGTCGCTTTCACCCGGTGGCGCGAGGGCGCCCATCATATCCTGCACATGATAGATACCGATGCGGCCCAGCGCGCCATAAACCATGATGCCGATGCCGCCGTCGGGCGCGAGGACGTTTGCAAGCGCCGCCAGACCGGCGACCGGATCTTCCAGGTGGTGCAACACGCCGCAACAATCGATGTAGTCCCAGGGACCCGGCGCGATGTCGGCGACGTCCAGTAACGACCCAAGTACGAAGCGTATATTATCGAGCTCACGCACCTTCGCCCGTTCCTGCGCAACGGCTTGACTGGGTTCGCTCAGGTCCAAATGGACCACCTCGCCCGGCACGCCAAAATCTGCCATTTGCTGCGCCATCTGGATGGTGGCATCGCCGGTGCCGCCACCGGCAACCAGAACCGACAATGGCTTCGAAATATCGCGGCGGCCGCCGAACACATAGTGGTTGACTTCGGCCAGGTTGCTCGGCGAGCCGGTATTCATGCGTTTTTTCTCGTCCGCCGGATTGCGCTCGGGGTAGGGGTAGCCCTCGTACTGCGATTGCACCAGTTGGTCGCGGCGGCCGCTGTCGGTCATGTGCGGCGCTAACCGTCGATATCGATCACGAGGCGGCCGGTCGCCTTACGGCTTTCCAGCACCGCCAACGCGTCAGCCGCCCGGGCAAGCGGGAACACCTGTGAAATATGCGGTTTCAGGCGGCCCTCAGCGTACCATTTCGCCAGTTCGTCGAACGACGCGCGAAACAATTCGGGCTCGTTGAGGCGGTACCACCCCCAATAGACACCGACCACGCTGATATTTTTGACCAGCAGGTAATTGGCCGCAATCTGCGGCACATCGCCGGCGGCGAAACCGATCACCAGCAGGCGCCCCGAGGGGGCGAGCGAGCGCAGCGCCGCCTTCGACGCATCGCCGCCCACTGGATCGTAGACCACATCGACGCCGCGCCCGTTGGTGAGTTTGCGCGCGCTCGCGCGCAGATCCTCGTCGACATAGTTGATCAGATGGTCGGCACCGTGCGCTTGCGCGAGGTCGAGCTTTTCTTGCGTCGATGCCGCGGCGATCACGGTGGCGCCCAGCGCCTTGCCGCATTCGACCGCGGTCAGCCCGACACCGCCGCCGGCTCCTAGTACCAGCAACGTCTCACCGGCTTTCATCGCAGCACGCTCGGTAAGCGCCAAATGCGAAGTGCCGTAGGCGACCGGGAACGCCGCCGCAGTGGTGTAGTCCATGCCTTCGGGAATTGCGAAAACGCCATCGACCGGCGCGACGGCCTCCTCGGCGAACGCGCCAACGCCCAATACCGCCATGACCCGGTCGCCCGGCGAAATGCCGGTGACGCCCTCGCCGACGGTCAGAACTTCGCCAGCCGCTTCGAGGCCGGGAGAAAACGGCAGCGACGGTTTTTCCTGGTACTGGCCGCGCACAAGTACGATATCGGCGAAGTTAACCCCGGCCGCCCGCACGCGGACGGTCACCTCGTCCGGTCCGGCCACCGGCGACGGCGCATCGCCGAGCGTCAATGTCTCGGGTTCACCCCAATCGCTACATAAAATCGCCCGCATCTGCTCGCCTCTTTGTTCCGGTGGAAGCCGCGCTCACCTTGCCTCGTGACCGCCGCCCGTGCAAGTTTGACGCCTGTCATGACAAATACACGCGGCTATTTCGGTATCGGTGTCGAGGGCATCTCGAAAGCGATGAACGTGGGGTCGATCATGCGCTCGGCGCACGCCTTCGGCGCCAGTTTCGTATTTACCGTCGGCGCGGCCTATCAGAAGGGCGAAGGCGGCAAGTCCGATACCTCCGACGCGCTGGAACACCTGCCGCTATATGAATTCGACGATGCAAGCGGCCTGCGGCTGCCCAAGGGTTGTGCCTTGGTGGGGGTCGAACTGATCGACGAAGCCGCCGACCTGCCGAGCTTCCGCCATCCCAGCCGCTGCGCTTATGTGTTGGGTCCCGAGCGCGGCAGCCTGTCGCCCAACTTGCTCGCCCTATGCGACCATACGGTAAAGATACCGACCCGGTTTTGCGTCAATGTCGGCGTCGCTGCTGCAATTGTCATGTACGACCGCGTGCTGACATTGGGCCGCCATGCCCCGCGCCCGGTGCGATCGGGCGGGCCGACCGAGGCGCTGCCGGCGCACGAATTCGGTGAACCGGTCATCCGACGCAAACGCACGGGTTAGTACCGATACCGTAGATCGGCCTTCACACACGATTGATTGCGACCAACCCTTTGCAAGACTCGCTCAGTTTTGTTAGGACGGCTGCCATGAAAATTCGCAACTATTTGTCTGCCGCATTGCTCAGCGGCGTTGCGCTGGCGGCGACCATCGCAATCGACGCTACGCCAGCCCATGCTCAGGACGCCAAACTGATCGGCCGCTTCGGCGATTGGGAGGCGTATACCCGCGGCGGCAAGGCCGACCGCTTCTGCTACATCGTCTCCAAGCCCAAGGAGGCCAGCCTGCGCTCGCGACGCGGCGACATCTTTTTGCTGATTTGGCACCGGCCGGCCAAGGACGAGTTCGACGTGGTCCAGGTCGATGCCGGCTATTCCTTCAAAAAGGAGACGGAAGTCGAATTAAAGATCGGCGGCAATGAGTGGAGTTTATTTACCCGCGACGGCAACGCCTGGACCTACCGCGGCGACGACGACGCCAATATCGTCCAGGCGATGCGCAAAGGTTCGCGTATGACCGTGAAAGGTATGTCGAGCCGTAACAATCCGACAACCGACAGCTATTCCTTGAAAGGTGTCACCGCCGCCCATCGCGCCATGAATAAGGCCTGCGGACGGTCCTAGAATTACGGCGCCGGCACTGATTCCGGTTGCTCCCACGCCCGTGGCGGCTTATCTCAAGCGCCATGCCGTTGACACCCGACATATTTGCCCCGCCCGACCCGACGGCAGACGCGCGCCCGAACTTGATCGGCATGAGCCGCGATGAGATGGCTGCCGCGATGGCCGAATTGGGCGAGCCGCGGTTTCGCGGCGATCAACTGTTCCAATGGGTCTACAATCGCGGCGTCGCCGACTTCGACGCCATGACCAACATGGCGAAACCGCTGCGTACGGCGCTCGCCGAACGCTTTTCGATCTCCCGGCCGGCGGTCTCCCATGACCTTGACTCGATCGACGGCACCCATAAATGGCTGATCAAGCTGGCCGACGGCAACGAGGTCGAAACCGTCCATATTCCGGAAGAAGACCGCGGCACCTTGTGCGTGTCGAGCCAGA
>JAPUHN010000287.1 GCA_027297685.1 Alphaproteobacteria bacterium | reverse complement strand
CAAATGGAGTATGCGGCCAGCGACGTTTTGTATTTGCACGACTTGAAAGTGCGATTAGATATGATGCTCGAGCGCGAAGATCGCACTGACTTGGCAGCCAAGTGTTTCGAATTTTTGCCGACCCGCGCGGCGCTCGATTTGGCGGGTTGGGCCGAAGAGGATATTTTTGCCCACAGCTAGCGCAGCATTCGACACCCAAAGGGCATCGCGTTGACCTTTCAATGATGTCCTCGCATAGTGCAACTGCTTGATTTGCGTGCGATTCTCGAAACTTACAAGGCCACTATCGAAACCCCAAAATGAAACTGTCGCCTCAATGACACGTCCGAAGAAAGCCGAGATTATGGACGACGCTGCCGACGATCGCGGGGCAATTTTATCTAGCGACCTGGCCGCCGCTCGCCGTGTGCTGCGGCTCGAAGCGGACGCCCTGCGCAGCATGTCGGACGCTCTTGATGCCACTTTTACGCAAGCGCTGGAAATTCTGTTTGCCGTAACCGGGCGGGTCGTCGTCACCGGTATGGGCAAGAGTGGCCACATCGCGCGTAAAATTTCGGCAACACTGTCGAGTATCGGCACGCCGTCGCACTATGTACATCCGGCAGAGGCGAGCCACGGCGACATGGGTATGATCACCCGGTCGGATGCCGTGTTGGCACTGTCCAATTCGGGCGAAACGACGGAACTTGGTCATCTGGTGGATTATTGCCGGCGCTTTCGAATCCCGTTAATTGCGATTACCGGCAAACTGGGTAGCACGCTCGCCGATAATAGCGATTGTGCACTGATCCTACCGGCGATCGCCGAGGCCTGCCCGATGGGTCTGGCGCCTACGACGTCGACGACGGCGATGTTGGCGATGGGCGACGCGCTGGCGGTCGCCTTATTGGAACGACGGGGTTTCACGGCCGAAGATTTCCAGGTCCTGCATCCAGGCGGCAAACTGGCTCAGGGTTTGTTGCGGGTCGACGAAATTATGCACACAGGCGACGAGTTGCCGCTAACCGCGCCCGGCGCGGCCATGTCTGATGTTATCGTAACCATGACCAACAAACGGTTCGGCTGCGCCGGTGTTGTCGATGCGGGCGGCCGCCTCACCGGCATCGTCACCGACGGCGACTTACGTCGCCACATGTCCGCAGATTTACGCAAGACCACGGCGGGTGAGTTGATGACCCGGTCGCCGAAGACGATCCGATTGGGCGCCCTGGCCTCGGAAGCGCTCGGCACCATGAACGACAACGCCATTACCGTATTGTTCGTCGTCGACGGCGGTGTGCCGGTCGGCATTCTGCATATGCACGATTGCCTGCGGGCAGGTATCACCTGACGCCGATGACCGAAGTACCACCATCAACGACGATGAAAGAAACCTCAGCAGACGTCTCAGGGCCGCTGTCGAAGAGGTTCGCAGACCTGAGCCCCCGAATACAGCGTGGTGGTTTTGGCCGGTCCCGATTTGTCGCGGCGATGAAGTACATCCTGCCCGGTCTGGCGATGCTGTTACTTGTAGTGGTCATTGCCTGGCCGGAATTTGCTTCTGACGATAATCGATTCCGCATCCCTGAGGCAGTAGGTCCGATCGGAACCTCACGTCCCCAGGTGCTCAATGCGCGTGTCCTGGGCGTCGATTCGAAATCTCGGCCATTTCAAATTACCGCGGAAACCAGCGCGCTTAAAAATGAGGGAGGGCGCGAATTCTATCGGCTCGAACAACCTAAGGCCGACATTGTTCTCGAGGATGGCACATGGGTTGCGCTGACGGCGGTTGACGGCGAATACGAGGAGGAAACCAAATATCTCTATTTGGTCGGCAACGTGAACGTGTTCCACGACGCGGGGCACGAATTCAGCACCCCGAAGGCGCGGTTCAATCTTAACGACCGGTCTGCTTCGGGCGACGATCCCGTTGAAGGGCAGGGGCCGCTTGGAACGTTGAAATCAGAGGGCTTCCGAATCTTCGAGGGTGGCGAGCGGGTGCTTTTTACCGGAAAATCGCAGATGCTTGTCTACCGCAGCGCGCGAGAAAATCAATGACCAGGTTGAGAGCGGCCAGCACTTCTCTCATCGCGGCGCTCGCCGGTCTGATGTTCGCGACCGCCGGTCATGCCCAATCGTTGGGTTTCGGGCGTGGCAATAGCGAACCCATTCATATCGAGGCGAGCGAAGGGATCGAATGGCAACGGAACAATAAGGTGTACATCGCCCGCGGCGAGGCCCGGGCCAGTCAGGGCGGCGTAACCGTTGAAGCCGACGAACTGGTGGCCTATTACCGGTCGACGGAATCGGGCTCCGACGAAATCTACCGGATCGACGCCAACGGCAATGTTCGCATTATGTCGGACACCGAAGTGGCGACGTCCGATAAAGCAGTCTACGACGTCGTCAAGGGCATTTTGATTATGACCGGCCAGCAAGTTCGTCTGGTTACGGCGCAAGACACAATTATTGCCCGCGACAGCCTGGAATATTACGAAGACCGGCAACTAGCTATCGCCCGCGGTGACGCGCTGGCGATTCGCGGCGACCGGCGCGTGCGTGCCAATACGCTAAGGGCCCATTTTACCGCTAATCAGGGGCCGGCACGCTCGTCGGATTTGGAGCGCATCGAGGCGATCGGTAATGTGCATATTTCGACCAAAACCGACATCGTTACCGCCGAACGTGCCGATTATAGGCTCAACGAAGGGCTGGCCACCGTCACCGGCGACGTTCGGATCACCCGCGGCGAAACCCAGTTGAATGGCGACCGGGCGGAAGTTAATTTGAACACTGGCCAAAGCCGTCTCATCACCAAACCGGGTGAACGGGTGCGCGGCATTTTTTTGCCGACGGCGCAGCGAGAAGGCGATAACAGCGGAAAGACGCAGCAATGAACGATCGATCTGATCGGCAGGAACCGGAAGACCCGTCAGCTCCACGGTTGGTGGCTGAAAACGAAGGGTTGGACGCATCCAATATCGGCAAGCGGTTTCGCAGGCGTCCGGTTGTTCGCGACGTCAGCATTCGCGTGCGGCGTGGTGAAGTTGTCGGGCTTCTGGGACCGAATGGCGCAGGCAAGACCACCTGTTTTTATATGATCACTGGGCTGCTCTCACCCGACACCGGCACGATTTCGCTGGATGGCCACGATATCACCGATCTGCCGATGTACCGCCGTGCGCGTTTGGGCATCGGTTATCTGCCGCAGGAGGCATCCATCTTCCGCGGGCTGACAGTCGAGCAGAACATTCGCGCCGTAATCGAAGTCGTCGAGCCCGAGATCGAGCGCCGTGAGGTTTTGCTGGAAGATTTAATGGCCGAATTTTCGATCAGCCACCTGCGTCGCACACCGTCCCTGGCGCTCTCGGGTGGTGAACGGCGCCGAGTCGAGATCGCCCGCGCGCTTGCCTGCCGGCCCCATTTTATGCTGCTTGACGAACCCTTGGCGGGCATTGATCCGATCGCCGTGTCCGATATTCGCGACCTGGTCGGCCATCTCAAAGACCGCGGTATTGGCGTATTAATCACCGATCATAATGTTCGCGAAACGCTCGATATTGTGGATCGGGCATATATTTTGCATGATGGTGCCGTACTCTATGAAGGTGAACCGGCGGAAATCGTTGCTCACAGCGATGTTCGGCGTGTTTACCTCGGCGAAAGGTTCACCCTGTAGACCTTAAAACTATGGCACTTTCACAGCGTCTCAACCTGCGGCAGACGCAAGCACCAGTAATGACGCCGCAGTTGCAGCAGGCGATAAAGCTACTGCAATTGCCTAATTTGGAGCTTGCAGCCTTCGTCGAAGGCGAACTCGAGCAAAACCCGTTGCTCGAGCGCGAGGACTTGTTGAACGAGACCGCTGCCGGCGCAGACAACGACGACAGTGCTGCCGAAGCCGGAACCTCTGAAGTTGACGCCCCCGAACTTGATAGCGGCGAATTTACCGATGGGCCGGAGCCGCCCGATGTGGGTGAGTTAACCCAACGCGAAGCCGCCTCCGAGAGCGATCCGCCGCTCGATACCGACTACGAAAACGTCTGGGCCGATGACTTTCAGCCCGCCGCCGCCAGCGCCGACACGCTAAACCCGGCGAGCGAAAGTGCTTTCGGCGGTTCGAGCTCCGGTGGACAAGGCTTTGACAGCGTCGATGTCGGCGCCATGGCCGTTGGCCAGGCGCCGAGTTTGCGCGAACATCTGCTCGCGCAGCTCAACGTCGATATTACCGATCAAAGAGAGCGTTTAATCGGCCAAGCCTTGATCGAATCCCTGAACGAGGATGGTTATCTTGCGACAACGGTGGACGCGATTGCCGATCAACTCGGTTGCACGGTGGCCGAGATTGATCCGGTTCTCGTCAAGTTGCGATGCTTCGATCCGGTCGGCGTCTTCGCGCGCGATCTTGTCGATTGTTTCGCATTGCAACTGGGCGAGCGCGATCGTCTCGACCCGGCCATGCAAGCGTTTCTCGATAATATCGACTTGATGGCGAATCACGACATCGCCGCGCTGCAATCGGCCTGCGGGGTGGATCGTGAAGACATTGCGGAAATGATCGCCGAGCTGAAAATGCTAAATCCCAAGCCCGGTTCGGCGTTTCATCACGAAGTAACTCAATGGGTTTCGCCCGACGTTTTCGTGCGCGCCAAAGCGAAGGGCGGCTGGATTATCGAGCTCAACAGCGAGACCTTGCCACGTGTTCTCGTCAACCGGCATTACTATGCCGAAATATCGGCCAAAAAATTATCGAGCCAGGACAAGCGCTATATGCAGGAAAATCTGCAGACGGCGCGATGGCTGGTAAAGGCGTTGGACCAGCGCGCCAATACAATCCTGAAGGTGGCCACCGAAATAGTACGTCAGCAGGACACATTCTTCGAAAAGGGCGTGGCGCATCTGAAGCCGCTGGTATTAAACGACATCGCGCAGGCCGTCGAGATGCACGAGAGCACGGTTAGTAGGGTAACAGCGAACAAATACGTCATGACCCCACGCGGTCTGTTCGAGCTCAAATATTTTTTCACCACGGCCATCAGCGCGACCGAAGCCGGTCAATCCCATTCCTCCGAATCGGTACGTCATCAAATTAGAGAATTGATCGAGGCCGAGACGGCTAAGAATGTCCTCTCCGACGATCGAATCGTTGAAATTCTGCGGTCCGACGGTGTCGATATCGCCCGGCGGACGGTGGCAAAATACCGCGACGCCTTGCGCATCCCGTCTTCCGTGCAGCGGCGGCGCATTAAGCGCGCGCACGCCTATTTATAGGTTATATTTCAATAGCTTAATAAGAATTTGTTTGGTTCCTTCGAGTGTAATGCTGTGTCGGGTTGCGCTATTGACAGCAATGCGGGCCGTAACTATGTTCCGGCCGCCGATAAACCGGCGCCATACGATAATGATTTGCTCTGATCATGGGGACCGGCCGACCCAAACGGAGAGGCCAGATTCCACCGTAAATGCGATGAAGAGCAGCGCCAATTTCTCAGTAACACGTTTATCGTCCAGATAATGTCTCGACGCAGTCCCGATTATCAGGTTTCGATGCACATAAATATTTCCGGCCACCAACTCGATGTTGGTAACGCATTGCGCGCCCACATTACCGAATCGCTAGAGGCCATCGTCGAGAAGTATTTCGGCAAAGCGATCGATGCATCGGTCGTATTGACGCGCGAACGCTTTACCATACGCGCCGACTTGGCCGTCCATATCGGTCGCGATATTTATGTTCGGGCGCACGAATCGGCGGACGACGCCTACGCCGCTTTCGATGTCGCCACGGCACATTTGGGTAAACGGCTTCGGCGCCATAAACGGCGGCTGCGCGATCACCACGCGGCGCGTGAACACGCTGAAAGCGAACGGGCGCAGCAATATATCCTGGCTCCCTACGAGCCTGTCGCAGACGACGCGGATGACGTCGGCGAGACTGGAGACCATCCCGTAATCGTCGCCGAAGACCAAACCGTTATTGAAAATCTGACCGTTTCCGAGGCTGTCATGCGCATGGACCTCGCCGATGTTCCCGCATTGGTGTTTCGCAATGCCGGCAATGGCGGATTGAACGTCGTGTACAGGCGTTCCGATGGCAACGTCGGCTGGATAGACCCAGGCGCAAACTAATTTGATTGCCGCGGCACAACCAGTGTTGCCGGATAATGTGGAGAGAAAGTTTTTATGGAAGTATCCGAACTGCTGACGGTTGAGAGTGTTATCGCCGATCTTCGAGTCACCAGCAAAAAACAAGCGCTGCAGGAACTGTCGAAATACGCCGCTGACATTTGCGGGCAAGAAGAGCGTGTAATAGTCGAGGTTCTGCTCGAGCGCGAGCACCTCGGCACAACAGGGGTCGGCGACGGCCTGGCGATTCCCCACGGCAGGTTGCCGGGACTCGAGCGAATTTACGGATTTTTTGCGCGCCTCGAAAAACCGATCGATTTCGACAGCATCGACGACCGGCCGGTCGACCTGATTTTTCTGCTCCTCGCTCCTGAAGGAGCTGGCGCGGATCATTTAAAGGCGCTGGCGGGCATATCGCGATTACTGCGCGGCCCTTCCCTCTGCGAAAAACTGCGGGGTGCGAACAATCGTGACGCCCTGTACGCTTTACTGTCGCAAGCGCCCGATACGAACCCCAATCTCCGGGCCGCCAGTTAGAGCGATAGCCGTTTCAATTTAGGCGACGACCTCCACTCTTCGAGACGCGATCTCCGATCGCCGACAGAATGGTTCCATCTGGTTGGATACTGCTCTAGTGGACGCTGAGTGGCTCAAGTTCGTTCTGCGTGATGGTGGCGAAGGCCAGTTCACGGCCCTCGACAACCGCAACCTCGCTGCCGTCAGCGGTGTGAATGGCATACAATTTACGTCCATCTGCCGGCTTGGGTTTTACGTAGGCCAGATCTTCCAGGCCCAGCGCCGCAAACTCTTCGGGTGGCAGAAGCTGCCAAGTATCTTCTTGGTTCTGTTGCATGTCGCAATCCTCTCAAAAGGCTCAATTCAGGCTTCTTTAGCGGAAACGTCGATGGTCGCGCCTTTGGCGGCGCTACCGCCCGACGTGATCTTGATACTCCGCGCAGTGCGTTGCGGTTTCGGCTGCCGCAGATCGATATGCAGAAGGCCGTTATCGAGAACCGCGGAGGTTATTTCCACACCTTCGGCA
The DNA here is from genome assembly GCA_027297685.1 of Alphaproteobacteria bacterium. Taxonomy (GTDB): domain Bacteria; phylum Pseudomonadota; class Alphaproteobacteria; order UBA6615; family UBA6615; genus JAPUHN01. The sequence goes on along the minus strand of JAPUHN010000287.1, from coordinate 824 downwards.
ATAACAAAGCTGCGCTTGAACTGCCGTGTCGCAATGCCTCGATGTAGATAGACCCGTTGGTCTTCTGCGGCTTGCCGCCCGTTTATGGTGAGCTGGTTATCTTCGAGCAGGATATCGAGGTCGTCGAGCGTAAACCCGGCCACGGCAAGTGTAATGCGCAACTTGTCCTCGCCGGTACGCTCGATATTGTACGGTGGATAGCCTTCGGCTGGCGCTTTCGCTATGCGCTCGAGCGTGCGTTCGAATTCATCGAACCCCAGCAATAAGGGACTATTGAGTAGGGATATACGGGACATGCCGTTACTCCTCTAGGCGATGAGCGAGTACGGGCCGTCGGCGCAAGCATCAGCGCAGACGGAACGCTCCGGGCCCAATTCTGGCACCCTAAAAACAGACCTCTAAAGGCCCTGTTCACGCTGATAAATGGGCTCGAATGTAAATTTTTCAAGGGGTTAGGGCGGCGGCGGTAGACCCGCATGAGGGGCGCCGAACAGGGTCATAAAGAGCTGCGCGTCTCGGTCTCTGTTAACCACGAAAGCCGGTTCAGTGTCTCCTCCCGGTAGAAATCCGCCCTCTGCGTCCGAATTTCCGGCCAATCGCCCATCGGCTTTTTGGAAACCGGCCGCCGCAACGCTGCCATGCCGTTCTAAATTGGCTCGTTCTGGTTTGGCCTGCGGCAGTGCCCGTGTTGCAGCGGCCGGTCCGCTCTCCTCCCCAGGAGTGAGTGGCCTCAACGGCGCGCCGTTGGTCAGGAAAAGCGTCAGGAGAAATGCAGCGATTGGTATCGCACCGATGGCGAAAGCTAAGATTTTCAACGGCTGCAT
>JAPUHN010000286.1 GCA_027297685.1 Alphaproteobacteria bacterium | reverse complement strand
CTATAGGATCGATCCCTGACCAAAAATTCGAAACTAGCGCGTTTTCCTCTTCCAAATTCCAGCGGGATGTTCATAAGCAGGCGTACACCGCCAAGCCGCGAATATCCATTTCGGTCGGAAAGCCATCAAACGCGACCGTGTTCCAAACGGTCGTCAGTCGGCACAACGCGCTGACCCGAACTTCGTCGAGGACCGTGTGCTTGTTCCGGAAGCGGACACGGCCGGCCTACCAAATTCCAAATCCGGTCATGCCGCGATTGGCGATCCAAATAGCCCCACTTGGTCGTCCGGCCAATCGACTATGGCTGATTGCGCTGCGCCTGGCCGGCCGGGGCGAAGCCGCCGGCGTAGGCCTCGATGTCGTCGATCGACAAGTCCGACACCGCGTTCCACTGCTTCTCGTTGTATTCCGGTGTTTCCAGTTCGGTCCAGAACGAGTCGTTGAGCCGGTTGATCATATTGAACATGGCGCAGGCCATCGACACCTCGGCGATCTCGACGTCCGTACAATGGCGCTTCAGCTCTTCCCAGATCGCCTTGTCGCCCTGCGCGGTGTTGCGGGTCATCGCCTCGGACCAGGCGATCACCGCCTTTTCGCGCTCGTCGAACAGCGCGCTGGTCTTGTAGGCATCGGTTTGCAACGCTTCCAACTCTTCTTCCGTTATGCCCAGGCCCTGGCCGAAAATCGAGGTGTGCGCCGTGCAATAGGTGCAAGCGTTGGCCATCGAGGTCTTGATGTTGGCGAGGCCGCGCAGGCGCGCATCGGTGGTCGCGCCGAGGCCGGGCTGACGTACTGCGCCTACGAAGCCGAGGAACCAACGGGCTAGATAGGGGCTGTGGGCGCCCAGAATGCGCACCAAATTCGAAGTACGGCCGAGAAAACGGTCCGACGCCTCGAACACCATTTTGGCGGTTCCCGTCGCTTCTTCGTGGGTGAGGCCCGGCAGACGCTGTGACATAGCTAATTCCTTCTCTGATGGTGTTTAGTTTGCGCCTGCACTAGGCGGCATATTTCTGCGGAATGCCGCCGCGCTCGACCCAGCTGTAGCGCTCGTCGAGTAGCGGCGATAGCGACCGCCGTTTAGCGTCGTCCAGGGCGATCCACATGCGCAGGAGGTGGCGCTGGCTCGCGGTTTCGTCGGTGTCTTCGAAGGCCGAGCGGCCATGTAGCGTCGTCAGGTTGTTGAGGAACTGCATGTCGCCTTCTTGAAACGTCATGGCGAACCGCAGCGCGGGCCGCTGCGCCACCTGCTGGGCGAAGTCGATTGCCTCGAGCTGCACTTTGCTCGCCGCGAGCTGTTCGCCATGGCGCGTGACCATTTGGACGAACCGGCGGCTGGTGATCCGTGACGTAACCTTGCCGCCGTGTGCGCTGAACATCGGCATCGTATACCAGGGCTGGGTACCCGGCGGCTCCTCATCGGCCCAGTCGACGTTGAACGGCTGGTAAAGCGCTTCGAGATAGTCGGGCCGCTCGGCCAGCATCACGTTGTGCACGGTCTGCGCGCTGACGACATAGCTCTCGCCGCCCGACTTGGCGGTGCGGTCGCAGAACAAGCCCAGAATGTCGACCGGCATCAGGTCGCAGTGGAAATCCATCTTGCTGGCGGTTTGGTAGGGTCGCGCGCTGGGGTCGTTTATGCTGCGGCCCTCGTCGCGCACATGGCCCAGTACATGACCGCGTGAATTCTGCGAGACCGGCGTGCCGATGTGGACGCCGATGCCCCAGTAGATGCGCTCGCAGTCGTCGTCGCTGTAACGCTCGCGCGGTAGGCCGCGGACCAGCGTCAGCCCCTTGTCGTGGCTGACGAAGTCGATCAGCGCATCGATTTTCTTCGCCACGGTCGGCAGCGGAAACGCGCTGGCCGGGAACGGGATCGGCAGGCCGGCCTGCTTTACCGCAGCGAGCGCGGCGTCGATCTCGGCCACGTCGTCTCCGTCGAGGCGCATGATCCAGCTTTGATCATCTTGGATTTCCGACCCGTACCAGACGCCCGGCCCGGTGAGCTTTTCGGTGATCATTTCGATCGTCATATCTGCCTCCAACAGCCTCTTCCAGCGCATGCGCCAGCATCGCGCAACCGGCGACAAATTTCAATCCGCGGGCGCCGGTTCCGGTCCTTAAAATAGTTTTTAATGCGATTTCCGATCTGGAAATCCTGAATCCTACCGGTAGGAGGAAAGTCGGATTTCTGACAATGATTATCAATGCTAACGTTTTGGCAGCAAAAAGAACGATGTCCGGGAAATGTCAAATTAGTGGATTGCGTGGACATCAAAAGGTGAGCCGGGATAGTACCGCTTCGCCGAATAAAATATCACGGGGTTTTCGATCGAATAGGTGAACAATATTCCGAAAGAGGGAGGTCAAGATGAGTGCAAGGTCAATTATTAAGCTGGGCGGCTTCATTGCCGTACTGGCCGTACCGATGGCTGCCTCGGCAGCCGAGGTGAAGCTACCCGATACGGTGGCCTGGAGCGCCTACAACACCGGAACCACGGGCTACAACCAGTCGGTCGCCATCGGCAAGGCGCTGAAGGATGCTTACGGAATCAGCCTGCGCGTGGTGCCTGGCAAGAACGATATCTCGCGCCTGCAGCCGCTGATGAGGAACAAGGTGCAGTTTGTCGCCAATGGCGCCGGCACGTTTTTCGCATCGGAAGGCGTGTTCAATTTCGCCAGCCGCGAGTGGGGCCCAACACCCTTGCGCCTGCTGGCGTCGGCAACATCGGATGCCAATCTCGGCGTAGCTGTCGCCAAGGACGCCGGCATCGAGACCTTTGCCGACCTGAAGGGCAAACGGGTCGCTGTGGTACGTTCCTCGCCGGCGCTGACAATCGGCATGGAAGCGATGTTGGCCTTCGGCGGGTTGACTTGGGACGATGTCAAAATTGTGCAATTTCCCGGGTACGGCGCATCCTGGCAAGGCATGGTCAATGGCCAGGTGGACGCGGCCTTTGCCTCGACGATTTCGGGTCCCACCAAGAAACTCGAAGCATCGCCGCGGGGCATCCATTGGCCGACACTGCCCGCCGACGATAAAGAAGGCTGGCAGCGGCTGCTGAAGGTCGCACCCTATTTTATCAAGCACACCGCAACAGCGGGTAGCGGTATCTCGCCGGATAAACCGCACGTTGGTGCCGCCTATCCGTATCCGATTCTGATTACGCGCGCCGACCAAGATTCCGGTCTGGTCTATTCGATGACCAAGTCGGTGCACAGCCAGTACGCCAACTACGAGAGCGCAATGCCCGCAATGAAGGGCTGGGCAACCGACCGGCAAACCTTCCAGTGGGCGGTGCCATACCACGACGCGGCGATCAAATATTGGAAGGAAGCCGGGGTTTGGTCGAGCGAGATGCAGGCGCACAATGATAACCTGGTCAAGCGTCAGGGAGTGCTGGCGGCGGCATGGAAGACAATGGCGGCCAAAAATATCTCGGACGACGAGGCCTTCAAGAAAAGCTGGATGGAGGTCCGAGCCACCGCGTTGGAGAAAGACGGCTTTAACCCAATCTGGAAGTGACCGGAAATAACAAGGCCGAAACAACGGTGGCGGGTTCGTCCCGCCACCGCCGGCTGTCACGCGGATGGAACGCGCTAATGATGGCCGCCACCGTCGTGGCGGTGTTGCTCGCGGTCAATCAGTTATTCAATTTTGGTTTTTTCGTCGGGCACATACTGCTCGATAACCACTATCAGTATGCGCTGATGGGGATGCTGGTACCACTGGTGTTCCTAGTCTTCCCGGTCAGCAAAAAGGCGCCGAGCGATCGCGTGCCCTGGTATGACATTGCCCTCGCCGGCCTGACCTTTGCGGCCATCCTGTTTTTTTTCGTTCAAGCCGAAACGATCCTCGACCGGGGATGGGAGATGGGTGCGCCGGATAGAATCGTCGTCGTCGGGTACTTGCTATGGTTCGTCGTTCTTGAAGCGACGCGGCGCACTGGCGGAATGGCGCTATTTACCATCGTCGCTGTGATCTCGTTCTATCCGCTGTTTGCCGACACGATGCCGACCTTCCTGTCGGGACTGCCCAGTACGCTTGCGGACACCGCTGCCTATCACACCATGAGCAACGAGAGCCTGCTGGGCATCCCCATGCGAGCACTCTCCAATTTGGTGATCGGTTTCCTCGTCTTCGGTGTCGCGTTGACCCACACCGGGGGTGGAAAATTCTTCATTGATATTGCGTTCTCTCTTCTCGGCCACGTGCGTGGCGGGCCCGCGAAGGTCGCTATTTTTGCCTCGGGCCTGATGGGTTCGATGAGTGGCAGCGTCATCTCCAACGTGGTCACGACCGGGGTGATGACGATCCCGGCGATGCGCCGGACCGGCTTCACGCCCTCGCAAGCCGCTGGAATCGAGGCCTGTGCATCGACCGGCGGCGTGCTGATGCCGCCAATCATGGGTGCGACCGCTTTCATCATGGCCGTGTTTCTGGAGATTCCGTACATCGAGATTGCTGTCGCCGCGATCATTCCCTCGATCCTCTATTATCTCGCGCTTTTCGTCCAAATCGATGCGCTTGCCGCGCGCATCAACATGCCTGGTATGCCGCGGGAAGAGATGCCTAAATTCGGCGAAACGCTGCGGCGTGGCTGGTATTTCATCGTTGTATTTGTGCTGTTGATCGTCATGCTCGTGTTCATGAGGCGCGAGGCGTTGGCGCCATTCTATGCGACCGTGCTGTTGATCGTGATCAACCAGATCGTGTCGCGTGACAAATGGGGTCTGGCAGAACTCAAGGAGTTCATTTTATCGACAGGCAAACTGCTGGCCGAGATTACGACCATCCTGGTCGGCGTCGGGCTCATCGTCGGCGCGCTGTCGATTACCGGAATGGCCGGCACCCTGGTCAACGACTTGATCTTCATTGCCGGCGGCAACCCGTTAATTCTGTTGGCTACCGGCGCGGTAACGAGTTTCATTCTCGGCATCGGCATGACCGTGACCGCGGCCTATATATTCCTCGCCATCGTCCTCGCTCCGGCCCTGATCGCGGGCGGGCTCAACCCCCTGGCGGTCCATCTGTTTATCCTCTATTGGGGCATGGTCAGCTACATCACGCCACCGGTCGCACTCGGAGCATTCGCGGCGGCCAGCATAGCCGGCGCCAGTGCGATGCGTACCGGATTTCAGGCGATGCGCCTTGGCAGCATCATCTACTTCGTTCCGTTTTTCTTCGTGCTCGACCCGGCGTTTATTTTACAGGCGCCTGTCGATCGCATTGTGCTGGCGACCTTGCAGGCTGTCGCCGGCGTCGTCCTTATTGGCGGCGCCTTGCAGGGATACGTTGTGGGTATCGGCGACTTGGGCAAACATCCAGTGCTGAGCTGGATTGCGCGGGGACTGTTCATCGTATCGGGCCTTTTGCTGGCCACGCCGGGCGATAGCCCGCTTATCCCGTTTAGCGATATTAAGCTGGCGCTAGCCGCCTTTGTCGCCGGGGGCTGCGCTATCGCGATTGTGCGGTGGAGCCGGGTCAAGGCCGAACGGATCGCCGTGTCCTAATCCGAGCGGTAGACATGTTGGCCGCTATAGCAGCTTTTTTGCCCAGCTGGGGCCAGTCTTACGATGTCCTGCATCGGCTTGGGATACTGCGCTAGTCGCCCGTGGCCGCGATATCGACCGGCCGTGTGAGTAGCTTGCCGTTGTGCTCGATCGAGACCATGGGATCAAGTTGGGCGCTCAACGTGGCGTGCAGATAGCAGGTGTTGGCGGCGATGGTCATCAGGCGCTCGTGGGCCGCGTCGTCCTCGCCGCCGTTTAGGAACAGGTGGGTGTCGACCGGCTCGATACTGCCGGTCCAGGTGCCGTCGGCGGCGCTGCCAGTGAGCGCGAAGGGCGTGTGCTGGACGATACGTACGCCGCTGATATCGAATTTCTGATGCAGGATATAGCGCGATAGCTGGGTCATGTAGCAAAAGACGATGCCGGCCGCGATCAGCGCCAGCCCGCTAGGTCCCCCTTCGTCTGCGGCCTCTACCGCCGCCCGTTCGTCAGTCTTGAAGGCGAAGTGGCTCAACCCGGGTATTTCCAGCCAGGTGTCGGTCTCGGTGATGCCGGCCGGGTCGAGCAGCCGGCTGGTGCCGGTCACGGTACGCACCAAGCGCCGGATCGTGCCGTCGCTCACATCGACGATGTCGCCGTCTCGCACCTCGCCGGTCTTACGAATGAGGTCGGGCAAATCGTTGGTGCCGTCGAGGGGTGACGGCGGTTGGCGATAGGTCAGGAACGGGTCGGCGGCGTCGGGCTCTGTCGAGTTCTTCAGGGTCGTCACCTCGCGGCGGCGGCCGTTTATATATATGGCAAAGGTGTTGGTGACGGCCGATCGCATTGTCGCCAGCGCGGGCGAGGCGCGGACCGCAGCTTCGACCAGCGCCGCCACTTGATCGGGTGGGGATTCGGACTGGATCTTGACGTCGATCTTGGCGGGCTCGGCGCCGCCGACACCGTCGCCACGTACGAACGAGCCATCCAGGTAGTAGAAATTCTGCAGCTTAATTTCCACGTCGGGCAGCGCCATTCCGCGCACCCGGGCAATAACGAGGATTCGCCGCAACAAATCGGCGTGCAGCCCGGCGTTGTAAAAGCCCAAGGGAAAGGGCGCCAGGTCGGTCCCCTTGATGTGCTTGCCCTCGTCGGTGGTCATCCGCCAAGCGCTGCCGCCGGCCCCTTCGGTAACGACAGCTTCTTTTTGATAGCTGGTCAGGGATCGCGCCTCCGCCACGAAGACATCGCGCGCTTTCTCAGTTGTCAGGAGCGGTGATCGGGCACCGCCTTGCCGCATTTTGAAGGCGAGGGGATAGCCGGAGCTGTCGATGGTTTCGGGGGTGGACATGTTTGGTCTTACTCCGGGTTCGAGGAAATTTATGCCGTTCGTTTTTCGCCGATGAAGGTTTGCGCCTTTTTGTACATGGCGTAGTCGACCAACTTTCCGTCGAGCGATATGGCGGCCGATCCATCGGCCTCGGCGGCCTCGAAGGCGGCGATCAGCCGGCGGTAGTAGTCGAGTTCTTCGGCGCTCGCCGCGTAGGCTGCGCGGGCGACCGGCACTTGCTGGGGGTGGACCAGGGTGCGGCCGTCATAGCCGAGGCGCTTGGAGAGCTGGCAATCGGTCCGCAACGCCTCGTCGTTCTTGATGTCGCTGTAGGCGCCGTCGAGCACATAGGGCAGCCGCGCCGCTCTTGCGTCGAGCAGTACTTTCGAGCGGGCGTAGAGCAGTTCGGTTCCCTCGATCGACCAGGCGCATTGGAGATCGCCTTGCAGGTCGCCGTCCTCGGCGCTGCCGAAGGAGACGCTCTCCACCCGGGGTGCCGCGGTTGCCAGTTCGAAGCAACGGAGTACGCCTAGCGCCGTTTCCATCATCGGCATGAGTTTCACCGATCCCGCCGCCAGCCCACGCTCGCGCTCGGCTTGCCCCATTATCGCGTCGACCTGTTGTATCTGCGCCGGGTCTTCGGCTTTTGGCAGAAACAACCCGTAGACGTGTTCGCTGACCATGGCCTTGAGGTCGGCTTCGAGAAAGTCCGGATCGTTGTTGACCCGCACCAGCACCGGCAAGGCGACGCTGGGAAGAATGTCGGCGATGTCCTGGCGAACTTGAACCTTGCGGTCGGTCGGTACCGTATCTTCCAAGTCGATGATCACCGCGTCGGGCGCGCAACGGGCCGCCTTCTCGACAAGTTCCGGCCGGGTGCCGGGCACGTAGAGGGTAATCAACGGGTAGTTCATGGGGCTCTCCTGCCGGGCTCGGCCAGGGCCGTCATATAATGTTGTCGCTTTTGAGCGCCGCCAGCTCCTCATCCGACAGGCCGAGCCGCCGTTCGAAGATTTCTGCGTTATCGGCGCCCATCTCGCGTCCAGCATGGTGCACCGCGCCGGGGGTGCCGGCCATTTTGGGAACCACGCCTTCCATCTTCAGCGGCGGCCCGTCTCCGTCGGGGCTGTCGATCACCATGGCGCGGGCCTGGGCGTGGGGATTGCCGATAATGTCGCTGACATCGAAGACTGGCCCCACCGGAACGGCGTTTTCGCGAAGTTGTACCGTCACCTCGTCGAGGGTGCGGGCGCCGATCCATTCGTCCATTATGGCATCGAGCGCCTCGACGTTCTGCAACCGGTCCCGGTTGGTTGCAAAGCGGGGGTCGTCAGCGAGTTCGGGCATGCCGATCGCCTTGAACAAGCGGATCGCTGTGGCCGGGGTCGAACCGGCGAGAGCGACCCAGCGGTTGTCCTTGGTGCGGTAGATATTGCGCGGCGCCGACGTTGTGGTTCGATTACCGGTGCGTATCGGCGGCTGGCCGGTCAGCTGGTTCACCAGCACGTTCGGCCCCAGCATCGAGAACAGGCTTTCCCACAAGCTGACATCGATCATCTGTCCCTTGCCGGTGCCAATCACATCGCGGTGGTAGACCGCGAACATGGCCGCCATGGTGGCGTAACAGCCAGCGAAACTGTCGGCCAGCGCGAATTGGGGCAGGGTCGGCGGCCCGTCGGGCTGGCCGGTGAGGTGGGCAAACCCGCTCATCGCCTCGATCAAAGTGCCGAAGCCGGGCTGGCTGCTATAGGGACCGTACTGACCGAAACCGCTGACCCGTACCATGATCAGGCGCGGATTGATTTCGGCCAGTATCTCGTAGCTGATGCCCCATTCCTCGAGGCGCCCGGGGCGGAAATTTTCGACGAAGATGTCGGCGTCTTCGAGCAGGCGAAACAGAATTTCGCGGCCCCGGGGTTTGGAAATATTCAGCGTCACCGTCTTTTTGTTGCGGGCGTAAGACTTCCACCACGGATTGACGCCATCGATGGTGAACCCGAAGTGGCGCAAATCGTCGCCTTTTTCCGGGTGCTCCACATGGATGACTTCGGCGCCGAAATCGGCCAACAGCCGGCCGCATAAGGGCGCTGCGATGACGGTGGCGCATTCGACGACCTTGAGCCCCTGGAGGGCTTGCGCAGGCGTTTGTGGGGAATCTTGTTCAGATGCAGGCATCGGTAACTCGATAGCGGGGAAGCCCGGACGCCGTTGCAACGGCTGTTGATTTTATGGATTACGAACGTTTCACGGATGGACCCGCGAGCACAAGCCCCCGCTATGGCCAGGCAACCGAAATTGGTATGGTGGCGTGGGGCTCAGGTAGGTGGGGTTCGGGTAAGAAGGGATCTAACGATGAGAAATCAAACCGATGGCGGTGAAGCGGTCCTGCAGGCGTTCCGAAGCCTGGGTGTCGACTATGTCATGTCGTCGCCGGGTTCGGAATGGGGCGCGGTCTGGGAAGCGCTGGCCAGCCAGAAGCTCACCAATTCGCCCGGCCCGACCTACCTTAGCTGTGCGCACGAGACGCTGGCGGTCAATCTGGCGATTGGCTACACCTATGTCACCGGGCGTATGCAAGCAGTCATGCTGCACACCGGCGTCGGGCTGTTGCAGGGCACTATGGGCATCGACTACGCGCAGCGCCACGGCATACCAATGCTCGTGGTTTCCGGCGAATCGCTGAGCTACGGCGATAACCCTGACTTCGATCCGGGTGCGCAATGGCAATCGATCTTGAGCGCCGTCGGCGGCCCGGTCCGGCTCGTCGAGCCGCTGGTCAAGTGGTCCCAACAGGTCGGCAGTATATCCACCATGTTCCAACAACTAGTCAGCGCCGGTGAGTTGGCGCAACGCACGCCCGCCGGCCCGGTTTATATGTGCGTACCGATCGAGAATATGGCGCAACCTTGGGATCCTCCGGCTGATTTACGCGAGGCCCCACCGGCGCCAAAAACTGCCGCGCTGGCAGCCGATGTTGAGCAGGTCGCCGAAATGCTGACCGCCAGCGTTCGGCCGGCGATTATTACCGAGACCGCCGGACGCGACCCGGCGGCATACGCCGCGTTGGTCGAACTCGCCGAACTGCTGGCGATTCCGGTGGTCGAGGCGAGATGGGCCTTCTACGCCAACTTTCCCAAGGATCATCCGCTCCATCAGGGATATCACCGCCCGGCGTTGATCGACGAGGCTGATCTCGTGCTGACGGTCGATTGTAGCGCGCCCTGGTACCCGCCAAGCCACGGCCCGGAAAAAGCGCGCGTGGTAGCGGTAGGCGAAGTTCCGTTCAGCCCCAATTTGGTCTACCAGCCCAATCTGGCCGAGATTTTTCTCGAAGGCGACACTGGCGCGACATTGGCCCTGCTTGCCGAGGCCGTACGCGCGGCGGGGGTCGACGAGGCCGCGGTTGCCGACCGCCACGGCCATTGGGCGGCGGCCCACGAAGAGCGGATTGCCGCGGAGCGCGCTGTCGAAGCGGAAGCCGCAGAAAAAAGCACCATTTCGCCGGCTGCGCTTTGCGCGGCGTTGAGCGCCGCGGCGCCCGACGACACTATATTTGTCGACGAAACGATTACCCATCGCGGCGCGGTTTTATCCCATCTGCGCTACGGCGGTCCGCAGAGCTACTTCCGCACCACCGGCGGCCTGGGCCAGGGCTTGGGCGTGGCGCTGGGTGTGAAACTGGCCGCACCCGAGCGAACCGTCATCTCGATCATGGGCGACGGCACTTTCATGTATAATCCGGTGGTGCAAAGCCTCGCGCTGGCCCAGCACGAAAACCTGCCGATCCTCATCGTTATCTTCAACAATGAAGGTTACGCCGCGATGAAGTACAACCACCGGGACTACTATCCTGACGGCGTGGGGGCAGCCAATGACCTCTGGTACGGCCATCCGATCACGGATTTCGACTATGCCGAGCTGGTGCACCCGTTCGGCGGTTTCGGCCGGCGGGTCGAGACTATGGCCGACCTGCCTGCTGCCCTCGACGAAGCGCTTGAAGCTGTTTCAGGCGGGCGCACGGCGATTTTGAATGTGATCCTCGACGTTTGACCCTCCCTCTCCCGTCGGGGGTAATTGTATACTTGACACACGCAAATCAATCCCCATATAAAGGTGAGCAAGGGATTGAGCCATGACAGATATTACAGCAAAACGATTTAAGAACGCCACCGAAGCCCGCAAACATCTTGAGTCGGTACGTTGGGCCGATGGCGTGCATTGTCCGCACTGTGGCACTGTTGACCGCGCTTCACGCATCAAGAGCGAACGCCGTGCGGGCCTGTGGTTCTGCAATGCCTGTCGTAAGCAGTTCTCGGTGACTGTCGGCACGCTGTTTGAACGCTCCAAGGTTCCGCTGCACAAATGGCTGCTGGCCGTTCACCTGCTGGCGTCATCCAAGAAAGGCATGTCAGCCCATCAACTGCATCGCACCCTTGGTGTCACATATAAAACCGCTTGGTTCATGTCCCATCGTATCCGTGAGGCCATACGACCCGGAACCGACTTTGGCCCGCTCGGTGGTGAAGGCAAAATCGTTGAGGCAGACGAGACTTACATCGGCGGCAAGGAACGCACAAAACATCGCAGCAAGCGCAATCCAAAGAACATCGGCGCAGTCGGCAAGCAGATCGTGTTCTCACTTGTCGAGCGCGGAGGTTCTGTCCGCTCGCATCATGTCCCCCACGTCAACGCCAAGACCTTGCGCCCAATCCTTCGCACTCAAGTTGACCGCAAATCATTCCTGATGACCGACGATGCTGGCCAGTACCGCATCATCGGGCCTGAGTTCGCCGGATACGAAACCGTCAACCACGGGATCGAGGAATACGTGCGTGGCGATGCCCACACGAACACCGTTGAGGGTTATTTCTCAATCCTCAAGCGCGGGATCAACGGCACCTACCATCACGTTTCGCAACAGCACCTAAAGCGCTATCTGGCGGAGTTTGATTTTCGCTACAACGAGCGTTCTGCCCTTGAGGTCACCGACTCAGAACGCGCCGACAAAGCCCTAAAGGGCATCGAGGGTAAGCGCCTCACCTATCGGCGGGCTGATAGCGGGCGAGGTTCCCAAACGTCGCTTAACGGGTGATGATTTTCGTCGCGCTATCCGGGAGATGCACTGGATGTTAGGACACAAAAACAACTAGCCGATATCGTCTACTTCAGGTTCGGTTACTTCACGAATGATAGCGTCTACAATCTTGTCGCCACGTTGTGTCACATCCACGCGCCCGTAAAGTGCATGCTTACCCCATTCCGCATCCTGAATGATGTGCCTCTGGGGCTCAGAAACGAGCGCATCATACAACCGCGCCCAAAACTCGACGCCGCTTTCGACGTGCAACAGCCGTACGCGAAATCCATCAAATGCTGTCGTGTCCACCTGAAGAACCAAAAACTCCCCAGTCAGCTCGCGCTCGACCGAGCGACTACGGGCGCGCTTGAGCACCTCATTCACGTCATCGGGGGCAAGATCAATACCACCCACACTCAAATTCCCGTACTGGCTTAGGGATTGGAGCACTTGCTTTTTTGCTTCATCGCTTTGATCAGCAACACCCGAAAGACCGGAAATTTCGTCTAAAGCTCGATTCAACAGCGCCATTCGTTCAGTTTCTTGCGCACCCATGAACTGCAAATGACCAAAAAGCGCTGCTTGCTCCTCTGCTGATATTTCTGCCTTTCGCGTTTCCATTTGATACTGAAGATATTCTTTGTATCCAGAAGTACCAAAATAAAGGACGCCTAATATACATGTAATACCTATCCAATGCTTCGGCTCCATTTTTTCGCTCATTCTCTCAATTACTTTATGGAGTGCTTTTTGCCAATCAACTTTATAGTCTGAGCTTCCCTCATCTACATGCACCACGATCTCTAAGAATCGTTTTTCCTCATTGGTGAGCCGAAGTATCGAGGGGTCGCCATTCTGTATGATTCCATAGCTGTGATGTAGCCCCGATTGCAGCGCCAAAAAGCCGCGCATAACACCCGGATAGATGGCGGCCTTTCCGGCCCCAAGCCACATGTCTGTCGAGGGCCATCCGTCCAACTCAACACTAATATCATCCAGATCGTCAAATTCACCGTCGAGTGCCCGCTCAAGCACAACCCACGCATCATCCTCATTTCGGATGATAATTTTCGTCCCATCCGGCATTTTTGCCTCCGTCCCGCTATGCACGAAACGGTGCCGGTCTTAGTCTAGCAAGTCAATCTTTCTTGGGTTTATCTTTTTTGCGCTTTTTAGGCTGCGGCGGCGTTTCAAGCATCCGCTTGAGAATTTCATCCTCGCGCTGACGCTGGGCGTCTTTTTCTATAGGCTTTTGTTTTTTCTGCACCGCCATAAGAGCCCCTAAATGTCTGACCCCGAAGTTGCTAAAAACCCCATACAAGAAAAACTCGCAAAAGACCGTGCTGAAATAAACGAAGCCATATTATCTACGACACTTGGATGGTCGGCGCTGGAATCTAACGCAGCTACACTTCTTGATACAATTATCAATACCCGCGGTTTAATGGGATACGCAATTTATTTTGCTCCGAACAACGCCGAAACTCGCTTTGAAATTCTAAACCAGGCGTTTTACTCATTTATCGATGGCACAACCGTAGAAGACACTGTTGAACCAGAATGGAAGCTTCTTAAAAAACAACTAGACAGGTCTAGAGCCAATAGAAACAAGGTCATACACGGGGCAATTGGTCATGTTGGAACAAAAAACAAAACCTATGTCCGACTGACACCGGTCATGTTCGACATAAATCGGCTAACCAGACAGATAAACCGCAATCAAATTGTTGGCATGTCGGCGCACGATGTGACAAGCGTAGCAAACGGAATTTGGAAGGTGAATAAATCTGTTATGCTGTTCAATGAAATCGCCGTCGCTATCCACAACGACGACAAGAAAGCATTGCAAGAAAAACTTCTCGAACTATCAGATCATCGGCAGAAGAAATTCGATCACCGATAAGGCGGCCAGATTCCTCTAAGACCACCAGTCCAGCCTCAATCATCTTGGCCGTGATTTCTGGATCAGCGGGTTTTGCGTGTGTCACGTATACTATTACCCCCGTCGGGAGAGGGTTGGGGTGCTGAGGCAGGACCGTCGCGCCGGTGGCGCGGCGTAAGCCGGTCGAAGAAATACCAACCATAGGCAAAACCTGTGAAGCGACTTTCGCCGTGCTGTTGAACGACGGTTCGCTCCACAGTCCCTCACCCGCTCGCCTTGCTCGCCACCCTCTCCCGGCGAGAGAGGGTTAGGCACCGTCTACTCTGGCTCGACGATATCCTCGATCCCCGCCGCGCGCTTGTAGACCTCGTACAGCGATGCGGTGTCCATGGAGGAATAACCCTGGGCCATGGCGGCGTAGTGCATCTGCAGCGCGGCGTTGAACACCGGCGCCGGCGCCTCGATTTCCTGGGCGATCGCGCCGATGATTTTGGCGTCCTTGCGCGAGATATTGTAAGTGCCGCGCGAGGTTTTGTAGTCGCCGTCGACCATCATCTTGGCCCGCAACTCCCAAATGCGCGAGCGCGCGACACTGGTATTGACCAGATCATAGACCTGGTGCGGGTCGAGCCCCATCTTGGTGGCGTAAGCTAGCGCCTCCGCCGTATTTTGTGGTTTATCAGTGCATTAGATACAAGTGATAACGTTTACCCATGTCCATTCCCATGCTTCGCGTGCTGGTTGGAGGGGTAATTATCCACCGGTGGTTCCGGGCAGGAACCACCGTCAACCGGGCTGGGCACCCCATTTATAGCGAATTAGGTAGCCGAGCAGGGACATGCGAAAGCTCAGAACTATCTCGGCAAAATGTATGACAAGGGCTACGGCGTACCGCAGCACTATGCCGAAGCCTTGAAGTGGTATCGGCTGGCTGCTGAGCAGGGGAGTGTAGAGGCGATGCTGGAACTTAGTTCGATTTACAGAAATGGTAGGGGTGTTCCGCAGGACAATGTCACGGCGTATATGTGGTTCGCCATACATGCAGCGGACGTTTACGTCGAGGAACCAAATAGCCGCGAGACAGCCGAAAAAGACATGACGCCCACCGATATTTCCAGGGCCGAGGTGATGGCCCGCGAATGGCTGGAAGCTCACAAGCAGAACCGCTGATTTTGCGGCCCGGATTGTGTTAGGAAAGTACGTGAGGGGTCGCGCCCTATCTCCATCACGAACGGCTCGTACTGGTCGAATGACAGCTCTGAAGAGCTGTCCCGAGCGATAGTGACTGCGGCTGGTGTGGATCACATCAATCACAGCCTTTTCCTTCAGTAGCTCAGCGTCGATGTGGAGACGGACTCCTACTCCGTGGCGTCTTCGGTGGCGATCGATGAGATCAACACCGGCCACACTGAGAGCTATATTAATGGGCTTGAGATGTACGATGATGCGGCATTCGGCACGTTGCGA
>JAPUHN010000285.1 GCA_027297685.1 Alphaproteobacteria bacterium | reverse complement strand
CCGCCGTCGTCAGTGGGTATTCCGGCCCCAGAAGCGGAAAAATGATCACAAAGATCGGAATAAACATGGCCGCGCCGCCGATGCCGCTCAGCATCGCCGTCGTCGCGATTCCGATCGAAACCGGAAACATGAACCAATACTGTACCCAGTCCAACTCAGCCATTTCGTCTCATCCGCTCAAGCCTTAACACGCCTCTATGCCCAATCGACGCCGCAATCGCGCGGACATCGAATTAAGCGCGGCAAGCTAACGTGTGAGGCGCAGAAAATCCACGCGCAATTCGGTGATCGCCGGAGTGGTGGCCCATCGCGCTGGAAACTGCGCGGATACCGGCTCGGTTCAGCGCAAAAACAGATCGCTTGAGCCAGCCGGTTGACTGAATCGCGCGAACCGGGAAAGCTCCCTCCCTTGCCGCGTTGGGCCGCTGCAAACGGCCCCGTTCTTCGCGGGCTTGAACGAACAGAGCCGCCGCAAGCGGCCAGGTTGGGGTAATCTCATGACTATTCGCTTCGATAATCGGGTCGCCATCGTCACTGGCGCCGGACACGGGCTGGGACGCTGTTATGCGCTGGCGCTGGCCGCGCGCGGCGCCAAAGTCGTCGTCAACGACATCGGCGGCGCGATCGACGGCAGCGGCGGTTCGCAGGCGCCGGCCGAATCCGTGGTCGCCGAAATTACCGCGGCGGGTGGCAAAGCCGTGGCCAACTACGACAGCGTCGCCGACCGTGCCGGCGCAGCCAACATTGTGCAGGCCGCCGTCGATGCGTTCGGCACCGTCGATATCCTGATCAACAACGCCGGCATCGTTCGCGACAAGTCGTTCCACAAAATGGACCTCGACGACTTCGAGTTCGTCCTTCGGGTTCATCTGCTGGGATCGGTCTTCGTCACCCACGCCGCTTACCCGATCATGCGCGACAAGGACTATGGCCGCATCCTCATGGTGACATCGAGCGCCGGCATCTACGGCAATTTCGGCCAGTCCAATTACGGCGCCGCCAAAATGGGCATCGTCGGATTGATGAACACGTTGAAGGTCGAAAGCTCGCGTAACAACATCACGGTGAATACCCTGGCGCCGCTGGCGGCGACACGGATCGCCGAGCCGTCGGGCATTTTCGAGGAATACGACGCCAGCAGGTCACCCCCGACGCGGTCGCCGCCATGGCCACCTATCTGGTCAGCGAGGACTGCACCGATACCGGCAACGTCATCGCCGCTACCGCCGGCTATTATTCGAAAATTCACATCGTCGAGGGCGCCGGCATCCACCCCGAACCGCGAGCGCCGGTCACGGCGGAGCAGTTGGCCGGACAGTGGCCGCAAATCATCGAGCTGCGCGATCCGAAACCCTATGTCGACGCGGTCGAGCACCTGCGCGCGGTGATGGCGAAGGAGTGAGCGGTTTCGAGCTTTATCTCCGATCAATAAAGTTGTACTATACAACTTTATTGATCGCGAGTGACGATGGAACAAACGCCATACGATTTAGTCACCAAAATTCGGTCGGCCTCGCGCGAACTGGTACGTGAACTAGGCTTTATGAATCGAACGTTGGCCGGAACCGATTTATCGGCGTCAGCGGTTCATGCGATCATTGAAATAGGGGCGTCTAATCGACTGAAATCTAAAGACCTTTGCGAAATACTGTTGCTCGAAAAATCGACCATCAGCCGGCTGGTCAAATCGCTCGCCGACGGCGGCAGCGTGCAGGAATTTCGGTCGAGCGAGGATGCGCGGATCAAACATCTTCGCCTGACCCGCCAAGGTGAAAATACGCTGGCGGCAATAAATACATTCGCCGCGCAGCAAGTTGCGGCCGCAACCGATCCACTAAGCAACCAATCGCAGCAAAACATTCTCGCCGGCCTACAGAATTACGCCACGGCGCTGAGAGCAAGCCGCCAAACGAGCGAAGCCGTACAGCCTTACGATCAGGCGATCATAGAGGAAGGCTACACGCCGGGCCTGATAGGCCGGATCGTGGAAATGCATGGCTCCTACTACAGCAAGCGGGCAGGGTTCGGCGCCGCGTTCGAGACCAATGTTGCGAGCGGGCTGGCGGAATTCACAGCGAGACTCGAGAAGCCGAACAACTCGATATGGTATGCGCTACGGGGTGAAAAGATCGTTGGCAGCATCTCGATTGACGGAACGGCGTTGGGTGAAAAACACTCGCATTTGCGGTGGTTCATCGTGGATGACGAGATTAGAGGCACTGGCGCGGGTAGAGTGCTCATCGAGAAGGCGTTGGCGTTTTGCGACGATCGGGGTTTCCGGGAGACCCACCTCTGGACATTTGAAGGCCTGGATGCCGCGCGAAAGCTATATGAAAAAGCCGGGTTTTCGCTCGCCGAAGAATTTCATGGCGACCGATGGGGCATCGAAGTGGTTGAACAAAAATTTGTCAGGCCATTCGGCGGTGCTACCCTCGCAAATGCTGCTTCAGAAACGCGCCGCCCTCGGTGATCGAGGCGCGCGAGCGCGCGTACAGGCGCTGCCACATCCAGACGAAATGGGTCACTCCCTGCTCGATCTTGAAGGTGTGGGCCACGCCCGCCGCTTCGAGCCGCTCGACCAGCGCGCGGTTGTCGTCGATCAGCGGATCGAGATCGCCGACCATCACCCAGGTTGGCGCCAGCCCAGATAAGTCGGCGTACAGAGGCGCCAGCCGGGGATCCTTCGGGTCGACATCCTGACCGTCGAGATAACCGTCCCATATCCATTGCATCTGCTTGACGGTCAGGCCGTAGGCGCCGTTGCCGATCGCGCGCCACGACGGCGTATCCACATCGACCCAGTAGACCCCGTAGACCAGCGCCAACGCCCGCACCGCGCCGGTGTGTTTCAGCTCGGCGCCGGCATAGAGCGCCAAGGTTGCCCCGGCGGAATCGCCGGCGAACGCGATACGCGCCGGATCGAGGCCATGGGCCGCGCCGTCGCCCAAGATCCACCGCGCCGCCGCCATAGTCTCGTCGACCGGCACCGGGAAGCGGTATTCGGGCCACAGACGGTACTCAAGGCTGGCAACCGCGCACCCGGTTTCCATCGCCAGGCGGCGGCAGATCTGGTCGTAGGCGGCGATGTTGCCGGTCCACCAGCCGCCGCCATGGATGAACATGGTGACCGGCGCCGGTCGCTCGTCGGTGGGAAAATAGAGGCGAAGTGTTATCGGTCCGTGCGGGCCCGGCAGCGTCACGTCCTCGACCGCGTGCATGCCAATTTCGCCGTCGGGCTGGTTGAGATAGGCGTAATAACGCTCGCGCGCCGCGCGCCCTTCGGCGACGCCGACGTCGGCAGGGTCGGGCAACGCCGCGCCCGCCGCTTTCAACTCGTCGAAAACCGATTGCAGACCGGGGTCTACGGATGACGGCATGGGTTTTCTATCCCTTTAGGTGAATCCGCCCGGTCTGGCTCTTGTCACAAGCTTGGCGTTTGGTCCCTCCCCACGCGGGAGAGGGTATTCGACAACAAATCAGCCGATACCGAGCGTTATGCCGCCATCGACCACCAGCGACGCACCGGTGACATAGCGCGCGTCGTCGGACGCCAGAAAGAGCGCCGCGTGAGCGACGTCCCAGGCGGTGCCGACCCGGTTGAGCGGCACTTGCGCCTCGCGCTTGGCCCACAATTCGTCGATGTTCTTGTCGCCAAAGGCGCCCAGCAGCGAATTGGCGACCATCGGCGTCTGCATCATTCCCGGCAGCACGGCATTGCAACGAATATTCTCGCCCGCGTACTGGCGGGCAACGACGCGGGTCAATTGAGTCAGCGCCGCCTTGGTGGTGGAATAGGAAATGTAGGATACCCCCAGCCAGCGCTCACCCGAGATCGACGACACGTTGACGATCGACCCTTCGCCTTGCGCCTGCATCTGCGGGATGACGTGCTTACACGTCAAAAATGCGCTCTTGAGGTTGACCGCGTGGACCCGCTCCCAGCTTTCCTCGCTAGCCTCGATCGGACCGCCAACTTCGGCAATGCCGACATTGTTGTGCAAAATGTCGACGCGGCCAAAGGAAGCCACCGTTGTATCGATCATCGCCTTGACCTGGGCGCTGTCGGTCACGTCGACTTGAACCACCGTCGCCTCGCCGCCCTCGCCGCTAATGATCGCCGCAGTTTCCTCGGCCGCCGCCGGATTGATGTCGGCGCACACCACCTTGGCGCCTTCGCGCGCGAACAGCACCGCCGTCGCCTTGCCGTTGCCCCATCCTTCACCGGCGGTGCCGGCGCCGGTGACGATGGCGACCTTGTCGCGCAGCCGGTCAACCATGGTCTTCGCTTTCGAGCCAGATGCGCAGTTCGCGCTTGACGATCTTGCCGTAGTTGTTCTTCGGCAATGCGGGGGTGATGCGGTAGTCCTTGGGACGCTTGAAACGGGCGATATTGTCGAGGCACAGCTTGTCGAGTTCTGCTGTATCGATGGTCTCGCCCTCGACCGGGGCGACGAAGGCGATCACTTCTTCGCCCCACTCCTCGTGCGGGCGGCCGACCACGGCGCATTCACTGACCGCGGGGTGACGGAGCAGGACTTCCTCGATCTCGCGCGGGTAGATGTTCGACCCGCCGCTGATGATCAGATCCTTCGAGCGGTCTTTGAGGGTCAGGTAACCGTCTTCGTCGAACGCACCCATGTCGCCGGTGTGCAGCCAGCCACCGCGCAGCGCCTCGGCACTCACTTCGGGCCGGTCCCAATAGCCTTTCATGACGACATCGCCGCGCACCAGAATCTCGCCGACCTCGCCGGCCGGCACGTCGTTGTCGTCAGCGTCAGCGACGCGCACTTCGACCACGCTTTGAGCGTAGCCAACCGACGCCAAGCGTTGTTCGTAACGCGGATGGTCGGTCGCCATATGATCTTCGCGCGGCAACACGGTGATGGTCATCGGGCTTTCTCCCTGGCCATAAATCTGCACCAGCTTGGGCCCCAGCCGTTCGAGCGCGCGCTTGCAGTCGGCGACGTACATGGGCCCGCCACCATAGGTGATCGTACGCAGGTTCGATGTGTCACCGCAACTATCGTGCTCGACGAGACGCTTGACCATGGTCGGCGCGGCGAACATCGAGACCTCGCTATGGGCTTCGATTAACGCGTAGATTTCCGCCGGGTCGAAGCCACCCGATTCCGGCACCACCTGTTTTGCGCCGGCCGGCAGATGGGGCAGTCCGTAGAACCCCGAACCGTGCGACATCGGCGCGGCGTGAATGGCGCTGCCGTTAGCCGGTACCCGGTCGATGTCGACGAAGTAGTTCAGGGTGCCATCCCACAAATTGCGGTGGCTCAGCATGGCGCCCTTCGGCTGACCGGTGGTGCCGCTGGTATAAAACAGCCAGGCCAAATCGTCGGGCGCGCGATGAACAATGGGCACAGGCTCGCCCGACAACAGGTCGCTGTACTCACCTTCGCCGACGACGAACATTCGCACGGCACTGCCTACCTCATCGATTGCCGCCGCTGCCTTTTCGGCCAAATCCGGCGTCACGAATACCGCGTGGGCGTCGGCGTCATCGAGAATGTAGGCCAGTTCTTTTTCGTGCAGCTTACTGTTGATCGGCAGGGTCGCCATGCCGGCGTGCAGCACGCCATGAAACACTTCGAGATATTGCGGGCAGTTGGTCATGAACAGACCTATTCGGTCGTCGATGGCAAGGCCGAGACGCTGCATCGATCCGGCCAGCCCCGCCGCCCGATGGGCCAACTCGCCATAGGTGCAATAGGACGCTGCGCCATGCGCAACCGCGACCCGGTCGGGGAACGAGCGCGCGGCGCGCGTCAAAAGATTATTGAGGTTCATGGAGCTCCCACTTCATGGCCTGCCTCATCCTTCGACAAGCTCAGGATAAGGCTTTGTGTTTTCACAAAATAACGACCTCATGCCGAGCTTGTCGAAGCTCGAGGTCGTTTACAACCCGCAAGGATCGACCGCTCTTCGTCACCCCCGCAGCCGCGGCAATATAACTTCCTTATGGAACCGCGCCATCGCTTCGAACACATGCATGACGTCGGGCGGCGACGTATCGCTGCGGAACTCGCGATACAGCGCCAGGACATTACCGAGCACGCGTTCCGCATCGAGCCAGGTGTCGTAATCGGCGAGCGAAATCTCGCAGGCCGCATCCCATTCCGACAGGCCGGCATCGAAGCCCTTGCGGCTTTCCGCCTCGATATAGTCGAGATAGCCCTTGAACTTGCGCACATAGGCCTTGTCGGTGACCGGCCCGTGCCCCGGCACGACAACATCGACATCGAGCGCGAGAATACGCTCGCAGGCGCTCTGCCAGTTGGCGATGGGGCCGTCCCAGATCACTGGATGGCCTTCGTTGAAGATGATGTCGCCGGTGAAGATCACCTTGTCGCCCGGCAGATAGGCCAGCACGTCGCCGCGCGTGTGCGCCGGGCCGACGTTATAGAGATTTATCGTCTTATCGCCGCATTGGATGGTCAACTCGTCGTCGAACGTGGTGGTCGGTGGCGTTAGTTCGATACCGGAGAAATCGAACGGCGCGAAGCAATGCTCGACGAATTCGCCGAGGACGCCAATTTCCTTGGATTGGGTCATCAGGCCGATGAGCGTTTCCGGCAGGAAATGGTCGAATTCCTCGGCGCAGCCCGTCGAGGCGATGATCTCGGCGTCCTTGACCAGCTGGTTGCCCCAGATGTGATCGGCATTGGCGTGGGTATTGACCAGCTTGCCGATATCTTTGGCCGCTGGCACCGCGTCGCGCATGGTGTCGAGCATGTCTTGGGTCAGCTTGAGGTCGAACAGGGTGTCGACAAGCACGGTTTCCGCACCGTCAACGATCAGCCCGGCATTCGACCAGCCCCAGCTGCCATCGGGTAGCAGATAGGCAAACAGCCCGTTGCCAATATCGTGCAGGCCCTTGGTGTATTGCCATTTTGCCATTGTACGTTCTCCCGCTGCTCATCCTTCGACACGCTCAGGATGAGGTTTTGTTTGTTGCTGCAACCAACCCTTTCGCCTCATCCTGAGCCTGTCGAAGGATGAGGAAGACCGCGCCGGCTTACCATTCCATGAAGTTCGCCGCCCGCAGCAGCAGGGTGCGATTGACTCCATCGGAGTGCAGGAACGCCGCCGCATCGCGCAGCAGCTTCTCGACGCCGGCCTCCTTCATGTAGCCGTGGCCGCCGTGGATTTCCAATGTCCAGGTGGCAATCTTCCACGCCGCCTGCGACGCCATGACCTTCGGCAGCGCGCCCAAGGTCGGGTCCCAGCCATGTTCCTGATGATCGGCGAGCCAGGCGGCGCGATGGATATAAGAGCGCGACGCGTCGATCAGCATCTTCATCTCGGCGACCTGCGCCCGGATACCGTCATGTTCGATCAACGGTTTGCCGCCTTGGATCCGCGTCTGGGCCCAATCGAGCGCCTTTTCGTAGCACGCGACGGCGACACCGAGGATGCTCGCGCCGGCGTAGGAATTGCTCGATGGGAAGAACTCGCCGAGGGTTTTGAGACCGTTATGGACCTCACCCACCAGGTTTTCGTCAGGAATAAAACAATCGGTGAAGATCAGCTCGGAGTTGTTGGCCAACCGCTCGCCCATCTTGTCGTGCACCCGCCCGACGGTGAATCCGGGATGGTCGCGTTCGAGGAGAAAACACGAGGCCCCCTCGGCCATCGGCTTCGACACATCGGTCTGCATGAACACCAGGAAAAAACGCGCCCGGTTGCTGTTGGAAATGAAGTGTTTCATGCCGTTGGCGATCCAGCCGCCGTCGGTTTTTTCGGCGCGCGTATTGAAGGACGTCGCGTAGGGGATGATGTAGTTCGACGCGTTTTCCGGTTCGGTAATGGCAATACTGAGAATGGCGCGCGGATCGTCCACGAACGGCACCAGCGAGCGCGCCTTCTGGTCCTCGGTGAGCGCCTTTTCCATGATCGCGGCTATTTTGAGGGTCTGCGCAAAGATCACCGATACACCCAGATCGCCGCGGCCGAGTTCTTCGACCACCATCGCCGTGGTCAGGGAGTCGACCCCCATGCCGCCGAGCTCTTCCGACAGGGTCATGGTGCGCAGGCCCAGCGCGTCGGCGGCCTCGACGATTTCCCAAGAAAATCCGGCTGCGGGATCGGGATCGGCGTCGAGTGCCGCCGCCCGCGGTGTCACTTCCTGTTCGACGAACCGGCGTACCGATTCCAGGATCGCCCGCTGATCTTCGGATTGAATAAAAATTTCTTCCATTGTTGCCCCCGGCGGCGCGGAATTGAATGGCTCCGCTCTATTATTTCTATTGATGCCACATCTTAGGAAATACCCGGCACGAAGTCCTCCCTTCAGGGCGCGAGCAAAGATCGCGTTTCGAAGGATGGTCGCGCGCCGGGCTTTTCCTCATCTCGGCCGGACGACCCGGTTGCGCAGAACACCGATTCCGGTGACTTCCAGTTCGACAACATCACCCGGCGCAAGAAACTCATCGCGCTCGAGACCACAGCCCCCGCCGACCGTGCCCGAGCAGAAGAATTCGCCGGGATACACCGTCTCGGCCCGCGAGGTATGGGCAATGCAATCCTCGAACTTCCAGTGCATCGTGCCCGACTGGCCACGGCTGACCTCCTCGCCGTTGATCCGCACGATCATCTCCGCTGCATAGGGATCGAAGGCGTCGGCGGTGACGATGCACGGGCCGATGACCTGGCCGGTTTCGAAGTCCTTGCCCTTGCCGGGGCCGAAACCGGCCGGCATCTCGTAGGCCTGGGTGTCGCGGGCGCTGATGTCGTTGAAAATCGAATAGCCGAAGATCAAATCCTTGGCCTGATCCGGGGTTACGTCCTTGCCCGATTTGCCGAGCCAGGCGCCGAATTCCATCTCATAGTCGAGCAGTTCGGAAAAGAACGGCCAGAGCACGTCTTCGTCGGTGCCGATCACGCCGAAGCGGCTGGGTTTGTAGTAAAGCGGTTGGTCGTACCAGATCTGTGGAACGGCGAGCGTCCCCTCCTTCTCGAAGCGCTTAAGCGCGGCCTCGGGGTCGGGCTCGGCGTCCGCCTTCTTCTTGCGCAACATGGCGAAGGCGTTGATCAGATGCTCTTCGAAGCAGAGAAAATCGCGGATCTGCGGCGGCAGCAGAACCGGCGTCTTGAGAGTCACATCAGGCAAAGCAAACGAGGCACTGCCTTTCGCCGAGGCGACGATATCCTTGGCCCGGCCGACCGCCATATCGCCGGCTTCGATCACATCGAGCATGGTCGCGAAATAGGGTTGGTCGTCGGCGGCGGCGAGGTCGACCACGCGAGTCTCATCGTCGCTCAATGCGCCGACGCGCGGCTCGCCACCATTGGTAAAGGTTACCAGTTTCATCGTCTCTTCCCCCCTATTTCGCTCTGTGTTTCGCGCGGCATTCTTTCGCCGCGTCGCGGATAATGCGCGGCAGGGCTTATTCTGCAGCTTGCCGCCGGACCAACGGTTCGCGCGGCGGCGGCTTATGGAAGGCGCCGTCTTTCATGATCGCCAGCAAGCGCTCGCGATGCTGCAAAATTTCTATCTCTTGCGAGGGGTCGCCGTCGACTAGGAGCAAGTCGGCAAGGTAGCCCTCGCGCACCTGGCCAAGCTCATGACCCAACCCCAGTCCAGGGCCCATCAACTGACCGCCCCATTGGGTCGCGGCGCGAATAGCCTCAAGGGACGTAAAGCCAAAACATTCAACAAACATAGATAGATCTCGTGCGTTCTTACCATGAGGATTCCACTTGAATCCGTAGTCGCCGCCGGGCAGCACCCGCACACCGCGCCGATGCAATTCGGCCATCGTCGCGCTGACAGTTTCAATTTCCTTGGTCGCCCGGGCGTGGGTGTATTCGTCGGTTGCCACTCCGTAGGATTCGGCGTCGCGTAGCCTGGAATAAGGCAGACCCATCGCCGGCGCGACGAAGATACGGTCCTTCGCCGCTTCGAGCATATCCTTGGCTTCATCGTCGGCAAGCGTGGCGTGATAAATCATATCGACGCCGTGGCGCAGGCACATCTTGACCGCGTCGGCGCTGCGCGCATGGGCCGACACGCGGCGGCCGCGCTGACGAGCTACTTCACACACGGCGGCGACTTCCGCATCCGTCATCGCGGTGTCTTCGGCCAGCGGGTCGGCACCCCGACGCGCCGCCGACGGCACGATTTTGAAGATATCGACGCCATCGCGGGCGGCCTGGCGGCAGGCGTCGCGAAAAGCGTCGGCGCCATTGAGAACCACCGCGTAGGCGCCGTTCCGTCCGATATCGCCGAAGCCGCCGGTCACTGTCATTTGCCGGGTCGCCGCCAGCAAACGCGGACCCGGAATGTCGCCCGCATTGATGGCGTCGCGGATGGCGATATCGGTATGCGTGCGCGCAGAGCTGCCGCTAAACATGGATGTGTAGCCGTGATCGAGCACCAGGCGCGCGACTTTCGCCGTCTCCAGCGCGTGCGCTTCCGCCGACAAACTCGTCAGATCTTCGAGACGTTCAGCATTGAGGAAGCTCAAATGCGCATGGGCGTCGGTCAGGCCGGGCATCAGCGTGCTGCCGCCGCCGTCGACGGTTTCCGCCTCCGGCGCATCTATAGCGGCACCGTTGCGGGCAATTTGCGCGATACGGTTGCCTTTGACCAGAACCTCGGCGGCAAAAGGCGCCTCGCCGGTCCCGTCGATCACACGAACATTGGTAAACAGGGTCGCCGTCATCTCAGCCGCTCCTCCGCAGTCGCCCCATTGAACGACCCGGCTGAAAGGCTTGTCAACCGGACCGGCGGGGAGCCAATGCCCAACGGAGACACCGCGGGCTGCGAACCAAATCCCGACAGCGGACAGCATCGATATTTTGTGAAAATTCGAGGTGGTTCGTTGAAATTAAAAATTTGGAATAGCTAGCGCGAATCACAGATAAGTCCTGGGAGAAACTTGGCCGATTAGATTTTCCGCCTTCCAGCTGTGGATTAATTTGTTACCAACATCGATTGAACGCGCGGCGCGGCACGCTAGTGTAGTGCGATCTAATGGCGGAGACTTGAAAAGAGTGTCGACGCCGCCGTAAGGCGCGAGGCAAGTGCCCAAAGTGTGGCAAACCAGTAGCTAGCTGCAACGCCGTGGGAACGGGAATGGAAAATTAAGATGGGTGAGATGCTGGTACAGGAATCATTGCCCCACTTAGAGGATAGTCGGGTTCGCACCGGCATCTATCCGGCTCAGTGGTACGCGGGAGCTATCAGGCGCGGATTGATAATAAGTGCAAACGAGATTAGTGCGGCGCAGATCCAACCGGCGAGCATTGACTTGCGACTTGGTGGGACTGCGTACCGAGTGCCCACGAGTTTCCTTCCCGGAAGAAAAAGTACTGTCCAAACGAAACTCGATTGGTTGGCGGCAGAGAAGATCGACCTCACCAGTGGCGCTATCTTAAAAAAGGGTCATGTCTACATCATTCGCCTGATGGAAAGTCTAGATCTTAGAAAGCGCGTTTCAGCGATCGCAAACCCAAAAAGTTCGACGGGTCGATTGGATTTGTTCGCCCGCGTTATCACAAATTTTTCGACCGAATTCGATGTGATTGCAGAGCAATATGACGGACCGCTTTGGCTTGAATTAGCACCTCGCAGCTTCAACGTCCTCGCGCGTGAGGGTTCGCGGCTGGTCCAAATCCGCGTTCGGCACGGTGCCCCGAGGCAAAGTGAGAAACAACTTCGGCGATTGCACGGCGAGGATGGTGTCGTCAGAGGTGAGGAAGAGCCTGATATACGAGCAGGCGGTATCGCAATGTCCGTCGATATTGTGGGAGACAATGTTTCAAAGTTAATTGGATACAAAGCGAAGAAGACAAACAAACACATCGATGTCGACAAGGTGAATTTTTATGCCAGCTCGGAATTTTGGGA
>JAPUHN010000284.1 GCA_027297685.1 Alphaproteobacteria bacterium | reverse complement strand
GCGCTCGACGTCGGAACTCAACACCCAGGCCGCGGAGCTAAAAGTGAACATCACCAAAGTCCTCGACGAATTGCGGGCGGCGTAAGAAGACGCTTCGGAATACGTCGTACATCACGATCAAGTCCCGCCCTCCCGGCGGGGCTTTTTCGTTACATGTTGCCGGTCGGCCGCGCAGCCGGCTTTGTAACTTTCGCCCTATTGGTTATACCGTCGCCAGCAATTAACTGGCGAACGGAACTCCCCTTGGACAGCACCGAACTATTGCGCATCGTCGGCCTAACCGCGCTCCTGATCATGGTCGTGCCGGGGGTCGTTTACGGCTTGCGCGACCGCCGCAGGGCGCGGCGCAACGTCGCCATCTGGGGCGCCCTCATCGGCGTCAGCGTATTGTTGTTCTGGCTGATGGTGCGGGAGTAGCGGACCGGCCGAATGCTTTGCTCCCAGCCGTCGCCGGATTAATCGTCGTCGGTGTCCGGCACCTCGATACCACCTTCCACCGGGTCGCCGCCGAGATCGACGATCAGGTCGCGCAGGCGGCTACCCGCCTCGTCGATACGGCCCTGATCGGGCCCGCGCAGCACCAGATTGCTGCCCGGCCGGCCGCCGAAGAAAAACGGGTAGCTGCCGATATCGAGATCGGGGTAGTCGTCCTGCAGCAGACTGAGTGCGGTAGCGATCGTGCCTTCGGGCACGTAGCTTCCGATGGTGCGCGCTAGCAGTGTCACGCCGCCCTCGAGGAACGGCACCGCCGCTTCGAACATGGCCCGCATGACGCGCGGAATGCCGGCCATAACAAACACATTTTCGACCTTGAACCCCGGTGCGCCGCTGACCTCGTTGATCAGCAGCTCGGCGTGTTCGGGCGTGCGCGCCATCCGCAACCGCGCCTCGGTGACTTCGACGCCCATCTTCGCAATCCGTTCGCGCAACAGCCGCTCGGCCACTGGATGGCGGATCAGCTTTTGCCCGAACGCCTTGGCAATGCAGTCGGCGGTGATGTCGTCGTGGGTCGGCCCGATACCACCGGTGGTGAAGACGTAGTCGTATTTGGCGCGGCATTGGTTGACGGCGTCAACGATCTCTTCCTCGGTATCGGGCACCACGCGCGCCTCGCGCATCTGGATGCCAAGCTTGTTCAACTCGGTGCCGAGGAACATAAGATTCACATCGTGCGTGCGCCCGGACAGGATTTCATTGCCGATGATCAACGCCGCCGCCGTAACGCGCCGCGGTTCACTCATAGCGTTTCGTTCATGCTATTTTTGGCTCCCCAGCCAAGTTCCGTCGTCTGCTCTAGCTCTTTTTCTGGGAATAACCGCGCGCTTTCATGCAAGCGGCGAATATCCGGTCGTAGCGCCGTTCGACACCGGCGTCGCGGGTTCGTTCGAACAACCGCGACGAGTCCGATGTTCTGCGCGAGCTGCCGACACGAATATCGTGGGTGATGTCGGAGTCGCGGCCGACCCGCGCCTCGGTTACGGTACGGCAGGCGGTATTGTCGGCGCGGATCTGCTCCTTGGTCGCGCCCGCCTTGAAGAAATCGGCGCTGACGCCGGCACACGCCGCCAACGTCAAAGCACCCAACAACAGGCCTAAATATAATTTGCTCGCCTTCATTGGTACTCTCTCCGGCGCATCGATAGCGCAGCCGTATCATGCACGCAACGGCTCGTCAAAGCACGGGCGCGGCGCACAGCAAGCGGCCCGCATACGGCAAAGATTACCGGCCCGGATTTGATTGTCCGGCGATCCATTCTTAGTATCGCGCGACCATGCTGTTTCCCGACCCCCTGCTTCGCGGCACGCTGATCAAGCGTTACAAGCGGTTTCTGGCCGACGTCACGCTTGATGCCGGCGCCGATCCAGAATCTTTCGTCACCGCGCACTGCCCCAACCCGGGTTCGATGATGGGACTGTCGGCGCCAGGCTCGGAAGTGTGGCTGTCGCCGGCCCGCAACCCCGAGCGCAAGCTGCGTTACACCTGGGAACTGTTGCGCTTCGATGGCCGGCTGGTCGGCATCAACACCGCCCATCCCAACAAACTGGTCGAAGAAGCGGTGCACAACGCCGCAATCCCCGAACTCGGCGACTACCAAAGCGTGCGCCGCGAAGTTCGCTACGGCAAAAATTCACGCATCGACCTGCTGCTCGAAGGCGACGGTCGGCCCGACTGCTACGTCGAGGTGAAAAACGTCCACCTGAAACGCGACGCAGCGGGCGGCGGGGGCGCGGCGGAATTTCCCGATAGCGTGACCAAACGCGGGACCAAACATTTGGTGGAGTTGAGCGATATGGTGGCCGCGGGGTACCGCGCGGTCATGGTCTACGTTGTCCAACGCGAGGACTGCGACTACTTTACATTGGCCGACGATATCGACCCAGCCTATGCCGCAGCCTTTGCGGCGGCGCGCACTGCCGGGGTCGAGGCGATATGCTACACTTGCAAAATCTCCGTCGATGGCATTCATATCGCGGCGCCACTACCCATATTCCAATAACCCGAACGTTCCGGTAGTTAGATGACTCAATTACAGCAAGCCAGCTGGGACAACGAACCACGGCGTATTCGCATTCACGACGAAGCCGGATTCGACGGCATGCGCGTAGCTGGTCTTCTGGCGGCGCAAACGCTCGACTACGTCACCCCATTTGTCATCCCCGGCGTGACGACAGACGAACTCAACCGGCTGTGCCACGAGTTCACCGTCGATCACGGCGCTATCTCGGCACCGCTGAACTACCGCGGGTTTCCAAAGTCGATTTGCACGTCGGTCAATCACGTGGTCTGTCATGGCATTCCGGGGGAAAAGCGGCTGGCCAATGGCGATGCGCTCAATATCGATGTCACGGTAATCCTCGACGGCTGGCACGGCGACACCAGCCGAATGTTCGTCGTGGGCGACAAAGTTAAGCGTCTTGCCGAGCGCCTGATCGACGTGACTTATCAAGCGATGTGGAAGGGTATCGAGGTGGTGCGCCCCGGCGCCACGGTGGGCGATATCGGGCACGCGATCCAAACCTACGTCGAGGCCGAGAGATTTTCCGTAGTGCGCGATTTTTGCGGCCACGGACTGGGACAGGTCTTCCACGACGCTCCTTCGATCCTGCATTTCGGCACTCCCGGCACCGGCTCGGAATTGCGTGAAGGCATGTTTTTCACCATCGAGCCGATGGTCAACGCCGGGCGCTACGACGTGAAAATTCTCAACGACGGCTGGACGGCCGTCACCAAAGACCGTTCGTTGTCGGCGCAGTTCGAGCATTCGATCGCCGTAACCGCCGACGGATACGAAATTTTTACCCGTTCGCCGATGGGGTGGGACCACCCCCCCTACGTATAGTTCGCACAGCGAAGCGACAGCCGGTGGCGTCCCGCGACGATCAGACCCGCGACGATCGGAAAGGCCATCGGACGCGGTTGCGCGCGCGTTTTCTCGCCGACGACAGCGCCGCGACGCCCGACTATGAATTGTTGGAACTCCTGCTGTTCTACGGGCTGCCGCGGATCGACACAAAACCGGTCGCCAAGGCGTTGATGGCGCGCTATGGCAGCCTGCCCGCCATTTTGGCCGCGCCGGTCGACGAACTGCAAAAAATCCACGGCATCGGCGACAACGCTGCGGCGTTGCTAAAGGCGGTGCGCGAAGCCGGCATCCGGTTGGCGCGGGCCGATATTCGCCAGCGCCCGGTTCTGGATTCGGGCGAGCGGGTCATCGAATATTGCCGTGCCACGTTGGGCCACAGCGCAACCGAAGGATTTCGGGTTCTGTTCCTCGACACTAAAAATGCGTTGATCGCGGACGAAGCCCAAGGTGGGGGGACGGTGAACCGCTTGGCGGTGTTTCCGCGCGAAGTGGTCAAGCGGGCCCTCGACTTGGGCGCCAGTGCAATCATCCTGACGCACAACCATCCCTCGGGCGATCCAACCCCCAGCGACGTCGATATCGCCACCACACGCGCGATCATCGATGCCGCATCGCCTCTCGGGATCGTTGTCCATGATCACATCATCGTGTCCCGATCCCACCACACCAGCCTAAAAGCCGCGGGATTGATGTAAATTTTGAGCCGACCGTGGCTGGCGCAACGAACTTTCACGTGCGATAGTTAGGATTGTATCAGTGCCACTTGGGGTGTGTATTTGATACTTAGTACATCTGCGGTGGGAATATTACGGCACCGAGCCGATATTTGGGGGATTTACAGAATAAATCGCCTGCCAATGACGACAAAAGTTGCCAAACAAGGCCTAAAACATGGCGCCGATGTGCCGGAGCTGCACGAAGCCCTGGAAGAGTTCACGGCGTCGTCAGGCTATAAGTTCTATACCTATATCGCCGGACGGGTTGTCGGCGGCCGGCGAATCACCAATTTCGATCCGCGCAAAAGTCCGCTGCACTTGACCAACGTTCCCGGCGATTGGAACGTGGAATACTTCAAAAAAAAGTATTGCGACCACGACCCGATATGGCGGTTTGCGTTGGGAAATTTATTGCCCGAACGCTGGTCGAACATCATTCGCCGTTTCGACTTGACGGCGAAGCAACACAAAATAATCAGCGACGGCAGAGATGCCGGACTGTGCGACGGGGTCATTATTCCAGTGCACGGCCCCGGCGGCGAGTTTGCGGTGCTTAGCTTGTCACACAGTGAGAGCGACACCCAAGCGAAGCAAAATGTCGAACTCGATGAGACCGTCTTGCACATGTTCGCGCTGCGGTTTCACAGTCAGATTAGGGAACTGCAAGAACCCGAGGTTGGCGAACCACCGGCCGATCTGACCAGCCGCGAGATCGATGTATTGTTCTGGACCGCCGAAGGAAAGTCGACCTGGGATATTTCGCAAATCCTCGGCATTTCCGAATCAACGGTTAATTTCCACATTAGCTCGGCCAAGCGAAAGCTCGGGGTGTACAGCAAACCCCACGCGGTCGCCAAAATGTTCGGCTTCCGCGACCGCGGCATCATTTAGGCGCCGGTTTTTCGCCGATCGCCGATACTCACACCTTACTCCCCGATTAAATAGCAACCTGGCAACTTTGCCAGGTCACAGGGTGAGCCCACTCGGCCTTTACTGCGCACTTCAACGCGGAGAAAGGTTGAAGCTTTCGTGCAAAACGTATTGCTATCGGGCGCAGAGAAGCGGCCAGAGGAAATCCGGCTGCTGGATGGCATGTACCGGCTGCGCCACACCGTTTTTTCCGAGCGCTTGAAATGGACCTCGCTGAACGAAGAACGCCGCGAGGTCGACGTCTATGATGCGCTCAATCCGGTCTATCTGATTTGTCGCGATCCATCAGGCGACGTGATCGGATGCTGGCGCCTGCTGCCGACAACCGGTCCTTACATGCTGAAAGATATCTTTTCGCACCTGTTGCACGGTCACCCAGCGCCTCAAAAACCGGACGTTTGGGAAATCAGCCGGTTCGCGATCGATCCCGGTTGGCGCGATTACATATCCCTCGGCGCGGTGGGTTCGGTGGTCGGGCACATGTTGCTCGGTCTTTTCGATTTCGCCGACGAGAACGGCATCACCTGCGTCGTCGCGGCGTCCGACATTCGTTTCGACCGCATCCTCAAGCGCGCCGGTCTGACGACCACCCACTACGGTCCTGCCGTGCGCATGGAATATTCCCGCGCCGTCGCCGGCTGGGCCGAGATCAGCAAACAGAACCGCGGTCGGATCGAGGCAAAGCTATCCGAAAATCAGCATTGGTCCGAAGACCAGATCTCGGCCACGACATCAACTGCACCACTCCACCCGAACCGAATAAGGAGTAACAGTAAAATGGCTAAAATTCAGGCTCTTCGAGTAGCCGATACCGAGAACGGGCCAAACGACATTTCACTCAAAGACCTACGGCAGAACCTCAACGAGCTTCGTCAAATGGCGCGACTTCTCGAACAGCCGGCCGTGGAAGAGTGTCTGACACTCGCCCTTGAGCTGACATCCTCGCGCCGAAAGAGCAACTAGGTATCCTTTAAGTCCGCAGGAGAAGAACTATGTCCGCGACAACGGTCGACACAACCACTATTCGGCATGCGCCGCCCGGCCCCAAAGGATTGCCACTGCTGGGCATCACGACCCAGGTTCGCAAAGACCCACTCGGATATTTCGCGCGCGCTGCGGCAGAGTATGAAGGTCTGTCCATGCTGCCGGTCGGCCTTGACAAGGTGTACTTACTCAACAGCCCGGCCACGCTGAAGCATGTCCTTGTCACCAATTGGCGTAACTACCGCAAAAGCGACTTCTACAACAAACTTCGCCCTCTGTTCGGCGAGGGCATTGTCACCAACGACGGCGACCTTTGGCGCCGCCAGCGCCAGCTCATGAACCCGGCGTTTCACGGCGACAGTCTGCAGCGTATCGGTCAGGTCATGCGTACCGCCACGGATGAAAAAATTTCAACGTGGCGTAATCGACCCGCGGGCCAGGCCTTCAACATGTCGACCGAGATAACAGAACTTTCGCTGGCGATTGTTATGGAGAGCCTGTTCGCCTCGGACGCCAAAGGCCGCTCCGACGCCATCGCGCATGCCGTTGACACGATGATCGAGGTCTGCGAGCGGCGCGTCTGGGCAGTGCCGGATTTGCACAACCTTCCTGTGTCACCCCTGTACTGGCGTCATCGCCGCGCCCGTGCGGCGTTGGATGAAATCGTATTCGACATCATTGAGCGGCGGCTCCACTCGGGCAACGCCGGTAACGATTTGCTCGGCATGTTGCTTAGCGCCAGGGATCCGGAAACCGGCGAGGGAATGACCCTCACGCAACTGCGCGACGAGACCACGACACTGCTGGTGACCGGACATGAAAGCACCGCCAATGCCGCCGTCTGGGTGTTCTATACATTGGCCCAGCACCCCGATATCGAGGCCAAGGTGCGAGACGAAATCGATCGGGTTTGCGGCAACGCCACACCGACCGACGAGGACCTGCGAAAACTCACCTACCAGCGCATGGTTATCGAGGAAGTCATGCGGCTTTACCCTCCGGCCTGGACGGTGTCGCGAACCGCGATCGAGGACGACGTTATCGATGGCTATGCGGTACCGGCCGGGACCAACATGATGGTCAGCCCCTTTGTCATCCACCGGAATCCGCGCTACTGGCCCGATCCCGAACGGCTAGACCCGATGCGGTTCGCACCTGAACAACGGGAAAACCGGCCGAAATTCGCCTACATCCCGTTCGCTGGGGGTCCGCGCAATTGTATTGGTATGAATTTCGCCATGATGGAATTGCAGATCGTCGTCACCATGATGACGCAAGCCTTTCATACCAAGATGGTGCCGCAACCCCCGATTGAACGCGAGGCTATATTATCGATCCGACCCAAGAACGGTATCCAGTTTGTCGCTGACGCTGTAGTGCCCATCGATTCCCAAATCTTCACCAGCGCGGCCGCTTGAGCTGGCTCCGATGGACTGACCGTCTCCTCCGTTTAATCGCTGTCGGATTAGTGTACGTATGGATGAAAATATTGTAAGGCTGGATGCGCGTCTCGGCGCGCTCGAGCTCCTGGTTCGAAACCTCTATGCTCATCGCTTTGCGGGCCAGTCAGACCCGCTCGGTGCGGCCGAACAGGCGGTTCGCGATATCGAGCGTTTGGCAAAGCGTATAGAAGTGGCGGGGCCCGAGCCGGTGGTCAACGATCTACTGGCGGCGGAAGCGGAAGAATTTCTCATAGCAATGTTTCGTGAAATCGTAGAGATTGTTCGAGAAATCGACATTCCGGCGCAATCTCTGGAAATCCACACTGTGTGGCAGCCGGTCTTGAACCGAGAGACGCCCGAATGGCCACCGTTCCAACGACCCTCGCCGAAATTACGCCGGACTGGCTGACAGAGACCCTATGCGAGCGCATGCCGGGCACGGTGGTTGCCGAGGTAGAGGTCGCACCGCTGCACCTGGTCGCCAACTACAATGGCACACTGGCGCGGGTGTTGCCCACCTATGCAACTCGCGGCGAAAATGCACCGGACAGCCTGATCGCCAAGCTCATTCCCCAGAACGAACCCATGCTTCACCTGGGCGTATCGCTGGGCGTTTATCGGCGCGAAGCGGCCCTCTATGACGCGGTTGGCGCCGCGACCGGGGTCAAGATGCCGAACCTGTTCGGTTATACCGAAGATGCCAACACCGGCTTCAGCGCGTTGTTGCTGGAAGACCTGTCGCATCTGCGAACCGGCGACCAGTACTCCGGCTTCACCGTGGTCGAGGCGGAGGCTGCCCTGGTGCAGTTCGCCCACCAGCACGCGACGTGGTGGGACCGTCCCGATCTCAGCAAACTGTCGTGGCTACCGGCGTGGAACGATCCCGCGATGGTCGAGTTCGCCGTCGGGGCGTATGCGCAGATTTGGCCCCTGTGTGCGGCGATGTTTGAAGACAGTCTGCCCTCCGAAGCGGTCACACTGGGCGGCCGCTTGACCGAAATTCTCGGCGATTTGATGAACGATGTCGCAGCCCCGCCATTCACATTGGCGCACGGCGATGCGCGCCACGAGAACCTGTTATTCGACCCCGACGACGAGAGCGCTGCGCCTTATGTTATCGACTGGCAATTCGTCGCCCGCGGGCGCGGTGTCATGGACGTGGCCTATTATCTGACCCAAAGCGGTCCGCCCGACATCGCCGCGGCGCACGAGCGCTCACTGGTCGAGCGTTATCACGAAGAACTTTGTCGCGGAGGAGTTACAAATTACAGCGCGGCGCGCTGCTGGGAGGATTATCGGCGTTTTGCGTATTACGCGATGGTTTATCCGGTCTTTGCGGCCGGCCTCGCCGATCCCGACAACGACAAACAACGCGCCGCCCTTGCGGTAATCCTCGAGCGCGCCGCCAGCGCCGTATTGCGGTTGGACGCCGCCGAGTTCGCTTAAAACTGCGTTTTACTTAAACCTACGCGACGGCGACCACGGCCAGAACGAGTACCGCGGCACGGCGGGCAAACATTTGCCAACGGCTGCGCCGACGGAAAATCGGCCTGGGACCTGATAACGTCGCTGAATTCGAAAACGTCATAACGACACTCCCTTTCGTACACGACGAGTATTACCCGCTACACTTAAATTGGAGTTAAGGATGCCTTGCATTCTACCTATACACGCGAAGATACCCCGCCGATGCGTGCATTGGATGAAACCCCAAACCGTCGCTCGCATGAAGTCGGCCTGAACCTGGTATATCGGCCCGCCAGAATGGTTCAATCTGGCTGCATACTGCTCTATTGTGCGCCCACCGCTTGCAGCCTTCGGATACAGCAATGATCCCCCGTTACAGCCGGCCCGAGATGACAAGTGTCTGGGAGCCTGAGAACAAATTCCGCATTTGGTTCGAAATAGAGGCCCACGCGTGCGACGCGATGGCAGAGATGGGCACTATTCCCAAGGAAGCAGCAAAAACAGTCTGGCAGCGTGGGAAATGGGATATCGCGCGGATCGACGAGATCGAGCGCGAAACCAAGCACGATGTGATCGCGTTCTTGACCAATCTTGCCGAACATGTCGGCCCGGAGGCACGGTTCGTCCACCAGGGCATGACATCGTCCGACGTGTTGGATACCTGCCTCGCGGTGCAATTGACCCAGGCCGCCGATTTGCTGCTTGCCGATCTCGACGCCCTGCTGGCGGCGCTGGAGCGGCGCGCGCACGAATACAAAGATACCGTTTGTATCGGACGCAGCCATGGCATTCATGCCGAACCCACGACGTTCGGTCTTAAGCTCGCCGGCCACTACGCCGAATTCTCGCGCTGCCGCGATCGTCTGATCACCGCGCGCGCGGAAATCGCAACCTGCGCGATTTCGGGCGCCGTCGGGACATTCGCCGACATCGACCCCGCGGTCGAGGCGCACGTCGCGGCAAAGCTCGGCCTCGCGGTGGAACCGGTCTCGACCCAGGTTATTCCGCGCGACCGGCACGCGGCGTATTTTGCGACCTTGGGTATCGTCGCCGGTGCCATCGAACGCCTGTCGATCGAGATCCGCCACCTGCAGCGCACCGAGGTGCGCGAGGCCGAAGAATATTTTGCGCCCGGCCAAAAAGGATCGAGCGCCATGCCGCACAAACGCAATCCAATTCTAACGGAAAACCTAACGGGCATCGCGCGTTTGGTGCGCGCGGCCACCGTGCCGGCAATGGAAAATATCGCCCTGTGGCACGAACGTGACATCTCGCACTCGTCGGTCGAGCGGGTCAACGGACCCGACGCAACGATCGCGCTCGATTTCGCCCTCGCCCGGCTGACCGGCGTCGTCGAAAAACTCGTGGTCTATCCCGAGACGATGCGCAACAATTTGGACCGATTGGGTGGACTGGTGCACTCGCAGCGGGTCATGCTGGCGCTGACGCAGGCGGGTATGGCGCGCGAAGACGCCTACCAAGTGGTTCAGCGAAGTGCCATGCTGGTGTGGGAGCTGGCCGAGGCCGACCGGCCCGGGGCTTTCCAACGGTTCTTAAAGAACGATAGCGAAATTGCCGGCAAACTCGATGCAGCCGCGCTCGATGCGCTGTTCGATCTGGGCCATCACACAAAGCATGTCGACACGATTTTCGCCCGCGTATTCGCCAGGGCATGAGTGCCGGTCGCCTACCGACGGAAATTTGGCTCACCGCGGGGCTGCGCCGATGCAGCAACGAGGGCATACCGGCCACTGTCGTGCGGCGCGGCGAGAAGCAAAGTGGCACTGTCGTTCTCAAAATCAATCAGCTTGAAAACGGCTGCCGGATTTTCACCCAAGGGCGCGATCTGGATGGGGAGCTGACTTGGTTTTCAGCACTGGACGGGGCATTGGTGGAAGAGTCCGAAGCCGATGCCTATCTTGAACGCACGGCCAACCGCGACCCCGACGTTTGGATCGTCGAAATTGAACACCGGGACGGATGGCACCCCTTCCAAGACGGATTGTACTAGGCGGAATCTGGCAGGAATCGTTGGGGTCGACCCCTCGACATTCGACAGTCCCAGCGTTTGACAGTGGGCGCCGCAGCAGCGAAAGCTAACCGCCAGATTGCACCTGCTCGATGGCTACCTCCATCAGCTCGTCCATGTGCTTGCGCAACAGGTGCTCGGACGTTTCGACCCCCTTGCCTTGCAGGTCGGCCAACACTTTGCGGAGTACGTCATCGTCACCGGGTTCTTCGAAATCCGATTTCACGACTTCCCTGGCGTAGGCGTCGGCTTCGCTCTCGTTCAAACCCATTTGTTCGG
>JAPUHN010000283.1 GCA_027297685.1 Alphaproteobacteria bacterium | reverse complement strand
AACCGCAACAAGCGTATATTGATCTACAGCCACGACTCGTTTGGCCTCGGCCATTTGCGCCGATGCCGTGCGATTGCGCACGCGCTGGTGCAGCACGACGCAAATGTCAGCGTGCTGATAATATCGGGTTCGCCGGTCATTGGTAACTTCGAGTTCCGTGACCGGGTCGATTTCGTGCGCTTACCGGGCGTGATAAAGCTACAGAACGGCGAGTATATGCCACTGAAGCTTCTCATGGACATCGAAGAGACGGTGGCATTGCGCGCCGCCATCATTCTTCATACCGCAGCCGCCTTCGATCCCGATGTGTTCATCGTCGACAAAGAGCCCCACGGTCTGCGCGGTGAAGTGCTTGAAACACTTCATATGCTCAAACAGCGCGGTACGTTTTTGGTATTGGGACTGCGCGATATTCTTGATGACCCGCATCTGCTTGGCCCGGAGTGGCGCACCAAGAACGTGCTGCCGACGCTCGATAATTTGTATGACGAGCTATGGGTCTACGGATTGCCACAGATATGCAATCCCCTCGACGGCCTCAACATTCCCCAGTCGGTCCACCGGAAAACAGTGTTCACTGGCTACCTGCGGCGAAAATTGCGCGAGGGCTTGGCAGCCTCGGCCGATTTTCCCTTCCTCGACCAGCCCTACATCCTGATCACCGCCGGCGGTGGTGGCGATGGCAATGTCATGTACGACTGGGTGTTGCGGGCCTATGAAAACGATCGTGGACTACCGGTTCCCGGATTCTTCGTCTTCGGTCCGTTTCTCGACCACAATCTGCAAGTTTCGTTCAACGCGCGCATCGCGCTACTGCCCAACGTCGAATCGATAGTCTTCGACACCCAACCCGAAGCATTGATCGACAACGCCACGGCACTTGTCGCTATGGGGGGCTATAATACTTTTTGCGAGATCCTGTCCTTCAACAAACGCGCGTTGATCGTGCCACGCACCCGGCCACGGCTCGAGCAGTTCATCCGGGCGTCGCGGAGCCAGGAATTCGGCCTAAGTAAAATGCTGGTTCACGATGCGGCGCACGATGTCGAAGGAAAGGCCCCCGACTGGCGCCTAATGGCGACTGCGTTGCGCCATTTGCCGCAACAAGGTCTGCCGTCGGAAGTCATTCTGCCCGGCCTGCTCGACGGCCTCGACAACGTCAATCGGCTGGCCGACATCGCCATCGCGCGCCGACAGAAATCTGACAGTATTGGCGGCGACCGCAGCGCAGCCGCGGGAG
Source organism: Alphaproteobacteria bacterium (assembly GCA_027297685.1). Lineage (GTDB taxonomy): Bacteria > Pseudomonadota > Alphaproteobacteria > UBA6615 > UBA6615 > JAPUHN01. The sequence continues at coordinate 8,047 of JAPUHN010000283.1, read as the reverse complement.
ACGTCAGTCAGCGGGCGACGTGACGGCGGTTAGCCAGGCGGTCCCGGCAGCCGCCAACACCGGTATCGTTGGTGTCGTGGTTAAGGGATATCCCCGTCTGTCGGAGACCTTCATTGCACAGGAATTGTTGGGCCTGGAAGCGCGCGGCATTCATTTGCAAATAATCTCGCTGCGCCACCCTTACGATCCGACAACCCATCCTATTCATAACGAGATCGCAGCACAGGTTTCCTATCTGCCGGAATATCTGTGGCGCGAGCCGCTTCGGGTTTTGCGATCCTGGTGGGCCGTTCGCCGGCTCGCGGGCTACCGTACCGCGCGGGGCAAGTTTTGGCGCGACTTGTGGCGCGACCTCACTCCGAACCGAATCCGGCGTTTTGGCCAGGCTTGCGTGCTGGCTCATGAATACGGCCCAAATTTGGATTTCCTGTACGCGCATTTCCTGCACACGCCGGCCTCCGTCGCCCGCTATGCCGCCGCTTTGCTGAATGTGCCATTTGCCGTCTCAGCCCACGCCAAAGACATCTGGACGACGCCGAACTGGGAAAAGCAGGAAAAAATTCAAGACGTCCGCTGGCTAACAACGTGTACGGCGCTCGGCGCCGATCATCTTCGCCGCCTCGCCGACGATTGCGGCGGCAGAACGAAAATCCATCTGAACTATCACGGCCTCGATTTTAACCGATTTCCGCCGCGCCCTTCGGGTCGTTCTACGACCAGCGGCGGTAATGCGAATTCACCAATTTCGCTCGCCTCGGTCGGCCGCCTGGTCGAAAAGAAGGGCTATAGCGACCTACTGGATGCACTCGCGCTACTGCCGTCCGAACCGCTTTGGCGTCTGACCCATGTCGGTGGCGGTCCCCTGGCCGCGGCTCTGACGGCGCAAGCCGAACGCCTCGGCCTCACCAGCAAAATCGAATGGCTAGGCCGTCAACCGCAAACCACGGTCCAGGAAGTCCTGCGGCAGGCCGACATTTTCATTCTCGCCAGCAAGATTGCCGACGACGGCGACCGCGACGGCTTACCGAATGTCCTTATGGAGGCACAAAGCCAATCGGTTCCGTGTATCGCCACCGACGTTTCGGCAATCCCCGAATTGATCGAAGACGGCACAACCGGCCGTCTCGTGGCTCCTGGCGACCGGTCCGCGCTTGCTGTGGCGATTACCGAGCTCGCCGGCGATCCGGGATTACGGGCACAGCTTGCCGAACGCGCGCTTACGAAACTGAGAGCCAACTTTCAGATGGACGGCGGACACGACGCGATTGCTGCGCTGATCGTTTCGGCGGCAGCGAACGAACGCATCGTTCCGGCCTGACATGCGCATCGCCTTCTACGCGCCGATGAAGCCGCCGGACCACCTGGTACCCTCCGGTGACCGCCAGTTGGCACGGTTGTTCCTGCGGGCGCTGGCCCATAGCGGCCACCAGAGTGAAATCGCCTGCCATTTCGTCAGCCGCGACGGCGGTGGCGATCGCGAGCGTCAAATTCGCCTTCGCAGTCTGGGCGAAAAGCTGGCCGCCCGACTCGTGCGGCGATTTCAGGCGTACCCGCCAGGCAGGCGACCCGAAGCCTGGTTCACTTACCACGTCTATCATAAGGCTCCCGACTGGCTCGGGCCCCCGATAACCTCCGAACTGGGCATTCCTTACTTTATCGCCGAGGCGTCGACTGCGCCCAAACGAGCAGGCGGCCCTTGGGACATTGGCTACGCCGGCGCCAACCAGGCCATCACCCAAGCCGACGCCATCTTTACGGTCAACAGCGACGACTGGGGTTGCCTGGAAGCGCTCGTCGGCCCAAAGACCTATCACAAGCGACTCTTCCCGTTCGTCGATTCAGCGCTTTTCGGATCTGCCGCGGCACAGCGTGAAAACATCCGAGCGGGCTATGCCCACCAATTCGGCTGGCCGGCGACCACCCCGCTACTGCTCGTCGTCGCCATGATGCGCGCCGGCGCCAAGCGCCAATCGTACCATTTACTCGCCACCTCCCTGTCGCAATTGACCGACCAAGCTTGGCGCCTCATTGTCGTCGGCGACGGGCCGTGCCGCGATGAGATTACGCAAGAACTCGACGAGCTGGCGCCCGGCCGCGCGGTCTTCGTGGGAGAAATGGGCGAGGCCGGATTGGCCGACGCCTACGCCGCTTGCGATATGCTTGTGTGGCCTGCCGTCGATGAGGCGTTCGGTATGTCGCTGCTGGAGGCACAGGCCGCCGGGCTGCCGATAATCGCCAGCAAGCAACGCGGTGTCCCCGATATCGTCTCGCCCGGCGTCACCGGCCTGTTGCCGCCCCCGAACGACACCGGCGCGTTCGCCGCCGCTATCCGCCGGCTGTTGGACGATGACAGCCTACGACAGACCCTGTCGCGCGCGGCGGCGTTGCGGGTGCGCGAGCAATTCGACATCGCTCGGGCTGCGGCCGAGATTGATCGCACGCTGCAAATCGTCGAAATGGGGTTTCGCCGAGGATGACCTCGATCGCGCTACTCCGGCACGGCCCCACCCAATGGAACGCCGATGGCCGCTTGCAGGGACGCCGCGACACCGAGCTCAACGAAAGCGGCCGCGCAACGGTCACCGGTTGGCGGCTACCGGAACCATGGGCGCGCGCAACGATTCTCTCAAGCCCGCTGCGGCGCTGCCTCGACACGGTCGACATACTTCGCACGGTTCACGCCGGTCTTGGCCCACAAACGATAGACCCACGGTTGATCGAAATGGACTGGGGCGCTTGGGAGGGACGCACCCTTGGCGACCTACGCGGCGAACTGGGCGAGGCGATGGTCCGGAACGAAGCCCGCGGACTGGACTTTAGACCGGAAGGCGGCGAAAGCCCGCGCGATGTTCAAGCACGGCTATCCCCCGTGCTGGCGAAGCTGGTGCAACAACGAGAGGATCGTTTGGTGGTTTGTCACCGAGGCATCATCCGCGCCATCTACGCTATGGCAACCGACTGGGATATGCGCAGCGACCCAATGGATAAACTTAGCCGCAACGCGTTGCAGGTGTTCACATTGTCAGGCGCCGGGCGGCCCACCGTTGCCGGGCTGAACGTGCGCCTGTCCGCAGAACCGGTATTGTGACCGCCATGGGCGCTCCCCTAAAGACACTGTTCTACGTCCAACACCTTTTGGGTATCGGCCATTTGATGCGCGCCGGCACGTTGACTCGCGCGCTGGAAGAAAACGGCATCGAAGTGACGCTGGTGTCCGGCGGTACGCCGGTGCCGGGTTTCGACAGCGGCGCCACGCATTTTGTCCAGCTGCCGCCAACGCGTGCCGTCGATATATATTTTAAAGTCTTGGTCGACGAGAACGATCGTGAGATCGACGATGCCTGGAAACATCGCCGGCGCGATTTACTCCTCGACGTCTATCACCGGACGGCGCCCGATATCGTTCTGATAGAGATGTATCCGTTCGGCCGCCGCCAGATGCGTTTTGAAATCGAACCGCTGCTGATCGAAGCCCGGCAAGATAAGACCGGGCGTAACAGGCGGCCCGTTATCGCGTCTTCGGTTCGTGACATCCTGGTCGAGCCCGACAAGCCAGGGCGCGTTGATGAAATGGTGCAACGCGTTCACGATTATTTCGACCTGATTCTGATCCACGGCGATCCCGATTTCATCGTCTTCGACAAAACCTTTCCTCGGCTCGCCGACGTCGCCGAATTGGCCCGCTATACCGGCTACGTCGCCGACCCACCGCCGGCGCCAGGCGGGCCGGATAGTCCCGGTTACGGTGAGGTCATCGTGTCGACCGGCGGCGGTGCTGTCAGCGAAGACATGCTGTCGGCAGCTATTGATGCCCGCGCACTGACATCGCTTGCCGATGCGCCGTGGCGGGTATTGCTCGGCCATAATTATCCGGAGGCCGATTTCCAGGCCTGCCGAAACGCGGTGCCTGTAGGTGTTATTGTTGAGCGCTCGCGAACGGATTTTGCGCGATTGCTTGCAAATTGCCGCCTGTCGATCTCCCAGGGCGGTTACAATACAGTCATGGAGGTGCTGGCGACCGGCACCCGCGCGGTGTGCTTGCCCTATGCCGGCGGTCTCGAAAGCGAGCAGACCCTGCGGTGCGGATTACTTGCCCAGCGCGGGGCCATCGAAGTTGTAAATCAAGCAGAGGTCTCGGCGGCCACCGTCGCGGCGGCGGTCGAACGGGCGTTGAGCGCACCAGAAAATGATCACGCGGTCGTCAATATGGACGGAGCGCAACGGTCGGCAATGCTACTAAAGGAGGCTGCAAGTCACCGTTCTAAGGTCTAAAATTAGCCCAATTTGGTAGACTATTATTGAATTGGGTAGGCTATTGGCAGACGGCAGTTTGCGGTAAATTTACCGCTCGGGGCAAACGAATAGGACGCACACTCGGACCCCGACGAGGGAGGACTGACGGTTGTATGAAACGGCTGAGCCTCAGGGACTTTCGGGCCAGTCAGCGGATGCCCATTGGGCGGCGCTGAGGACCGAACTCGACCGCTGGCAAGCAGCCGGACGTACCGCTACCTTCTGGTGGCGTGACGACGACGCCGGCGAGATGGCCGATCAACTGGATCGATTGCTTATCTTGCGCAAAAAGGCGGACATCGGCTTGGCGTTGGCGACGGTCCCCACTCGCCTGGATGATCGTTTTCGTTCGCGGATGGCGGAAGAGGCCAGTGTCGCTGTTTTGCAGCACGGCTACTCCCATCACAATTTCGCGACAAACGGAGAGCGCAAAATCGAGCTCGACGCATCGCGCCCCGCAGAGTACGTGATCGCCGAACTTGCCGTTGGTATGCAGACGCTGGCTTCCCTATCTGGCTGGGCTCCGGTTCTGGTGCCCCCGTGGAACCGGATTGCGCCGCACTTAGTACCGCCATTACCAGAGCTCGGCTTCCGCGGTCTTAGCGGCCTGGGACCCCGGCAACGGCCAAATGCGCTGTCCGGCTTGCGGCAAAATAATGTCCACATAGATCCGATCGATTGGCGGGGACGTGAAGGACCGCCACGGGCCTTCGTCGGAACCGGGAGAGCGATCGCCGCTGTCGTTGAGCATTTGGCGGCACGGCGCGCCGGCACCGCCGATGCTGAAGAAGCCACAGGCTTGATGACTCACCACCTGATCCAGGACGATGACACCTGGCGCTTTGTCGAACAATTTATCGCGCAAACCAAGTCCCATCCGGCAACCAAGTGGCTGGCCGCAAACGATGTTTTCGGACTGACTCGATGAGCGAATACCGGTACTCCACTGCCGCCCTCAAGGGCGATCTGGTTCGCGCCAGCATCGGCTTTGCATTGTGCGCCACCCCGATCGCTTTCGCCAGCCTCGAGGCGTGGCTGATGATACTGCTGGCCGCCCCCGCCGGCCTATTCGCCATATTCGGTGCGCGGACCTGGCTGCGCCGCGGAATTCGCGTCGCTATGGATGAAACCGGGATCGCGGTTACCGGACCGAACGCCACCCGGATATCCTGGCGCGAACTCCATCGGTTCAAGCTGAGCTATTTTTCGACCCGGCGCGACCGCTCGAATGGCTGGATGCAGCTCAAACTGCGCGGGCCCTCCGGACGCCTATCGATCGATTCCAATTTCGAGGGGTTCGACGATATTTGCCAACGAGCGTTTCGCGCCGCCACCGACAACGATGTCGAATTGAGCGGCGCGACCTTACGCAACCTGGCCGAATTGGGTCTAGTGGTCGACACCGCCGCAAAACCGCAATCCAGCGGTGGTACCGGATGGGGTAATCCGGCAGACTGGCGACGATGACCGATTTGATCAAAGTTAACGACCTCAAGGTCGAGTTCAAAATCCACGATGGCGTGGTGCGCGCGCTTGACGGCGTTTCGTTTCGCGTACGAGTCGGCGGCACCACCGCGCTGGTTGGCGAGTCCGGCTCGGGCAAATCGGTTTGCAGCCAAGCTATCATGGGTATTCTGCCGAAAATCGCACGCATCGCCAGCGGCGAAATCCTTTTTCAAGACCCAGAGACCGGTGAAGGCCCTGTAGATCTGGCGCAGCTCAATGCCGACGGCAAAGCCATGCGGGCAATCCGCGGCGGGCGCATCTCGATGATTTTTCAGGAGCCGATGACTTCGCTCTCGCCGCTCCATACGATCGGCGATCAGATTAGCGAAGCGCTGCACCTGCATCGCGATATCGATAAGAAATCCGGATGGAAGCTCTCGGCCGACATGCTTCAACTCGTCGGGTATCCCGAGCCGGCGCGAGCGATGAAAACCTATCCGTTTGAACTTTCCGGCGGCCTGCGTCAGCGCGCCATGATCGCCATGGCGCTGGTTTGCCGGCCCGTCTTGTTGATCGCCGACGAGCCGACGACGGCGCTCGACGTGACCATCCAGGCGCAGATCTTGAAACTGATCAAAGACCTCCAGGCCGAACTTGGCATGGCGGTGCTGATGATCACGCATGATCTTGGCGTCGTCGCCAACGTCGCCGAAGAAGTGGTCGTCCTGTTTCGCGGCAAGGTGATGGAAAGCGGAACCCTGTCGGATATCTACCGGGCGCCCGAACACCCTTACTTGAAGGCGCTGTTAAAGGCGGTTCCCCGATTCGATTTAGCCGAAGGCGAGCGGTTGGTGCCGCTGCGCGAGATTAAGGCGGAAACCAGCCACCTCATGGCGGAGAAGGAACCCTGGCCGGAGGACGCCGACGCGGCCGGTCCGTTGTTGTCGGTGAAACAATTGTCGAAGGCATTTCAGATCCGCAAGGGCAGCTACTTTGGCAAACAAAAGGCGCGAACGGTTATTGCTGTAGAAGATGTCAGTTTCGACATCGGCCGTGGCGAGTGCCTCGGCCTTGTCGGCGAGTCGGGCTGCGGTAAGACAACGACGTCGAAGTTGATTATGCGCGCCCTCTCTGCCGACAGCGGCAGCATTGTCTTCAATGATCATGGATCACCGGTCGATGTATTGGGGCTTAAGGGCCGTGATCTGAAAGAGTTTCGCAGAAAAATTCAATTTATTTTTCAAGATCCGTTCGGTTCGCTGAGTCCGCGGATGACGGTGTTCGAAATCATTGCCGAACCGCTGGTTATTCATAATGTCGGCACACCGGAAAGCCGCGCCGAAGCTGTGCGCGAACTGATGCGCTTAGTCGGCCTCGACCCGCGTTTCCTCAACCGTTACCCGCACAGCTTTTCCGGCGGCCAACGCCAGCGTATCGGCATCGCCCGGGCGCTGGCGCTGAAACCCGATCTGCTGATCTGCGACGAACCGGTCAGCGCCCTCGACGTTTCGATCCAGGCGCAGATATTGAACCTGCTCAAAGATCTAAAAAGCGGCCTGGGGCTGACCTATCTGTTCATAAGCCACAACCTTGCCGTCGTCGATTACATCGCCGACCGTATTGCCGTTATGTGCGCCGGCCGGCTGGTCGAGATGGCGCCGCGCGCCGAATTGTTTCGCCATCCGGTCCACCCTTATACAAAGGCGCTATTGTCGGCGGTGCCGGAGCCCGATATCGACCAACGGCTCGATCTCTCGGCCTTGATGGAAGGGCGCGCTTCAGCGCCCGAAGCATGGCCGGCCCCGTTTACCATCGATGATCAATACAGCCCCCGGCTGATCGAGCTAAAAAATGGTCATTTTGTGCGCGCCGACCCCGAAGGCGGCGCCCTACCGGAGGTCGCATGAGCGTACGTCAAAAACTGATCGAGTGTTGTCTCACGACTATTGTTGTTTTGGCGCTTGCCGCGACAGGCGCCGCGGCTGGAAAGTTTAGCGAGACGCCAGCGCTCGTCGACCTGGTGAAAGCAGGCGGATTGCCGCCGGTGGCACAACGCCTCCCCGAAATACCGCGCGTCATCGAAGTCGAGTCGATCGGCCGGTATGGTGGTGATCTGCGCATTTCCATGGCAAAAGCGAAAGACACCCGGATGATGACCGTGTACGGATATGCCCGGCTGGTCGGCTACGACCAGAGCTACAGTCTCGTTCCCGATATTCTGGAATCGTTCGACATCGAAGACGCGCGCACCTTCACGCTGCATTTGCGCAAGGGGCATAAATGGTCCGACGGTTATCCTTTTACGACC
>JAPUHN010000282.1 GCA_027297685.1 Alphaproteobacteria bacterium | reverse complement strand
AGGTGTCGTTGATACTCTTTTTAAGAACGTGGCTGGGTCGGAATACCAGGACCCGGCGTGGTAGGATGGGTACCTCATCGCCAGTTTTCGGGTTCCTGCCCATCCGCTGGCCTTTATTACGCACCGAAAAACTACCGAACGACGACAATTTCACCATTTCGCCGCGGACCAAGGCATCGGACACTTCGGCGAGTACAGATTCAACGAGTGCGGCGGATTCATTGCGCGAAAGGCCGACTTCCTGATAGACCGCTTCGGTCAGTTGTGCCCGTGTAACCGTTTCCGCCACCGTCACTCTCCCCCAATAATTTGATGAACGGTACCCTTTAGCGATAAATGCGTCAATATCAAAGGATTGGAGCGTGTGGTTAATCTAAGTTACAGGCCTCGCGCGACGGGGGTTTTGAGACCGCCCGCCATTGGTACGGCCCTACCACCGAACCAGCCCGGACCCCCAGGTCATGCCGCCGCCCAGCGCTTCGATGAGGACCAAATTATCTCGCTTGATACGGTCGTCGCGGGTGGCGACCCACAGCGCCAAGGGGATGGAGGCCGCCGATGTATTGGCGTGCTGGTCGATAGTGACGACGACGCGGTCACCGTTGATACCCAATTTTTTCGCGGTGCCGTCGATGATCCGTTTGTTTGCCTGGTGCGGCACAAACCAGTCGATATCGGAAGCCGTCAAGCCGTTCGCCTCGAGCGCTTCCACCGTCACCTCGGCCATTTTCACCACAGCGTGGCGAAACACTTCTTTTCCCTCCATGCGTAAAAATCCAACTTCCCCTGTCGAGGACGGCCCGCCATCAACGTACAGCAAATCATGTAAACGGCCGTCGGAATGCAAGTGAGTTGAAAGAATGCCGCGGTCGGCAGTGGTGCCCTGCCCCGGTTCCGCTTTGAGTACGACGGCGCCGGCGCCGTCGCCGAACAGCACGCAGGTGCCACGGTCCTGCCAATCGAGAATTCGCGAAAACGTTTCGGCGCCGATCACCATCGCCGTTTCTGCCTGTCCCGACTTTATAAAATTATCGGCCGTGGCGAGTGCGTATACAAACCCCGAGCAGACTGCTTGAATATCGAAGGACATGGCGTTATCTGCACCCAATTTCGATTGCACAACGGTAGCGGTCGCCGGAAAGGTTTCGTCGGGCGTGGATGTGGCGAGCAGAATCATATCGATGTCTTGTACGGAAACCCCCGCCGCGCCGAGGGCCGAATGCGCCGCCGCAAAAGCGAGGTCGGATGTCAATTCACCTTCGGCAGCGATGTGGCGCTGGGTGATACCGCTGCGATCGCGAATCCACTCATCCGACGTGTCGAGGCGCTGCGCCAATTCGTCGTTGGTCAAAATCTTTTCCGGCAGGTAACCACCACAGCCAACAACTACCGAACGGCGTACCGTCACGTTGCGCCTCCGGCCTCGCTAAGATCGAGACGCGCAATCTGCTCGGCAATCAATTGATTACCACCGTATTCGATCATGTCGAGCGCTACCCCAATAGCGGTGGCAAAGCCAACCGCGTCAGTTCCTCCGTGGCTTTTAACACATATGCCATTCAGCCCAAGGAACATCGCGCCGTTGTAGCGCCGCGGGTCGCTGCGGCTGCGCAGTTTGTCCAGCGAATGCTTGGCAAACACATAGCCTATTTTCGCCCAAAACGAATTACGGAACGCTTCGCGCACGAACCCGTTAATGAGCCTCGCGGTGCCTTCCGCTGTTTTCAGAGCGACATTGCCGGTAAAGCCATCGGTCACGACAACGTCGACCGCACCGGTGGGAATATCGTCGCCTTCGACGAATCCAACGAATTCGCCGGGGAAATCGAGGCCGCGAATTATGTCGGCGGCCGTCTTCAAAGCTTCGTTTCCTTTGCTGTCCTCCGCGCCAACATTGAGTAAGCCAAGCGTGGGATCTTCAATACCCAAAATCGTGCGCGAATAGACTTCCCCCATGACCGCGAATTGAACCAGATTGCGGGCATCGCAGACTATATTGGCACCCAGATCGAGCATTACGGTCTCGCCGCGCAAAGTCGGGAAAAACGATGCGATCGCCGGGCGGTCGATTCCAGGAAGGTTGCGCCACTGAAACATCGCCATCGCCATCAAGGCGCCGGTATTACCTGCCGACACGACGCCAGACGAATTACCGTGCTTTACGGAATCGATGGCCAGCCACATCGAGGTGCTGCGGCCGTGGCGTAACACTTGCGACGGCTTATCGTCGGCAGCGACACGTTCGGGCGTGTGGTGAATTTCGACAAATTCTTTTAATCCGCGTTGCTTTGCAACCCGTGGTTCGATCTCTTCCCGGTCACCGAACAATAGGAAACGGACATTCGGGTGACGGCGGCGCGCAATATTGGCGCCGGCAACCACGATATGTGGTGCGTTGTCGCCGCCCATGGCGTCCAAGGCGATGTTGACGGACTCGCTCAATTGAGACCGCTTTCCAGCCGAACCGAACGGCCTGTGTTGTTGTTATATTTTGTCTTTAACCTGAATAACTTGCCGGCCTTTGTAAAAGCCAGTTTTCATGTCCACATGGTGCGGCCGATGATATTCGCCGGTGGTTTGATCCTCGACATAAGTTGGCGAATTAAGCGCGTCGTGGGAACGGCGCATGCCGCGGCGAGACTTGGAAATTTTCTTTTTGGGAACAGCCATGTGATTTTCCTTTACAGCAGAACCTACCGTCGGCAGGCGCCGGCGCGAGAGCAAGCTGGTAATTAGCTAATAATCGGCTCGCTCGCAAGAGACTAACAAATCGATGCAGTATCTCGTTCAATTCCGATCCGGCTCACGCAAGTTGGCCAAAGCGGCAAAAGGGCCGTCATCCGGAGCATTGGAGCGGTATTGATCGGTTTGGTTTTCGGCATCCGGGGCCCGTGGATAAGGATTTATCGACAGCGATAAATGTTGCGCCACCAGCTCGCCAAGGTCGATTGAGTCGCCAACTACGGGTTCCGGCGGCTCCATATCTTCAGGGCCAAATTCGAGATCGGCCACCAGAGCCGCCGGCTGCAATGCGTAGCGCTGTTCAAATGGGGCCGATACAGTCTCAATGACCGGCTCCAGCGTGACGATGCATTGTTGTGCGAGTTCCGCCCGCAAGTGTCCGTTGACCACGATTTCACCAGATACTTCGCTGCGCAGTGTCAATTGCGCCTCCAAAGCGTCCAGCGATAGCAGCGAATAGCGAGCGGCCAGAGCGGCACGTTCGGCCACAGTCGTCACGATCTGGATTTTATGTTCCGGTGAGTCGGCAAACTCGGCCAAATGAAACGGTCGCGAAAGCTCCGGCGGTATTGCATCCACGATCCGGTCACTCACGCTCCAATCTCCCGCCTTGCAGCTACTTCCGGATAAACCACATGTCCTGACATTATGTCGGGTGTCTGCAGTGCGTCGAGCCCTTCGATTGTGTCTCTTATATAGGCGATCATCGCCGAGAGTTCATCATCGGTAGGGGTGGCGGTGGCATATAGATTGCGTCGCAACGCGTCGCTTAATTCAGTTGTTTCTCCGGCCAATCCGCTCTCATAGGCGTCGATTCGACCGTATAAATTTTGCGCCAGCTTTTTTACCCGCTTACCTATTCCCATATCGCCGATGCCCTGTTCGCGCAGCGTTCGGTCGAAGTCGGCAAACATAAGATCGTGCACCGACTGGGCTAGCTCCTTGCCAGCATTGTCGGTTTTTCCAAGCCGGCGAAACAGCATGTACGCGTGCAGGCAAATCATTTCAAATCGACCGAGCATCGAATCAGGAACGCCGAACGACAAATAAAACGCAGGGCTTCGTGCGTGGGCCACCAAGTCGCTGTAGAGTTTCGCAGCGACGTCCCGTCGGCGGCGCCGCGCATCGAGCCAATTGAACATCAGTTTACCGAGTTGCCGCCACTCCGCGTTGGCGGTTAGTTGACATGAAGGAAGGCGCAGTGCAAATGTCGCGCCTCGGATAACACCCTCGATTATCATGGACGATGTGGCAATGCTGCGGTTTATAACTTGTCGCAATATTGGCCGATCGGTGCTGGCATGGCGCAATTTGGTCCTGGTCGCGGCGGTCGCGGTGCTGAGCGGATGCACGCCAGTCATTACCGTCCATGGTCAAGCTCCCGATTCCGACGATCTGGAGCTCATCGAAGTTCGAATTTCGACACGGAGGGACGTCGAAAAGCGGCTCGGTACGCCGTCGACCAGTAGCGTGTTCTCGGACAACGTCTGGTACTATTACACCGAGACGACCGAAACGATTGCTTTCTTCGATCCGGAGGTCAAGAAACGCAAAATAATTGCCATTGTGTTCGCGCCGGACGGCCGCGTCGATAATATCGCCACTTACACCGAGGCCGATGGTAAGCCGGTCGAACTGGTTAGCCGCATTACCCCGACCGCCGGAAACGAGTTGACATTCTTCCAGCAGCTCTTTGGCAACATTGGTCGTTTCACAACCGGCGTTCAATAGGGACAGTAGATTTATCGTCGCCCCATAGGGCTGCGGGCTATTAGCGCCTCTTAACTCGCCAAAACAGCCAAGATCAACAACGCGACAATGTTGGTGATCTTGATCATCGGATTGATGGCCGGTCCGGCCGTATCCTTATAAGGGTCGCCGACAGTATCGCCGGTTACTGCCGCCTTATGCGCTTCCGAGCCTTTGCCGCCATAGTTGTCGTCTTCGATGAACTTTTTGGCATTGTCCCAAGCGCCGCCGCCGGCCGTCATTGAGATGGCGACAAACAGACCGGTGACGATGACGCCCAGCAGCATGGCTCCGAGCGACGAGAATGCGGCCGATTTACCGCCGATAGCTAGAATCACAACGAACAGCACGACCGGCGATAGCACCGGCAACAGCGACGGTACGATCATTTCCTTGATCGCAGCGCGCGTTAGCAAGTCGACGCATTTGCCATATTCGGGCTTTCCTGTGCCTTCCATGATGCCGGGGATTTCTTTGAACTGCCGGCGAACTTCAACGACAACGGAACTCGCTGCCCGGCCGACCGCCGTCATGCCCATGGAGCCAAACAAAAAGGGCAGCATACCGCCAATGAACAGGCCGACCACGACGAAGGGATTGGTCAAAGAGAAATCGAGCGTCACGCCAGCGAAATATCCAAAGGTCTCGGGTTGGCCGATGAAGAATTTCAGATCGGATGTATAGGCGGCGAACAAAACCAAAGCGCCAAGCCCGGCTGACCCGATGGCGTAACCCTTGGTCACTGCCTTCGTCGTATTGCCTACCGCATCGAGCGCATCGGTGGTTTTGCGCACGCTCTCTTCAAGATCGGCCATTTCGGCAATACCTCCGGCATTGTCGGTTACCGGACCATAGGCGTCGAGCGCGACGACCATGCCGGCCAGGGCCAACATCGCGGTGACGGCGATTGCGATCCCCAGCAAGCCCGCCAGCGAAAACGCCACGATGATCGCGGCGCAGATTATCAGTGCCGGGATTGCCGTCGCCTCCATTGAAATAGCCAGGCCTTGGATAACGTTCGTGCCATGCCCGGTGGTCGAAGATTTGGCGATCGAGCGTACCGGCCGGTAGTCCGTGCCGGTGTAGTACTCCGTCACCCAGATTAGCAGACCGGTGACAACGAGGCCGACGATGGCACACAGAAACAGAGCCGTTCCGCTAACATTCGTACCTTCAATGGTGAACTGGGCATCGAAGCCGATCACCCATTCGGTGACGCCGGCAATGCCGACCAACGACAGGACTGCCGAGGCGATGAAGCCCTTATAGAGTGCCCCCATGATGTTATTGCTGGCGCCCAGACGCACGAAAAATGTCCCAATGATCGATGCGATAATGCAAATGCCACCGATCGCCAGCGGGTAGACCAACATCGAATCTAAAAGCGGGTTGCCCGCCAGGAATATCGAAATCAGCACCATCGTTGCGACGATCGTAACAGCGTAGGTCTCGAACAGATCGGCCGCCATGCCGGCGCAATCGCCAACATTATCGCCGACATTGTCGGCGATAACCGCCGCGTTACGCGGATCGTCTTCCGGTATACCCGCCTCGACCTTGCCAACCAAGTCAGCTCCGACATCCGCGCCCTTGGTGAAAATACCGCCGCCCAATCGCGCGAAGATCGATATGAGAGAGGCGCCGAAGCCAAGCGCCACCAGGGCATCGACCATGTCACGGCCTTCGATTGTGCCGCTATCCTGCCATAGCGTGAGAACGCCAAAATATCCGGCGACCGCGAGCAGCGCCAGACCGGCGACCAGCATCCCGGTCACCGCGCCGGCACGAAAGGCCGTCGATAGTCCCGGCCCTAGCCCCTGCCGGGCAGCTTCGGCGGTCCGCACATTGGCGCGAACCGAGATGTTCATGCCGATATAGCCGGTAGCACCGGAAATGACCGCGCCAATGATGAAACCGAGTGCGACCGGCCAACCCAGCAGGAAAAACAAAATGAGCGCAATAACAATACCGACGATTCCGATAGTGCGGTATTGCCGGTTCAAATACGCGGCAGCGCCTTCCTGGATGGCAGTAGAAATCTCCTGCATCCGTTCCGAACCGGCGCTCTGTGCCAAAATCGAGCGCGACGTCCATACGCCATACAGTATTGCCAAGACGCCACAGGCGATGGCGAACCAAACAACTGGAGCCATATCAATGCTTCCCTTGTATCAATGTTGTCTTTTGCCGGAATGCCAACCGCAGCCAACCGCAGCCAACCGCAGCCATTGGCCGAATCGCAACTCCCCGAAAAGGTCGCGGGAACATGCCAAAAAGAGTCGATCAAAGCAACCGGCGCGATTCATCAGATTCGAATGAGCAGCGGGTGCGCGAATGGCGTTTGAGATCAGGCGGCGATCGGAACCTTCCGTCCCCGCAACCAGATAATCGCCGCGATGACTAGAACAAGCAACGGTACGGCTGCGAGATTAACGGCGGCCCAACCGACAGTCTGATAGGTGGCGCCGGCCAACAGTGAGCAAACCGCGACCGTGCCGAACACGAAAAAGTCGTTGATACCCTGGGTCTTGGCCTTTTCGGCCGGAGTGTATGTTTGCAACAACAAAGTCGTGCCACCGGTAAACATAAAATTCCAACCAACGCCGACCAACGCCATCGCAATCCTTAAATGTATCAGCGAATCACCGTTCAGATTAACGGCGATACTAAGAGCTGAAATGATGGCGCCGACAGTGATTATGTTCAGATCGCCAAAGCGCTTTATCAACCAGCCGGTGAAGAAGCTGGGCGCAAACATACCAAGCACGTGCCACATGATGACATTGGTTACGTCAGGATAGGCGAAGGAATGGGTCGGGTGCGAACCCATGTAGAGCGGCGTCGACAACATGACGAAATTCATCACCCCATATCCCACCATCGAACTCATCACCGCGACAATGAACGCCGGTTGCGCGCCAATTTCGCGGAACGGCCGAATATGGCCCTTGCGTTCAGCCTCGCTCGCCGGCGGGATATCGGTGAAGAGCAATAGGACAATCATGATTGCCTGCATTGCGATGATGATTGCAAAAACGCCGCCGTAAATAACTGGCGCCAGCAAGTCGAACGCCCACGTCGATAGTGTCGGTCCAGCGACGGCGGCAAACACACCGCCGGCCAGCACCAGGCTAATTGCCTTTGCTTTGAAAGCGTTGTCGGCGGTATCGACGGCCGCAAAGCGAAACTGCTGGTTGGACCCGGCTGAGGTACCGAAAAGGGAAGAACCGATGCAGAAAAGGATGAAATTTTGCTCGAAAAGAGCAATCAGCGCTAGCGCGGCGCCGGTGGTTCCGATCAAGAGAAACACGATAAACCCGTTGGCGCGACCGATCCGCTTCATTAGAAACGCGGCCGGCAACGTCGCCAGGGTCATAAACGTAAATTGCAAACTGATCGGCAATGTGGCCAAGCCAAACGGTACACCGAGGATGTCGACGATTGGCGCCAACGCCGCACCGATGAACGTGGTGACCGAAAAAACCAACACCATCTGCGTTTGCGCCAATGCTTGGCACACCGACAACAATGATACGTTTCGAACCGCGCGGCTTACATTCATGGGCCGGACAATCCGGCAGTACCGATAATATTACAAGCCGCAAATGTGAATAGCAGGGTTGCTTTAAGCGCCTCTCCGCATCAGCGTGTTGACAAACACGTCAAGCACCACGTCCTCGCCAAGCTCTCTGCGGGTCACCACCAGCATGCGCCGCTTGACGGCGTCGACGTCGACTTTTCGGCCGGTGTGTTCTTCGCGCTCGAACATGGCGTGAAGTTCTCGGAACATGGCGTCGCGGAGGCGTCGCCGCACTTCGATTATATCGGTGCGCACACTTTCACTGGCGATTTCCAGCGTCACCGCTGCGGTGAAGGCGCCTGCCGCCTTCTGGTTCCTGAAAATCGTGGCCGTAATCGGTTCGAGCTTCAGGTAGATGTGTTTCTCGTCCGATGACAATTCACCTTGCCCCCCTTCCGGCGCCTCGCCTGCCGCCGTTTCTTGATCGTCGCCGCCTTGAAGGAGAAAAAACGCGCCGCCGCCACCAGCCAATAGAAGAACGACGACCAATATCAGAATTTTTTTCATCGTCCGTCCACCCTAGCCTTCGTTGACCCAAATGTTGCGCAATACAACATCGTAGACCGTTCCGGGGCCCAACAACCGCAGGTTTTCAGCGCGAATGCGATTCTTTATATGGGTTACCTCGAGATTGCCGTCGGCGGCGCCCGGCAGGGGGCGGTCTGTCAAAGTTCGCAAGTAGGCTTCGTAAAGCCGCGGCATTGCGTGCACGACCCGGCGGGCATCGTCGCTGCCTTCCTCCACCTCAAGGGCGAGCTCGATGACAACGTTCGAAAACTTGCCTTTGCTGGACTCGACCTGGATAAATATCGGTTCAAGATCGATATAGGCGAGCTTACGCGGGGCCTTTATGACCGGCAGCTCATCTTCCGCCGCGACTGTGGAATCTTCCCCGGCAAAAAATACGAACCATCCACCGGCCGCCGCCCCAACGACAAGGAGGCCGATGAGGGCGAAAAGAATTAATTTTTGTTTCCCCGACTTTGCCGACGCAGCATCGGATGCGGCTTCGTCGGCATCCTCATCGAGGATCTCGTCTTCTGAAGTGTCGGTATCCGCCATCACCCACCTCTATGCGTCTTCCGTCGGTGTCCAGAACCGTGACGGCCTTCGATTTGGCGCCCTCGTCGATCATCCGCCCGATACGCGTTAAGCCGACATCGCACTGCGCGGCAAGTTCCTGTAACCGCTCGGACACATTCGTAGGCGCAGTAAACACCAATTCGTAGTCATCACCGCTCGTCAGTAGACTAATGTGTAATGGTTTATTGTCGGTTACCAGCCGGCGTGCGGCTGCAGACAATGGTACCCGATCGAGCTCGACTTCGGCGGATAACCGCGAAGCGTGGCAAATATGGTTAAGATCGGCGAGTAGTCCGTCGGAGATATCGGCTGCCGCGCTTGCCAACCCGGCAAGCCGCAAACCTACTTCCACCCTGGGATCTGGCGTGCGAAACCGGCGGATGAGATAAGCACGGGAGGCGTCGTCGGGAGCCTTTATCCGCTCCTCCATCAATGCCCGGCCCAACGCGGCGTCGCCAATGGTGCCAGAGACGTAAACATCGTCACCGACGGTAGCGCCAGATCTTAAAATCATTGCGTTATCTGATACTTCTCCGATCATCGTGAGAGATAACATCAATTCTCCACCGCTCTGCGTTGTGTCGCCTCCGATCAGCGTTATGCCGAACCGTTTTTGCTCATCGGCGAGTCCTTGGGCGAATGCGGCAACCCATTCCGGTGTCGTTGTGTCGGGTAGCGCCAGAACTATTGTATAAGCGCGCGGCGTCGCTCCCTTGGCCGCGAGATCCGACAGATTGACCCGAACCAGCCTGCTGGCGATTGTTCGCGAATCTTCGGAGACAGGGAAATGAATGCCTGAAATTATAGCGTCTGTCGTCACCACGGCGTGCTTACCGGGCGTTATCGCGAGTTCTGCGGCGTCATCGGTGAGCCCGAACGCTCCCGGCTCACCGGCAGCAAGGGGAGCGAAGTATCGTTCGATCAGCTCGAATTCATCGAAATTCGATGCCATGACAGAAACCTTAATGGGGGTTGTCCACCTGCGCCAATTCTTCGGGGCGGAGCGCTCTCGCCAAATTGTCCAAGACTGCGTTCACCAGCGCTGGTTCCTTGCCTTCGAAGAACGCGTCGGCGACCCGAACATATTCGCTAATGACAACACGGGCCGGAACAGTGGGTTGAGAATACATTTCGTGCGCGCCGCAACGTAGTATCGCGCGCAGCAATACTTCCATCCGCTCAATGGGCCAGGCATCGTCGAGACACGCCGATAGCATTTTGTCGATTTCCGCCAACTTTTCCTGTGTGCCGCGGACCAACTCGGCGAACAGAACCTTATCCGCTTCGCCAATCGGTTCCTCGTCGTCGTCGGCCCGTCTTGTGGTGCCGGGAGCGACGAACTGGCCAATAGTACTTTCTGTCGCTCCACCGGATATTGCCAATTGATAGAGAGCCTGAACGGCGGTTAAACGCGCCACGCTGCGCGCCAAATTGGCCTGCTGGGCGCGGGTGCTAGCCGTGTCATTTCCCTCGTTACTCACCGGGGGAAAAGTCCGAAAGCCCGCTTCAACTCGATCATGCTCAGGCAGACACGTGCAGCCTCGCCACCTTTGTCTCGGCGATCGACGCCGGCGCGCTCTTCGGCTTGTTCGCGAGTTTCGACGGTCAACAGGCCGAACCCCAGAGCAAGACAATATTTCACCGCTAGGTCTTGCAGCCCGCGCGCTGTTTCACCGCATACATAGTCGTAATGGCTGGTCTCGCCGCGGATGACGCATCCCAACGTGACGTACCCGTCGAACCGGCGCCGTCCGCCGACGAATTCCAAAGCGCGCAATGCGGTTGAAACCGCAGCGGGTAATTCGAATGCGCCCGGCACTTCCACAATCTCGAAGGTGGCGCCGCCATTTTGCAGGGCCAAACTCGCGCCGCGCACGAGTTCGTCGGCGATATCTTCATAGAACCGTGCGACCGCGATCATTACATGGGGTTGGTCGGCCATTCGCTATCCCCTCGCTATTGCGCACCGGTTGGAATTGGGCGCGTTTCCACCACGCGCAGCCCAAAGCCTTCCAAGCCAATGATCGAGCGTTGGGAGTTGGATAACAGAATAATGTCGCGGACGCCCAGATCGACGAGTATTTGCGCCCCGACACCATAGTCACGAAGTTCGTTCACCGGTTTTGTCGGCGCGCTCCTGATTTGCTTCACCCGATCGCTGGGGTCGGTCGGCGAAGTGTCGCGAATGACCACAATTACACCGCGGCCCGCCTCGCCCACCATCTCCATCGATTTCTGTAAAACACCGGCATCTTTCGCGTCGGTGCTCCCTAATGCGTCGCTACCTGGACTGAACGCATGCATGCGCACCAAAATTGGTTCATCGGGTATTATTTCACCTTTCACCAGCGCGATGTGCTCGGCGTACTCAATCTTGTTGTAATAGACGTAATATTTGAACTGACCGCCATATCTCGAATTGAAATCGTGTTCGAGCAACCGCTCAACGATGCGATCGTTACGCCGCCGATAGGCGATCAATTCGGCGATCGCGCCGATCTTCATGCCATGAAATTGTGCGAACTTTATGAGATCCGGCAGCCGCGCCATGGTACCGTCGTCGTTCATGATTTCGCAGATCACCGACGACGGGTTGAGGCCGGCAAGTCTAGCCAGATCTACACCGGCCTCGGTATGTCCGGCGCGCACCAAAACGCCGCCATCGCGTGCAGCCAGTGGAAACACATGGCCGGGCGTAACTATATCTTCAGCGGTCGAATGGGGATCGATCGTGACGTTTATCGTCCGTGCGCGGTCCCGCGCCGAGATACCCGTGGTCACACCTTCGCGGGCTTCGATCGACACTGTAAACGCGGTTTCCAACCCGCCGCGGCGCGATTGCGGCTGCAACGACAGTTCGAGTTGCTGGACGCGCTCTCTGGTCAGCGCCAAGCAAATTAAGCCGCGACCGTGGGTCGCCATGAAATTGACGACATCGGGTGTCGCCATCTGCGCCGGTATCACCAGATCGCCCTCGTTCTCGCGATCCTCGTCGTCGATAAGGATGAACATCCGCCCATTGCGGGCATCGTCGATAATGTCCTCGATCGGCGAAAGGATGCTCAGGTCTTCGCCTGACCGATCGCTTTTGCTGTCATCCTTCAACGCTTAACTCCGTTCCATAAGTCGCGCGATGTAACGAGCGATAATGTCGATTTCCAAGTTCACTGCCTGACCTGGTGTGAAGTAGGCAAATGCCGTTTGGTCCCAGGTATGCGGAATGATGTTCACCCCGAACTTGCGTCCCTCTACCTGGTTTACGGTCAGCGACACTCCGTCGACGGCGATCGATCCCTTGGCGGCAATGAACCGCGCCAGTTTGTCAGGCGCTTCAATTTCAAGCCGATGATTATCGCCTTCTGGACGGACGGCGTCGAGACGTCCGATCCCGTCGACGTGTCCAAGAACGAGATGGCCGCCAAGCTCATCAGAAGCCGTCAGGGCTCGTTCGAGATTGACCGCCGTGTCCTTTTTCCAGCTCCCCAACGTGGTGCAGTCCAGGGTTTCGCCGGAAACATCGGCGGCAAACCAGCCCTCGCCCTTGTCGACCACTGTCAGGCACGCGCCGCAGCAGGCAATCGATGCGCCGGTTGCGATGCCGATCGTGTCGTATTCGGTCCTTATTGTAAGTCGCGTGCCGACCGTCTGCTCGACAATCTCGGAGACGCGGCCGACATCGGTAATTATTCCGGTAAACATGGCGTTTGGTTACGGCAGAAGACGATAAATATCTAGTGTATCGTTGCCGATAATCTCGCGTGACAGGGGCGCGAACGTCAGCATGTCCTCGATTTTCTCGATACCCAGATCGCCGAAGGCCGGCTTGCCATCGCCTCCGAGAAGGCTGGGCGCGCGGAACCAAGCGATGCGATCGACCAGACCGGCACGAACCAACGCGGCGTTCAAGATCGCTCCACCTTCGACCAACACCCGGGTAATCCCGCGTGCGGCCAATTCGGCCAGCGCGAGGCCGGCATCGACATGGCCGGCGGCGCCGGCCGCCACGTGCAGCACTTCGACCCCAGCATCCTGCAATCGCGCGACGGCGGCGCTATCGCCGTCGTCGCGGGTGACGACCCAAGTCGGCACCGCACCCGCCGTACGAACCAGCCGAGCTTCGGCGGAAATGCGCAAGCTACTGTCGAGGACGACGCGGACCGGCGAGCGGTCCTCCAATCCATCCAAACGGCAGGTCAGTTGAGGGTCGTCGTGGATGACAGTATTGATGCCGACCATTATGGCGTCATGCTGGGCGCGCATCAGATGGACCCGTTCGCGCGCCGCCGGACCGGTGATCCATTGCGAGGCGCCGTTGCGGGTGGCGATGCGGCCATCGGCCGTCGTCGCTATTTTTAGGGTGACAAGCGGACGCCCGGCAGTCTCGCGTTTAATGAAGCCCGCGTTCATTTGTTCCGCTTCGCCCTGCAATAAATTGGTCGTTACTTTGAGGCCGGCGGACCGTAGTCGCGCGATACCGTCGCCGGAAACACGCGCATCGGGATCGGTACATCCGACCACGACTCGGTTGATGCGCGCGTCGATGAGGGCATCAGCGCAAGGCGGCGTTCTACCGTGATGGCTGCAGGGTTCTAGCGAGACATAGGCGGTTGCGCCGGAGAGGCCATCTTCACCGTACCGCTCTCGCGCCTGGGCGAGCGCCACCGCTTCCGCATGGGGTCGCCCGCCCGGTTGGGTCCATCCGCGTCCGATGACGCGCGCCGGGTCGCTGCCAGTTTGAACGATGACGCAGCCAACCGCTGGATTCGGCCAAGACCGGCCAAGACCACGGCGCGCAAGACGCAACGCGATCTGCATATAATGCGCATCGTTCGTCATGGTTTTGCCAGGTTAGGCCGCGCCATTCGCGGCGGAATTAGTCAGCCTCTTCGTTGGCGAGTTGTTCGGCACCAATGAAATCTTCGAAATCCTTGGCTTCACGGAAATTCTTGTAGACCGATGCGAAACGTACGTAGGCCACCGAATCCAGGCCGGCCAGTGCGTCCATTACCGCCTCGCCGATTGCATCGCTTGAGATCTCAGATTCGCCGGACGATTCCAAGCGGCGCACAATTCCGCTGATGACCCGGTCAACTCTGTCGGGATCGACCGGGCGCTTGCGGAGCGCAATGTGCATCGAGCGTTCCAATTTGTCACGATCGAACGGCGCCCGCTGTCCATTATGTTTGATTACCAGAAGGTCGCGTAGTTGTACCCGTTCGAACGTCGTCCAACGGGCACCACAGTCAGGACAGGCCCGACGTCGGCGGATCGCTGTGTTGTCTTCGGTGGGCCGCGAATCTTTTACGTTGGTATCGGAATGACCGCAAAATGGGCACCGCATATTCTCTGTCCTCGTCTCTTCGCCGCAGGCGACTTAAGCCTGACCGTAAATCGGGAAACGCGCGCATAGTTCGGAAACCCGGGTTCGCACCGATTGTTCGACTTGGGCGTCGCCATCGGGATTGTTCGCCAGACTGTCGAGTACTTCGGCAATGAGTTCTCCGACATAGCGAAATTCGCTGGAGCCAAAACCACGCGTTGTCGCTGCTGGGCTACCCAAGCGTATCCCGGATGTCACTGTCGGTTTTTCCGGGTCGAAGGGAATGCCATTTTTGTTGCAGGTCAGGCCGGCGCGTTCGAGTGCGGTTTCGGCGACATTGCCGGTCAGTCCCTTGGGGCGCAGATCGATCAGCAACAGATGCGTATCGGTACCGCCCGAGACGATGTCCAGCCCGCGCTCGGACAACACGTCCGCCAAAATCGAAGCGTTCTCGGCAACCCGGTGAGCGTATTCCTTGAACGCGGGCTGCAACGCTTCGCCGAACGCAACTGCTTTCGCCGCGATGACATGCATCAACGGGCCGCCTTGAAGGCCCGGAAATACCGCCGAGTTTATCTTCTTCCCCAAATCCACATCGCGCGACAAGATCATGCCGCCGCGCTGTCCGCGCAGCGTTTTATGGGTTGTGGTTGTTACCACGTCGGCATGAGGCAGCGGATCTGGATGGACGCCGCCGGCAACCAAACCGGCGAAGTGCGCCATATCGACCATAAGTATGGCGCCGGATTTATCGGCGATCGACCGAAACCGTTTAAAATCGATAATGCGAGGATACGCGGAGCCGCCGGCGATTATCAATTTGGGCTTGTGATCGCGCGCCAATCGCTCGACTTCGTCGAAATCGATGAGGGCGTCGTCGCGGCGTACGCCATATTGGACGGCGGTGAACCATTTGCCGGAAAGGTTGGGTGGCGCGCCATGGGTCAAGTGTCCGCCGGCAGCCAGCGACATGCCGAGGATGGTATCGCCGGGTTGGCAGAGCGCCAACATTACGGCTTGGTTTGCCTGTGCGCCCGAGTGCGGTTGCACGTTAGCGAATTCGCAGTTGAATAACGCGGTCGCCCGATCGATCGCCAATCGCTCGGCATCGTCGACATATTCGCAACCGCCGTAATAGCGGCGACCCGGATAGCCTTCGGCGTACTTGTTGGTCAGGACCGAACCGACGGCCTCTAAAACCGCCTGGGACACAATGTTCTCTGACGCGATTAGCTCGACTTGGTCCTGTTGCCGGTGCAGTTCACTGTGCACGGCCGCCGCAACATCCGGATCAGCGGCTGCAAGTCCGTCTTCGAATAATTCATTGTCGTGATCGTCCGCAACTGTTGCTTCACTGGTCATGCAAAACAGGTTCCTTGTTCGAATTCACAATCAAATTGCTCAACCCAATTTATCCACGCGGCGCTGGTGACGCTCGCCGCCGTCAAACGTTGCCGACAAAAAAGCGTGCAGACAATCCTTCGCCACCTCAGTGCCAACGATGCGCGCGCCGAGCGCAAGCACGTTGGCGTCATTGTGTTCGCGGGCGAGACGCGCAGTGGTCGCGTCATGGCAAACCGCCGCACGCACGCCGTTCACCCGGTTGGCGGCTATGGAAATGCCAATCCCGGTGCCGCAGACTATCACGCCACGATCGGCCCGGCCTTCGATGAGCGCATCGGCGATAGCGCGGCCGAAATCGGGATAGTCGACTGAATCGGAGCTATTGGTACCCAAATCCAGGTAATCCAGTCCCAGCCTCGTAATCTCGGTTTTTAGTTCTTCTTTGAGTGCAAACCCTGCGTGGTCAGAAGCCAGCGCAACGGTAATTTTATTCATTTAGCAAACCCGCGGCGGCGCAATAACCGTGTCTGAATTCGATCGAACAATTACCATATCTCGTCGGTCGCTGCCAACCCGGCACAATCTATCGCGTATCATGGTAATTACGTTCTAGTCTTAACGACTTATTGCGGCGCAGCAACGGTAGAGAATTGGCCATGAAACGGTACGAATAAAAACGTTTCTCATTCGTAATATTGAAACATTTTTCAAAGTGTAGGGTGACTTTAAAGAAAAATACTGCCACATTACTGCAACTGATCTTTTATGGTCATGTGGAACCCGCGCTTACGGAGGTTAAGTCTACGACACCAAAGACCAAGGGGGAGAGTACATGTCACAGGAAACTACTGATAATCTGCCACACACCGATGTGTTGCAGATGACGACGCAGGTCGTTGCGGCCTATGTCGGGCACAATAACGTTGGCGAAGCCCAGATATCCGAAGTAATCAAATCCGTTTATACCAGCCTGGCCGGACTAAACGGACATTCGGAACTGGCTGCCAAAGCACGTCAAAAACCGGCGGTACCGATAAAGAAGTCGATCACGGCGGATTTTTTAATCTGCTTGGAAGACGGCAAAAAACTTAAAATGCTGAAGCGCCATTTGCGCACTTCCTATGGCCTCAGCCCGGAGGAATACCGGGTCAAGTGGGGGCTTGGCGCGGACTATCCGATGGTGGCGCCCAATTACGCCAAGCAGCGTTCCATTTTTGCTAAAAAAATTGGGCTTGGAAAACGCCGGTCTTAAAAATCGGGCCAAATGATTACTGGGCTGATGATCGCGCCCAATTGGGAAAACTGTGAGGCGGACGCAATAGTCGTCCGCCTTTACTTTGCCCGGGTTATGGGTATTCAGGCGTACCGCCGTTTGGTCTGAGTATCTGTGTCAGAGCGCTTTTTCGCCAACACGTAGCGCAATTTTTGCAGCGCCGCGTGTTTCAACGCCTGTTCGCCTGCGCCCACAGGCCCGCAAATCGTTGCCTCGACCAGTGATACGGGGTCGACGGCACAGACTTTAACCGAGTTGCCGATTGCGGAAAATTCAAACAATACTTCGCCCAAATTTACCGATTTAGCCGAAGATTCACCGGAACCAACGGCATTCATCCTGCTGCGTTGCATAGCATCACGTCCAAACCCACCATATAATCACCGGATACCGAGATAGAGACCGCTACCGGGAAACCACAGCCATGAAAACCGACAATCACAAATTTATCGTTAAGCGCGCCGATCAGGCGGAGTGGACCCCCGGTCTGCGCACTGAATTCGAGTATCGCGACTTGGGGATCCGCGAGGCGACCGGCAACGAATATGGCGCCCATGTCATCCGCATGGCTGACGGCGGTTTCAAACATGCGACGGGCCGGCACAGCCATACAACCGGTTTTCAGATGATTTACGTGTTGTCGGGCGAGGCGCGGTTTTGGATCGAGGATGAAGGTGAAGTCGCTGTCAGCAAAGGCGATTGTTTCTATCAGCCGGACGGCCTGGTCCACGATGCGCTTTTCATGTCGGACGATTGCGAACTGCTCGAGATAACAACGCCGGCCGACTTTGATACCGAGCAACACTAGGCCGACGTCCGGTACCTATTCTGTAAACTGTAGGCCTGCTGTAGCAGACATGTGGCGTAACATTTCGACAACAACGATGGACGGACCATGAGCTTGGCGAACGACGCTTCTGCACCACAAAAACCCACGGGCAAAGACGAACCCAGGTTCGAGTGGGACGACCCACTCCTGCTCGATGACGCGCTAACCGAAGACGAGCGTATGGTGCGCGACACCGCGCGCGCCTATTGCCAAGACAAGTTGATGCCGCGGATTCTCGAAGCCCACCGCCACGAACGCTTCGACCGCGAAATAATGAACGAGCTGGGTGAGCTCGGCATGCTCGGCTCGACCCTGCCATCCGACTATGGCTGCGCCGGGGTCAACCACGTCTGTTATGGCTTAATCGCACGCGAAGTCGAGCGCG
Source organism: Alphaproteobacteria bacterium (assembly GCA_027297685.1). Classification (GTDB taxonomy): domain Bacteria; phylum Pseudomonadota; class Alphaproteobacteria; order UBA6615; family UBA6615; genus JAPUHN01. The sequence continues at coordinate 886 of JAPUHN010000282.1, read as the reverse complement.
TCGATTCGGGTTACCGCTCGGCACTGTCGGTACAGTCATCGCTGGTCATGTGGCCGATCTACACCTATGGCTCCGAAGATCAGCGGCGCAAGTATCTGCCAAAACTGGCGACTGGTGAGTGGGTCGGCGCTTTCGGACTGACCGAACCCGATGCGGGCTCCGATCCCGGCGGCATGGTGACGCGCGCGCGCGCCGTCGATGGCGGTTATATACTGCATGGCGCGAAAATGTGGATATCCAATTCGCCGATCGCCGACGTATTCATCATTTGGGCAAAAGACGACACGGACACGATTCGCGGCTTCATCCTGGAAAAGGGCATGAAGGGTCTGTCGACGCCGAAGATCGAAGGCAAGTTCTCGTTGCGTGCGTCGTCGACCGGTGAAGTCGTCATGGACGACGTATTCGTTCCAGCCGAGAACAAACTTCCCTCCGCTCAGGGCTTGGGCGGCCCCTTCGGCTGCCTCAACAAAGCGCGTTACGGCATAGCGTGGGGTGCGCTCGGCGCGGCCGAATTCTGTTGGCACGCGGCGCGGCAATATACCCTCGACCGTAAACAGTTCGGCAAGCCGCTGGCCGCTACTCAGCTGGTCCAAAAGAAACTGGCCGACATGCAAACTGAGATTACGCTGGGCCTGCACGCCTGTTTGCGCCTGGGCCGGCTGATGGACGCCGACAAATCGACGCCGGAAATGATTTCATTGCTGAAACGCAACAACGCCGGCAAGGCGCTCGACATCGCGCGGGTTGCCCGCGACATGCATGGCGCCAACGGCATCGTCGACGAGTTCCATGTCATCCGCCACATGATGAACCTGGAAACCGTCAACACTTACGAGGGCACCCATGATATTCACGCGCTGATCCTCGGCCGGGCGCAAACCGG
>JAPUHN010000281.1 GCA_027297685.1 Alphaproteobacteria bacterium | reverse complement strand
AACGGCGTAAATTGCGCACCCCCCGTCTCCGCCAATACCTTCGTTATCGCCGCCGTCAGCGTCGTCTTGCCGTGGTCAACATGGCCAATCGTGCCAATGTTGCAATGCGGCTTCGTGCGCTCAAATTTTTCCTTCGACATCCTCTTTTCTCCGCTCTACTTGGCCGCCGCGCAACACGCCGCCGGCCTACATTTTCGGTCTCTCAGCTATGGCTTACGCCATCTTGGCGACAACTTCCTCAGCGACTGCCTGAGGCACTCGGTCGTAGTGATCGAACACCATCGTAAAAGTGGCGCGGCCCTGGCTCATCGAACGCAATGTGTTGACGTAGCCAAACATATTGGCCAGCGGCACCATCGCCGTGATCACCCGGGCGTTGCCGCGACTATCCATCGCGCCAACCTGGCCGCGGCGGCTATTCAGATCGCCGATAATGTCGCCCATATATTCTTCCGCGGTCACCACCTCGACGCTCATTATTGGTTCGAGCAAGCGCGGCGCGGCCTTATCGAAGGCTTCACGCAAAGTCGCACGCGCGGCGATTTCGAACGCCATCACCGAGGAGTCAACATCATGGCTGGCGCCATCGACTAGGGTCGCCTTGAAGTCGATCACCGGGAATCCGGCAACGGCGCCAGATTCGCGCGCTTGGTCAAACCCTTTTTTAATTCCCGGCACGAACTCGCGCGGGATCGATGTGCCACGGAGCGCGCTTTCAAACACAAAACCTTCGCCGGCCCTGAGCGGCTCGAACTGAACTTTCAAACGGGCATACTGACCAGACCCCCCGGTTTGTTTCTTATGGGTATAATCGACCTCGGTCGGTTTGGTGATGGTCTCGCGATAGGCCACTTGTGGTGCGCCAATATTTGCCTCGACTTTGGATTCCCGCTTCATCCGATCGATGATTATGTCGAGGTGCAACTCGCCCATGCCCTTGATGATGGTCTGGCCGCTTTCCTCATCAGTCGTCACCCGGAACGAGGGGTCCTCGGCCGCGAGGCTCGCCAGGGCGGCCCCCATCCTTTCCTGATCGGCCTTGGTTTTCGGCTCGACCGCAATTTCGATAACCGGATCGGGGAACTCCATCCGTTCCAATACTACCGGATTATTCGGATCGCACAGGGTATCGCCAGTTGTCGTACCCTTAAGGCCGGCGAGTGCAAGAATATCGCCGGCGCGTGCAATTTTTACGTCTTCACGTTCATTCGCGTGCATCTCGAGCATGCGGCCGACGCGTTCGCGTTTGCCCTTGACAGAATTAAGCAACGTTTGGCCGGTTTCCAGAACGCCAGAATAGATTCGCACAAAGGTTAGCGACCCGACAAACTGGTCGCTCATGATTTTGAATGCCAATGCCGCGAAGGGTTCGTCGTCGGAACTCTTACGTTCAATCGGCTCGTCACCACCAGGCTTCAGACCCTTAATCGCCGGCACGTCTAGCGGCGAGGGCAAATAAGCGATAACGGCGTCCAGCAATGGCTGCACACCCTTGTTCTTAAAGGCAGAACCGCACAGCACCGGCACAAAGGCAGCGTCCAGGGTGCCCCGACGAATGCAGGCCTCGAGTGTCGCTTCATCAGGCTCGGTGCCTTCCAGATAGGCTTCCATCGCTGCATCGTCGTGTTCGACGGCCAGCTCCACTAACTTCTCGCGCCATTCGGTGGCGGCAGCGGCGAGGTCTGCCGGAATATCGATATCCTCATATTCGGCGCCCAGCGTTTCTTCCTTCCAGACAACGCCCTTCATGCGCACCAAATCGATGATGCCGCGATGCTCCGCCTCAGTGCCAATCGGCAACTGAACCACCATCGGCACCGCGCCGAGACGACTTTCGATCATCGAAACGCAATTGAAGAAATCTGCCCCAATGCGATCCATCTTGTTGACGAAACAAATACGCGGCACGTTATATTTATCGGCCTGCCGCCATACGGTTTCCGATTGTGGCTCGACGCCAGCAACGCTATCGAACACCGCGACTGCGCCATCCAAGACGCGTAGCGAACGTTCGACTTCGATGGTGAAATCGACATGGCCTGGCGTGTCGATAATATTGATGTGGTGGTCGCGCCATCTGGCTGTGGTCGCGGCAGATGTGATGGTAATGCCGCGTTCCTGTTCCTGCTCCATCCAATCCATCGTCGCGGCGCCATCGTGCACCTCGCCGATTTTGTAGGAGCGGCCCGTGTAATAGAGGATGCGCTCGGTCGTCGTCGTCTTACCGGCGTCGATATGCGCCATGATACCGATATTGCGGTATCGACCGAGAGGAGTTGTGCGAGAGGAAGCCATGTCGAAATACTTGTCCTTACGGGTGGTTGTGAGTCGCCTCTACCACCGGTAATGGGAAAAGGCCTTATTGGCCTCTGCCATTCGGTGGGTATCCTCCCGCTTTTTCACGGCATTACCGCGGTTCTCCGCCGCGTCCATTAATTCGCGTGACAATCGCTGTACCATGGTGTTCTCCGAACGACCACGCGCGGCAGCGATAAGCCAGCGAAACGCCAACGCCTGAGCCCTGATGGGACGTACTTCGATCGGCACTTGGTAGGTCGCACCGCCAACGCGGCGCGAGCGAACTTCGATCTGCGGCTTCACGTTTTCCAGCGCATCGTGAAATACTTTTACCGCGTCGCTGCCACCGCGCGCTGAGATTTCATCGAACGCGCCATAAACAATGCGTTCTGCCACGGATTTTTTACCGTCGCGCATCACATTGTTCATAAATTTGCTGACCACCCGATCCCCAAATTTGGGATCCGGGAGAACGTCGCGTTTTTCCGCCCGCCGCCGTCGTGACATTTCGCTCGCTCCTTATTTCGGCCGCTTGGCGCCGTATTTCGAACGGCGCTGCCGGCGATCGCCGACACCCTGAGTGTCGAGCGTGCCGCGAATTACGTGATAACGGACGCCAGGCAAATCCTTGACGCGTCCCCCGCGGATCATCACCACCGAATGTTCCTGCAGATTGTGGCCTTCACCAGGGATGTAGCAGGTGACTTCGAACCCATTGGTGAGACGCACACGCGCCACTTTGCGCAACGCCGAGTTCGGCTTTTTGGGTGTTGTCGTATAAACTCGGGTGCAGACTCCGCGCTTTTGCGGACACGCCTCCAACGCCGGCACCTTGTTACGCTTGATCGGCGGCTTGCGCGGCTTACGAATTAACTGATTGATAGTCGGCATAAACCTTCCCTTAGTCTCTCTGGCCCGCCGGGCCAGCCACACCTGGTTCCTGGATACAACACAGCAAACGGAGCAAGACAAAAGGTCTTACTCCAACGGGCTCTTTTCGCCAGCCCGCACGGCGTGTCAGCAAACATATGCCTTTTGCTCGGGGTCGTGTTTAGGCTGACGTGGCGCCTACGACCGCCCCCCTTATGCAGCGGCGCGGATACTACTTACGCACCTAACCCCCGTCAACCAATAATCCTCACGATTCCGGGGCTTGAGCAACAAATCTTAAACCGTCGTCGAGGCCAAATCTCGTCGCCGGTTATACTCCTTTATTTAGAAGTCAAAACAGCTCAAACAATGGACAATCTGGCGCGTTACTCAGCCGCGCCAGCCTCTTCAACGATTACCTCTTCCGCTGCTTCCTGTTCGGCCAGACGCTGGGCGGCTTCCTCCGCCAATTCAGCGTCACGAAGCGCGGCAGCGATACGAACATTGTTCATCACGTATCCGGTACCGGCAGGAATCAAACGACCGACAATGACGTTTTCTTTCAACCCAATAAGCTGATCGACCTTACCGTTCACCGCAGCCTCAGTCAGCACCCGCGTTGTTTCCTGAAACGATGCTGCCGAAATAAACGAACTCGTCTGCAGGCTGGCCTTGGTAATACCTTGCAAGACCGGGGTCGCCGAAGCGAGCTTCAAACCGTCCTCTTTGGCTTTGGCGTTGACCGCATTGAACTCGATTTCGTCGACAATTTCACCAACCAGGTAGGTTGTCTCGCCACCATCGGCGATCTCCACCTTTTGCAGCATTTGGCGAACAATCACCTCGATGTGCTTGTCGTTGATGGTAACGCCCTGCAGACGGTAGACGTCCTGGATCTCCTTCACCAGATAGCTTGCCAAGGCTTCCACGCCGAGCACGCGCAGAATATCGTGGGGGACCGGATTGCCGTCGAGCAACAGATCACCCTTCTGCACAAAATCGCCTTCCTGCACCGAGATGTGTTTACCTTTCGGAATCAGATATTCGATCGGCTCAACACCCTTCGCCGCATCCTCTTCGCTTGGCGCAATCACAATGCGTCGCTTGGTCTTGTAATCTCGGCCAAACTCGATCCGGCCGTCGCCGTCGGCAATAACGGCATGATCTTTGGGGCGCCGGGCTTCGAATAGCTCTGCGACACGCGGCAGTCCACCGGTAATGTCCCGGGTTTTTGAACTTTCACGCGGAATACGGGCAACGATATCGCCGGCCTGAATATGCTGACCCTGTTCGACGTTGAGTATGGCGTCGACCGACATGAAATAGCGGGCATCCATGCCATTGGCCAGTTTTACCACTTCGCCTTGCTTCGAGTTTTTCTTCGGGCGCAAGGAAATGCGTGGCCGCAAATCAGCGCCACGCGGCTGTTGCTTCCAATCGATAACCACCGTCGACGTGATACCGGTCGCTTCGTCGAGCAACTCGCGCATCGACACACCTTCCACCAAATCGACGTAATCGGCGTAGCCTTCCTTCTCGGTAATGATCGGCAGTGTGTAGGGATCCCACGTCGCCAGCGTCTGGCCTTTCTCGACCGTTGCGCCATCGTCGGCCAGCAGGCGCGCACCATAGGGCAGTTTGTGATGTGCCCGGGCACGGCCAGCTTCGTCGATCAAGACAACCTCGGTGTAACGGCTCATGATAATGAGCACACCTTCGGAGTTCTCGACCACGTTTCTGTTTTCCACCTTTACGGTGGCGTCGAACGCGGCCTCGATACTCGATTGCTCGGAGGCGCCTTGCGCCGCACCGCCAATGTGGAACGTACGCATCGTCAACTGGGTGCCAGGTTCGCCAATCGACTGGGCCGCGATGACGCCAACGGCTTCGCCGATATTGACCGCCGTTCCGCGCGCCAGATCGCGCCCATAACAATGGGCGCAAACGCCGCCCATGCTTTCACAAGTCAGGACCGAGCGAATCTTTATAGTCTCGATGCCCGCTGTTTCGATACCTTCGACCAAGGCTTCGTCGACCAGCTGTCCACCCGCGACGATGACGTCGCCGCTCAAGGGGTCGACGACATCTTCTGCCATGGTGCGACCCAGAACGCGCTCCGACAGGGCGACAACGACATCGCCGCCTTCGATTACCGCCATAATGGTCAGGCCGGCTTTGGTACCGCAATCTTCCTCGACGATGATGCAGTCCTGCGCAACGTCGACAAGGCGTCGCGTCAGATAACCCGAGTTCGCCGTTTTCAAGGCCGTGTCTGCCAGCCCCTTGCGGGCGCCGTGGGTCGAGTTGAAATACTCAAGCACCGACAGGCCTTCTTTAAAGTTGGCGATGATCGGAGTCTCGATGATTTCACCGGAAGGCTTCGCCATGAGCCCGCGCATACCCGCAAGTTGGCGAATCTGCGCCGCTGAACCACGAGCGCCGGAGTGCGCCATCATATAGACGGAGTTGATCTGGCCATCTTCATCGATGCGCTCCATTTCAGCCATCATGGCGTCGGCGACATCGTCGGTGCAGCGGGTCCAGGCGTCGATAACCTTGTTGTATTTCTCACCTTTGGTGATCAGGCCATCCTGGTATTGCTGCTCGAACTCTTTCACTCGGCCAGTCGTGTCCTCGACCAACCGGCTTTTCATATCCGGGATAATCAAATCATCCTTGCCGAACGAGATGCCTGCTTTACAGGCATAACGGAAGCCAATCGCCATCATGTGGTCAGCGAAAATAACTGTCTCTTTCTGGCCGCAATGGCGATAGACCAAGTCGATCACTTCGCTGACTTCTCGTTTGGTCAGCAAACGATTGATGATTTCGAACGGAACCTGAGGATGGGTCGGCAAAATCCGGCCAAGCATCAACCGGCCAGGAGTGGAATCGACCCGGCGGGTGACAGTATTGCCCGCATCATCGACAGACTCGATGCGCGCTTTCACGTGCGAGTGTAGATTTACTGCGCCCGCATCGAGCGCTGCTTCGACTTCATCGACCGAACCAAAACTCGGGATTCTATAAGCTTTGACCGCTCCTTCCTTGAGCGCTTTGTTAAGTGCCGTGACGTTCGTCGTGTCGACCTCATTACTGGGCTTTTTGACATCGCCGAATTCGACAGCCCCGGATTCCAACGCTGCCTCGAGCGCTTTCTTGGTGTCGATACTGACTTCGTCACCGCTGACTTCATTGGTCGTATAGGTAAGATAGTAGAGGCCGAGAACGATATCCTGCGACGGCACGATAATTGGCTTACCGTTGGCCGGGCTCAAGATGTTGTTCGTCGACATCATCAACACGCGCGCTTCCAGTTGGGCCTCCAGCGACAAGGGAATGTGTACCGCCATCTGATCGCCATCGAAATCGGCGTTGAACGCGGCACAAACCAGTGGGTGCAACTGTATTGCCTTGCCTTCGATCAACACTGGCTCGAAAGCCTGTATGCCGAGGCGGTGCAACGTAGGCGCGCGGTTGAGCAGTACCGGGTGTTCGCGGATCACCTCTTCGAGGATATCCCAGACTTCCGGCCGTGCCTTCTCGACCATGCGTTTGGCCGCCTTGATAGTGGTGGCGTAGCCGTACAGTTCAAGTTTGTGATAAATGAACGGCTTGAACAGCTCGAGCGCCATCTTCTTCGGCAACCCGCACTGGTGCAGCATTAGCTCCGGACCGACAACAATGACCGAGCGACCCGAATAGTCGACGCGTTTGCCCAGCAAGTTTTGGCGGAATCGGCCCTGCTTACCTTTCAGCATGTCGGACAACGATTTCAATGGACGCTTGTTGGCTCCGGTGATGACCCGCCCTCTGCGACCATTGTCGAACAGGGCGTCGACGGCTTCCTGCAACATGCGCTTTTCGTTGCGCACAATGATGTCCGGTGCCCGCAGCTCGATGAGCCGCTTCAGTCGATTGTTGCGATTGATGACCCGCCGATAAAGATCGTTCAAGTCGGAAGTCGCAAACCGGCCACCGTCGAGGGGAACCAGCGGCCGCAATTCCGGCGGAATGACCGGCACGACATCGAGCACCATCCACTCCGGCATGGCACCGGACCCGATGAACGCCTCAATGATTTTTAGGCGTTTCACGTACTTTTTCCGCTTGGCCTCCGATCCTGTTTCCTTGAGATCGATGCGCAGTTTGGCGTGCTCGGCCTCCAAGTCGAGCCCGGAGAGCATGAATTTCAGTGCCTCGGCGCCAATCATCGCGGTAAACGATTCGTCGCCATATTGTTCCTGCGCGTCGGCGTACTGCTCTTCCGATAAAAGCTGATGCAACTCGAGATCGGTCAATCCCGGTTCGGTGACGATAAAATTCTCGAAGTAAAGAACGCGTTCGAGCGCACGCAACGTAATGTCGAGCAGCAAGCCGACCCGGCTTGGTAGGGATTTCATAAACCAGATGTGCGCAACGGGCGAGGCCAGTTCGATGTGGCCCATCCGCTCACGCCGGACACTTTGCAATGTCACTTCGACGCCGCACTTCTCGCAAACGATGCCGCGGTACTTCATGCGCTTGTACTTACCGCACAAGCACTCGTAGTCCTTGATCGGACCGAATATACGCGCGCAGAACAAACCATCGCGTTCTGGCTTGAACGTTCGGTAGTTGATCGTCTCCGGCTTCTTGATCTCGCCATACGACCACGAACGGATGCGTTCCGGACTGGCGATCGAGATGCGGATCTCGTCGAAGTGTTGCGGACCTTGCTGCTGGCCGAATACGTTGACGAGTTCGTTCATGAAATTACTCCTGCTAGAAGTTCAGCTCGTGTTCTCAAGTAACCGGATCGACTCTTACGATTCGGATTGCCGGAGTTGGACATCGAGCCCGAGCGACCGAAGTTCCTTTACAAGTACGTTGAAGGATTCCGGAATACCCGCTTCGAAATTGTTGTCGCCGCGTACAACGGCTTCGTAGACTTTGGTGCGCCCCGCCTTGTCGTCCGATTTAACGGTTAGCATTTCCTGCAGCGTGTAGGCGGCGCCATAGGCTTCGAGGGCCCACACCTCCATCTCGCCGAAACGCTGTCCGCCGAACTGCGCCTTGCCACCCAGCGGTTGTTGTGTGACCAGGCTGTACGGTCCGATCGAGCGCGCATGAATCTTATCGTCGACCAGATGGTGCAGTTTCAGCATGTAGATGTAGCCGACCGTAACTTTCCGGTCGAACTGCTCGCCAGTGCGGCCGTCAACCAAATGCACCTGACCCGACACATCGAGGCCTGCCGCCTCGAGGTGCTGATTGATCTCGTCCTCGGTCGCGCCATCGAAGACTGGCGACGCCATCGGAACGCCGGTGCGCAGATTACTCGCCAGCTCGACGATTTCGTCGCTGTCCATATACGCGATGTCGGCATCGTAAATTTCCGTGCCGTAAACATCACGTAATTTCTTGCGTACGCCATCGACCGTACCAGATCCGTTGAGCGAATCGAGCACGTCGCCAATCTGCCGTCCGAGGCCATGGGAGGCCCAGCCGAGATGGGTTTCAAGGATCTGTCCCACATTCATGCGCGACGGCACGCCGAGCGGATTGAGCACGATATCGATCGGTGTGCCGTCCTCTAGGTAGGGCATATCCTCCATCGGCATGATTCGCGAAATCACACCCTTATTGCCGTGGCGGCCAGCCATTTTATCGCCCGGTTGGAGCTTGCGTTTCACCGCAACGAACACCTTGGTCAGCTTCATCACGCCCGGCGGCAATTCATCGCCACGCTGCAACTTGTCGACCTTATTTTCGAAACGCGCTTCCAGGGCCGACACCGATTCGTCGAAGCTTTTAAGGAGCGCTTCGATTTGCGCCATGCGCTTGTCGGCATTGACCACGAAATGGCGCCACTGGCCCGGCGTGTAGTCGCTTAGAACCTTCTCGGTGATACGCGTGCCCTCGGCCAGCTCCTTCGGCCCCTTGACCGCAACCTGATTTGCCAACAGCTCCTTCAAACGGCCATAGAAACTGCGCTCTAGAATCGCTTTTTCGTCGTCGCGGTCCTTTGCAAGACGTTCGATTTCGGACCGCTCGATCGATAGGGCACGTTCGTCCTTGTCGACGCCGCGACGTGAGAATACCCGCACCTCGACGACGGTGCCGGTTACGCCCGGCGGTACCTTCAAAGAGGTGTCGCGCACGTCGGCGGCTTTCTCGCCAAATATCGCCCGCAGTAATTTCTCTTCCGGCGTCATCGGCGATTCGCCCTTGGGCGTCACCTTGCCGACGAGAATATCGCTGGGATTGACCTCAGCACCGATATATACGATGCCCGCTTCATCCAAATTCTTCAGCGCTTCTTCGCCGACGTTGGGAATATCGCGGGTGATTTCCTCCTGGCCCAACTTGGTATCGCGGGCCATTACTTCGAATTCTTCAATATGGATCGACGTGAAGACGTCATCGCGTACGATGCGCTCGGAAATCAGGATCGAATCCTCGAAGTTATAACCATTCCACGGCATAAACGCGCACAGCACGTTTTTGCCAAGCGCCAGTTCGCCGAGATCGGTCGACGGACCGTCGCCGATTATGTCGTCTTTCACGACCACATCGCCAACCTTGACCAACGGGCGTTGGTTGATCGCAGTGTTTTGATTGGAGCGCTGGAATTTCATGAGATTGTAGATATCGACACCGGTATTGCCGCTTTCGATATCTTCGGTCGCGCGAACGACAATACGCGTCGCATCGACTTGGTCGACAATCCCCGAACGCCGGGCAATGATCGCAACACCGCTATCGCGCGCCACCGTTTCTTCCATACCGGTGCCGACAAGCGGCGCTTCCGACTGGATCAACGGCACTGCCTGGCGCTGCATGTTCGAACCCATCAGCGCGCGGTTAGCGTCGTCGTTCTCGAGGAAGGGGATGAGCGCTGCGGCCACCGAAACCAGCTGCTTCGGCGATACATCCATGAATTCGATGTCCCCTGGCAACGACATTACGTAGTCGTTGTTCTGGCGGCAACTGATCAAGGTGTCGACGAACTTGCCATTCTTGTCGAGGGTCGCATTTGCTTGGGCAATCGTATAACGGCCCTCTTCCATCGCCGACAAATACACCACTTCGTCGGTGACTTTGTCCTTCACCACTTTACGGTAGGGGCTTTCGATAAAGCCGTACTTATTCACCCGGCCATAGGTTGCGAGCGAATTGATCAGCCCAATATTAGGACCTTCCGGCGTTTCGATCGGGCAAATTCGCCCATAATGCGTGGGGTGAACGTCGCGGACTTCGAATCCTGCACGCTCGCGCGTCAAACCGCCCGGCCCCAAAGCCGATAGCCGCCGTTTATGGGTGATTTCGCTGAGCGGATTGGTTTGATCCATGAACTGGCTGAGCTGCGACGACCCGAAAAACTCGCGCACCGCGGCGGCAGCCGGCTTAGCGTTGATTAAATCGTGCGGCATGACGCTGTCGATCTCGACCGTCGACATCCGCTCGCGGATCGCCCGCTCCATGCGCAACAGCCCGATTCTATACTGGTTTTCCATCAGCTCACCGACCGAGCGAACCCGGCGGTTGCCAAGATGGTCGATGTCGTCGATTTCGCCGCGGCCGTCTTTGAGATCGACCAGAATTTTAATGATATGGAGGATGTCTTCTTTGCGCAGGGTGCGAACCGTATCTGCAACGTCAATATCGAGACGCGCGTTCATCTTCACTCGGCCAACCGCCGACAGATCGTAGCGCTCGGAATTGAAGAACAGCCCGTCAAACAGCGTCTGCGCCGTCTCATAGGTCGGCGGCTCGCCGGGGCGCATCACCCGATAAATTTCGATTAGCGCATCTTCCCGGCTGCGGTTCTTGTCGGCTGCCAACGTATTGCGGATATAGGGACCGATATTGATGTGATCGATCATCAACGTCGTGAACTTCTTTATCTTTAACTCATCGATCGTGGCGAGGGTGTCCTCGGTGATTTCTTCACCGGCCTCGATGAGCACCTCGCCCGTGTCGGCGTTGATTAGATCTTCGCCCACATACTGACCGACCAACGCATCGTTCGTGACAAGAATTTCTTTTACGCCCTTCTCGCTGATCTGTCGGGCTAACCGCGGGGTAAATTTGGCGCCTTCTGCGACCAATACTTTGCCGGACTTGGCATCGATCAAATCGTGCGTCAGTTTTGCGCCCCGTAGGCGTTCTCCATCGAATGCCGTTCGCCAACCGTCTTTTGAGCGCGTGTAGTTGGACTTCTCGTAAAAATAATCGAGAATTTCTTCATGGGACATGCCGATCGAATCAACCTGCTCAAGCTCGCGGCCTTCGGCAAGTCGCTCCTCGCGCAACGCCTGCGTTTCGGCGCTATAGAGCGCCATTAAGAACGTCGTGACCGGCAGCTTGCGGCGGCGGTCGATTCGCACGTGGACGATATCCTTGGCATCGAACTCGAAGTCCAACCAGGAACCGCGGTAAGGAATAACGCGGGCAGCGAATAAGAACTTGCCCGACGAATGGGTCTTACCTTTATCGTGATCGAAGAATACCCCGGGCGACCGGTGCATCTGGGAGACAATCACGCGCTCGGTACCATTGATCACGAACGTACCCTTATCCGTCATCAAGGGCATATCGCCCATATAGACATCCTGTTCCTTGATGTCGCGGATTGACCGGGCGCCGGTGTCCTCTTCGATGTCCCAAACCACCAGGCGCAACGTCACCTTGAGCGGTGCGGCATAGGTCATGCCGCGCTGTTGACACTCCTCGACATCGTATTTCGGCTCTTCCAGCTCATATTCGACAAATTCAAGCTGTGCGCGCTCGGAAAAATCCTTGATCGGAAATACCGACTTGAAGACCTCGGCTATCCCGACATCGGATCGTTCGTGATCCGCCGCGCCGCTGAGCAAGAATTGATCATAGGATCTTTTCTGCACCTCGATCAGGTTCGGCATCGGGGCGACTTCGGTGATTCGACCAAAGTTTTTTCGGACTCGTTTGCGACCAGTGAAAGACTTCGACATCAACAGCCCTCTTTCATGCGCCCGCGGGCGCTTTGCAAATTAAACTCGGGTACCTACGCGCTCTCCGGCGACCGGGGGCGCATCCTTTGCGGTATTTTCGCACGCCATATCCCGGGTTACCGACCTCGGCGATGCGATAGTGCTGGCGATGGGCCGAAGAATGCGTAGTCATGCCTGCTCCGGCCCGCGCCAAATTATCGCGGCTTCGCGACGCTACTTGATTTCGACTGTCGCGCCGGCATCTTCCAACTTGGCCTTGACTTCATCGGCTTCGTCTTTGCTGACACCTTCCTTAATTGCCTTCGGCGCCCCTTCAACAAGGTCCTTGGCCTCTTTCAAACCGAGACCGGTCATGGCGCGAACTTCCTTGATGACGTTGATCTTCTTTTCACCATAGCTGGCAAGGATCACGTCGAACTCCGTCTGCTCTTCCGCAGCGCTGGCATCTCCGCCGTCAGCGGGTCCTGCCGCGGCGATCGCAACCGGCGCCGCCGCACTAACTCCCCACTTGTCTTCGAGAAGCTTCGACAACTCGGCCGCCTCGATAACGGTGAGGCCACTGAGATCGTCTACTATCTTTTCTAAATCTGCCATTTCTCTTTACTCCTGAGACTATTCGGTATGCTTCAACGGGACCGGCTTACGCAGCCTCTTCCTGTTCGGCGTGGGCGGAGAGCACCCGTGCGAGCTGACTTGCCGGCGCCTGCAACACCCTTGCGACTTTGGTCGCCGGCGCGTTCAGCAAGCCGAGTAGCATGCCCCGCAGTTCGTCGAGCGATGGCAACGTGGCGAGCGCCTTGACGCCGGCTTCATCAAGCCGGTTTTCCGCCATCGCACCGCCAACTACGACAAGTTTGTCGTTCTCCTTTGAAAAGTCGACAGCCACACGTGCCGCCGCCACTGGGTCGGCGGAATACGCGATTGCCGTCGGTCCCTCGAAGAGATCTGCGATCGCTTCATAGGGGGTGCCAACAAGGGCGAGTTTTACAAGCCGGTTTTTCGTCACTTTGTAGCTGGCGTCGGCTGCGCGCATCCGGCGGCGTAAATCCGTACTCTCCGCCACCGTAAGCCCGGATTGATGCGTCACCACGACCAGCGCGGCATCCGCAAACACTCCGTTGAGTTCGACGACCAGCTCTTCTTTTCTAGCTCGGTCCACTTACCGTCTCCGCAATTTGGTACTTCCGCATTACTGCTGGCGAACGTACCGGCTGAAATCTGGTTCCTCGCAGTTGCCAGGAACCGTTCCTCCTGCCCCAGGAGCCGAGGCACCTAGCCACAAGGCCAGGCCAATCTCATCTCCGGTCTATGCAGGGCCGCTGCGAAAATCAGCGATTAAGCCTTTCAAGCAAGAGCTCTTCAGGCGCCTGCAGTCTCGGACAGGTCGAACCGGATCGTCGTTGGACACTTCGCGTCCGCAGCCGAAACCGGCCCTTCCATCGCCGTCATAAACTGTGGCGACGACAAAACATTTACGGCCTACTCGGCCACCACGGGGCTGGTCGGCAACGTCGATACGTCGATCCGCACACCCGGTCCCATTGTTGAACTTATTGCCATTCGTTTCAGATAAGCACCTTTTATACCGCTCGGTTTAGCCCTCAGAATTGCATCCAAAAACGCCGAAATATTTTGTTCCAGCTGCTCTTCGCTGAAGCTCGCCTTGCCAACGCCGGCGTGAACGATGCCTTGTTTTTCAACGCGAAACTGGACCTCGCCACCTTTAGCGCTCTCAACGGCTTGTCCAATATCGTTGGTAACAGTGCCAAGTTTCGGGTTCGGCATCAGACCGCGCGGTCCCAATATTTTACCGAGGCGACCGACCACGGCCATCATATCGGGGGTCGCGATGACGCGATCAAAGTTCATTTCTCCATTCTGCACGCTCTCGGCGAGATCTTCCGCGCCGACAATGTCAGCGCCCGCCGCGCGGGCTTCATCGGCCTTGGTATCTTTGGCGAATACCGCGACGCGGACTGGTTTACCCGTACCGTTGGGTAGGGAAACAACGCCCCGAATATTCTGATCCGCATGCCGAGGATCGACGTTCAGATTAATCGACAACTCGACCGTCTCATCGAACTTCGACACCGCGTGCTCCTTTACAAGCCGAATGGCATTGTCGACTGAAACGCGATCGTTGGGATCGATTTTCTCGCGCGCCGCGCGGGCTCGTTTGCTTAATTGAGCCATCTCTACCCCACCACTTCGAGGCCCATGGAACGGGCCGTCCCCATCACCATGAGCGTCGCAGCATCAATATCGTTTGCGTTTAGATCCACCATCTTCTTTTCGGCGATCTGCTGACACTGCGCCCGGGTCACGTGTCCGGCCACCTCGCGTCCCGCTTCACTACCTCCCTTTTCCAGTTTCGCTGCCTTTTTCAGGTAATAGCTCGCTGGCGGGGTTTTGGTAATGAACGAAAACGACTTGTCTTGGTAGACGGTGATGACCGTGGGTATCGGCGCGTTGTGCTCCAAATCCTGAGTTGCTGCATTAAACGCTTTGCAAAATTCCATGATATTGAGGCCCGCTTGGCCAAGTGCCGGGCCTACCGGCGGCGATGGGTTCGCCGTGGCAGCCGGAATCTCAAGCTTGACGTAGCCTTGTATCTTCTTTGCCATTTTACACCCTTCCTTCTACGGGGGTTCGCGGTACGGCAGCCCGTGGTCTTCCGAGCCAGCCTCCCGCGCCGATAGTTCCTACCGGCAGTCTGCCAAATCTAAAGTTTTTCCACCTGACCGTACTCAAGCTCAACAGGGGTCGATCGGCCAAAAATCGACACCGACACTTTCAACCGCGCGCGTTCCTCATCGACGTCTTCAACCTGTCCGTTAAAGGACTGGAACGGCCCGTCATTCACCCGCACCTCTTCGCCAATTTCGAAGGTCACCGAGGGCTTCGGCCGTTCGACGCCTTCCTTAACCTGGTGCAGGATCCGGTCCGCCTCGGCTTGGCTAATCGGGATCGGCTTGTTTCCAGCACCGAGGAAGCCTGTCACCTTCGGTGTGTTTTTCACCAAGTGATAGGTGTCCTCGTTCAGCTCCATGTTCACCAGCACATATCCTGGAAAAAATTTTCGTTCCGAGTTGACCTTGCTGCCGCGACGCATTTCGACGACTTCTTCAGTCGGCACAAGAATCTCGTCGAAAAATTCCTCCATGCCCTTCACAACCGATTGCTCTTGCAACGATTGCGCGACTTTCTTTTCGAAGCCGGAATAGGCATGAACGACGTACCACCGCATCGTCATTGTATTTTAGCCTCCAATCGATAGCGCCAGCTGCACCAGCCAGGCCAACACGATATCGACTGCGAAAAAGAAGAAAGCAGCGACCGCCACCATCACAAAAACCATAATTACCGACTGTAACGTTTCCTTTCGGGTCGGCCAGGTAACTTTGCCAACCTCCTGGCGTACCTGCCGAACAAATTCGCCAACCGATGGTTTTGCCATTCTGTACTTTCTTTGAACCTGTATTTGCCCTTATGGCAAGCTACGTAGCTAATTGGCTGGCAGGAGTGGAGGGACTCGAACCCACAACCCCCGGTTTTGGAGACCGGTGCTCTGCCAATTGAGCTACACTCCTAGCTTCCCGGCCAACGCGTTAGATCGTTGCACTACTTCTTTATTCGATAATCGAGGTGACGACGCCGGCGCCGACGGTGCGGCCGCCCTCGCGGATGGCAAAGCGCAGACCCTCATCCATCGCTATCGGCGCAAACAAGTTGATCTGCATCGCGATATTGTCGCCCGGCATCACCA
>JAPUHN010000280.1 GCA_027297685.1 Alphaproteobacteria bacterium | reverse complement strand
AGCGCCATCTTGTGCAGAAACGGATTACAGCCGCGGGTATTAATAGCTTTAACCCAAGTCCGCTGAAGATTGCTGGTGCTGAGAGTCGAGCTGGTCGAGAGTTCGGCATAACGATAACGGTCGTCGTACCTCATGATATTCGCCAGATCGTCACCGCTCCAGAATTGCTGCAAAGCCAGAAGCGAGCCACAGTGGTCGGCGTTGGCATCGACCGTTGGTGAAAGCTTGGCGTTGCTCGCCCCAAAGGTCAGGATCTCAGTGATGGCGACCGACGGCGCCAAGGCCGCCCAGGTCGCAATCTGTGCATCCGTGGCAAGGCCGCCATAAGCGAAGGTTGCCAGCACATGGCGCACCTCCGTCTCACCCCAAGAACTGAGCGGTACCAATTTTTGCGCGGGGGGACCGCTGACAATGATGGTCACAGTACCCGTCGCCTCACTGGACTGCTTCTTGTTGGTCATCGTGTAGGTGAAGCTGTCGGTATACGGGTAGGTAGCTGTCGGCGCGGCGTAGGGCGTGTAGAAAACGTTCCTGGCGTCGCTAATCGCGACCGTGCCGAACCCACCCTGCGTTACTAAAATGACGGTTTTTGCGCCGCCGGAATCGTTGTCTAGAACGTCGATTGTGACGCTGCTGCCGACTGTGACCGATCCACTGTCGTCAACCGCGACCACGTTTCCGCCCTTGCCACCGCCATTTCCACCGCCGTTACCGTTACCATTACCATTGCCACCCTTGGCCGCGACAGCAGCTGCGGGAACGAGACAGATCGCGACGGCCAGTGCTATCGCCGAGAATGTGGAGGAAGTTTGCAGATGAACCATGAGACACTCACATTGGTCTGATTTGTGGATCAGCACATCGACCGTGCGAATTTTGACGAGAGCCGCCGTTTTATTTGAAAAACAGCATAACTTAATACGATGGACTGGCAAATATAAAATGGGCAAATTAGAGACAAAAATTTCAATATATACTTACTTTAAAGGGATAATTTCAACTATTGTTGATTATAATGAAATATATAAATAACATGGTTAATAATATCGCACATCGTCCTGTTGAATTATGGCCTGAAATTTCGCTCCAAATATCGCTGTGCAGTCGCATCCGATGATTGTCTGGATACGGGGACAAAGCAGCCGGCATTGGCGGGCGCGTTTGGTTGTCGTCCCGAATTCAATATCGCTGTGATCCACCTGTAACGGGGCGATTAGGGTCCGTATTCTAGAGCAATCCCATCTCGCGAAGTTCCGCCGCCATTTCCGGCGGTACTTCGGTCTCATCGTCCAGCCCGCCCGCCGCCAAATCTACCGGCGCGCGGTCGGTCTCCAGATAACGCCAACCCTGGAACGGACGCGAACGCCGTGAACGCAGGCCAATTAATTTCGGATCGAGGTAGATGGCGCACCGGCGTTTACCTTCGCCATGGGTCACCGGCTCGATCCCGGTAATCGCCTGGCGAACCAGAACATGCCCCTTCACAACCCAAAACAGGGAACCCCCTTGGCCGACAATTTCGTCGGCCCGCCGCGGCATATTTCGGGTCAAAATCCTCAGCCGTGGCTTGTTTCCGTTGGCCGATTGCTCGGCAAGTCGTTGCCGTTGCCGCTCGCGTAGATGGGCGACATTCTCAATGCCGACGGCAAGCTTGATAAGGTGAAGCGCCATGGCGACAACATAGCAATGCTGGCGCGACCATTAAACCAGTCGGGCGGCCTTTTACTGCATTGGGAGGAAAAATCTTTGGACTGTGGTTAAAGTTATTGAGTTGATAAGGCGACCAACTCGCTAAGACTTTTGATCAGATCTTGCCCCACCTGACCGCCGTCGCCGTCGCCGTCGATGGAATCGCCGATGACCGACCGCAATGCATCGATGTGAGCGCCAACGACTTTGTTAGCGACACGCTCAGCCGGGCCGAGATTTTTAACGTAGCCGCTTAGAGATGCACAAATATCACTCACCAATGGATAGTCGAATGCGGCGCCTTGGGTCTGTAAATCGTGAGATATACGCGTGATTTCCGCCGCATAGTCATCGCTACCGTATCCCGGCTGCTCAGCGAGCGTAAGTTGTGCAGCGATCTCCCCAACTGCGGTAGAAACGCGTTGTAGAAAATCGCCTTGCATATTTTCCACCGCAGAGTTGGCCCTTTTCGCCAATTCCTTGTCAATTCCAATTCCCGCTCCGACGCGCGCCTTGAGGGCGTTTGGTGGGGTGATGAGCTGATAGGTTCCGTTGTTTTTTGGCGCGCTGCTCATAGGGTAGTCCGATCGATGTATCTAACGAGTGTCGGAGGGCTGAGTCGGCCGCCAACGCATCGCTGGTGCGTTCTTCTCGCGACATCGCCGCCCGCTGTTGCTTTGATATATCTTGCTTCGACAGGGTCACTTCCTCGAGCGTCGTCTCACGCCGATCCTGACCAGTGAAATCGGGGCTCGGCGTACGGCGACGGTCGGGACCAAAGTAGGAATTGATGCGAACGAACGAACGCGGGTTCTCGATCACCGCCTCGAGGCGTTTCAACACAATGTCCGCGGTGAATGGCTTGGCAAGGAATTCCGTTACGCCATGGTCGCGCGCAAGCCTGACACGCTCCTCGTCCGAATAGCCCGAGAGCATGATTATCGGCACATAGGGGTTGGGGCTTTTGGGAGATGTGCGAATTAACTCGACAAAGTCGAGACCGGATATTGGCTCCATCTCGGAATCGGTGAACACCACATCATACTCGTGAAGGCAATAGGCCTCGAAACCGGTAATACCATCGCTCGACATATCGATAGTTCCGGTGCCGACGGTTTGCAGAATCGTTCGCAAGAGCTGGCGAATGTGCGTGTTCTGGTCGACTAACAAGACACGAAGTTTGTCTAGCGCGTAGCCCACAGGGTTTCCGGTGTTCAGTTAAACCGTTGATTTTCTTATTATTCTGAGCCGTCATTGGCCCACAACTAGGCTAGACCGATACCGTTACCATTTAGTTAGGCGCGCGCCGGAACAAGCGCGGTATGGTTGTATTACGCCGCTTTTGCGAGAAAGGCCTGAGCCGCCTTCGACGTCGACGTTCGCCCGAGGGTATCGCAGATAAACTGTCCGGCGGCGACAACGGCGGCAAAATCGATACCCGTTTCGATGTTCAAGCCATCGAGCATATAGAGCACATCTTCGGTAGCGACATTGCCCGCTGCGCCGGGCGCGTAGGGGCAACCACCGAGCCCCGCCACGGCGCTGTCGATGGTCGCAACCCCAAGTTCCAGGCACGCCAAAATATTGGCCAGCGCTTGCCCGTAAGTGTCGTGGAAATGAACCGCCAGTTGCTCGATTGGCACTTCGTTCGCCACGGCCTGCAGCATGTTGTGCGCCTTCGCCGGCGTCCCAATACCGATGGTATCGCCAAGGCTAATTTCATAGCAGCCCATGGCCAGTAGTTTGCCCGCGAGATCGGCGACCTTGTCGCTATCGACCTCGCGCTCGTAAGGACATCCCAAGGCGCAGGAGACGTAACCGCGCACGCGCATTCCGGCGGCCAGTCCTGCTTCGCACACCGGCGCAGCGCGATCGAGGCTTTCGGCGATCGAACAGTTGGTGTTTTTCTGCGAAAAAGTCTCCGACGCCGCGCTGAAGGTCGCGATTTCGGTCACGTTGGCGGCGCGCGCGCGCTCGAAGCCTTTCATGTTTGGCACCAGAACCGGGTAGACCGTTCCGGGCCGTCGCTCGATCGCGTTCAGTACGGCTTCGCTGTCGGCCATCTGCGGCACCCATTTGGGCGATACGAAAGCGCCGGCTTCAACCGCCGGAATACCCGCATCGGCCAGGCGGTGGATCAGCGCGACTTTATCCTCGGTCGGTACCGTTCTCGGCTCGGCTTGCAGACCGTCGCGGGGCCCAACCTCGACAATACGCACTTGTTTTGGCATCGCCATAGCGCGGTTCCTTCTTCGTTCAACCGTTCTCGACCAACGAATACTGGTCGTTCGCCGCCAGCGACTCTGCCAAGGGTAAACCTAGCTCGCCGCGAACAATATTGGCGCCGCGAACGATCGACACCATCTTATTATAGGCATGGCGGCGGCTCATGCCCTCGCGGCCCATGCCACAATCGGAGGCAAGGACCAGACGTTCTGCGGGAATATATTCTAGCGCGGCGCGAATGGTATCGGCGACCTGCTCTGCCCGTTCGACCTGGAGGGTGTGGTGATCGACCACCCCAATAGCGACCTTCTTGTCGCTCGATATCATGCTGCCTGTCGCTTTCAGATCGGCGCCGCCGGCGCTACAGCACTCGAACGTCACAACATCGGCGTCGACCCGGTTTAGCGCCTCCAGCGCCGGTTCATAGCTCGGCTGAACGGCGAACAGACGCTGTTGGGCCGGGTTTCCCCAGCAGGTATGGCACCAGACTTCGGTCTTATCGCGCAGTCCGCGAACTGTATTGTTGAATACCTCGACCATGAAATCGGGGTTTAACACGTCGTCAGTGAGACCCTTTGCGGCGAGAAGATGGATTTGCGGCTCTTCCATTTGGATCACCGGACACCCGGCGTCGGCGAGTTCCGTCAGTTCCTCGTTCAACGCATCGCTAACCGCCCAAATGGTTTCGCGAAGGTCCTTATAGTGAAAATTGCGAACCGCCATTGCCAGGAGTTCCGCCGTGATGGTGCCGAACTTTACCGGCTTCGTGGTTAATCGCTGCGCGGTTTTCCAAATCGACGTGTATTGCAAGTTGCCGCGCCCGACCGGACCGACAAGATCGGGCATGACCCGCGCTTCCAACACTTCGTGAAGGATTTCGCCGCGCGTGTTGGGAATACCGGCGCGCCCGCCCTCCGGCCGATAGGCGTATTCGCCGGAAAACCCGTCCATGTGGTTTGCCGCATAGGAAAACCAGCTATGGCCACCAACATCCTCGTCGAACCGGGCGTCGCCGTCAGTGCAGATATCGAGACCGGCGGTCTCCTGGTCCCGCAGGTAGACCGACACCGCATCGGTGTATTGTTCGCGAAAGCGGGCGTTGACCATCGCCGTGCGAAAATTTCTCCTGCCGAGATTTTCGGTATACCACCCGGGTCTGGGTAGCGAGCCAATGACGCTGGTGGGAAGGATGATGCCGTCCGTTGCGTTATACAATGCCTGCTCCTACCCGCCGCTTGATTGGTTTTGCCGTATAATCGCGGTATTTGGGTGTCGTCACAAGCCGTGCGTCATACTCGACAGACACTTCGCCTTGTTAGTCGTCGTCTTTCGCCAAGCGCAGCAACTCGGCGCCTTCATCGACCTGGTCTCCAGCGGCGAAATAGACATCGGCGACAGTGCCGTCGGCCGGTGCGGAGATGGCGTGTTCCATTTTCATGGCCTCTAAAATCATCACCGTTTGACCGCGGACTACTTTATCTCCGGCGGCGACCATCGCCTGCACAACCTTGCCCGGCATCGGCGCGGTCAGCCCGCCGCCCGCACCCTCTCCGCGATCTACTTCGGCCAACGGTACAACATGCGCCAACCGGTGTTGCCGCGCGCCGTTGACGACGATCAGCGTATGTCCATCACGGTAGACACCAACACCATCCGGCAACGGGCCGAGCGGGACCGGGTCCGCCCGGTCTGGCAAATTCGCCTGCCATCCCTCACCGCCGTTCACCAAATCGATGGCGAATTCAAGCTCGCCGTCGCGCAATATCACGTGTTCGCGCGCCGGCAGATTGGGGCGCCATCCGTCGGTGGCTTGCCATGGCGAATTGGCGTCGCCGGCGCTCGGTGTACGGGTCACGCCGCGCTCGTCGAGTAGGAATGCCAGCGCCGCCGTGATCGTGGCGTCATCGGCTGGCTGGACCGGCGGCACCAACGCGACCAAGTGCTCACCGATAAAATTGGTGTCGATGTCGCCGGCAACGAAATCCGGGTGATCGAGTGCGGCGGCTAAAAACGCTTGATTGGTGACCGGTCCGACGAGCTCCATATCGCTCATGGCGCCGTGGAGCCGGCGTAATGCGGTTTTACGATCGGGACCGTGGGCGATCACTTTGGCGATCAAGGGGTCGTACTCCACGGCGATGGTATCGCCATCGCGGATACCGGTATCGATGCGAACCCCCTCGCCGTCCGGCCAGCTCAGATGCACCAGCCGGCCGGCTGCCGGCAAAAAGTCCCGCGCCGGGTCTTCGGCGTAGAGGCGCGCTTCGACGGCGTGGCCATCCTGCACGATCTCGCCTTGGCTCGCCGGCAGCGGTTCGCCCGATGCCACACGCAGTTGCCACTCGACCAGATCGTACCCGGTGATCATCTCGGTTACCGGGTGCTCGACCTGTAGGCGCGTGTTCATTTCCATAAAATAAAAGGGTCCGTCCGCACCGCCCTCTCCGGCATCGACGATAAACTCGACCGTGCCGGCGCCGACATAGTCGATCGATTTTGCCGCGGCGATCGCGACGGCGCCGATTGCCGCCCGGCGCGCCTCGCTCATCCCCGGCGCCGGCGCTTCCTCAATGACTTTTTGGTAGCGCCGCTGCAGCGAACAATCGCGCTCGAACAAATGGACCAGATTTCCGTGCGTGTCGCCGAATACCTGAACTTCGATATGACGCGGTCGCTCCAGATACTTCTCGAGGATCACCCGGTCATCGCCAAACGCGCCTTGCGCCTCGCGGCGCGCCGAGTCCAGGGCCTCGGTAAACTCGGCCGCGGTACGGACGATCCGCATGCCGCGCCCACCACCCCCGGCAGAGGCTTTGATAAGGACCGGAAAGCCGATTTTCTTGGCGGCGCCAGCCAGCTTTTTCGGGCTCTGGTCGTTGCCATGATAGCCCGGCACCAGCGGAACCCCGGCACGTTCCATCGCCGTCTTGGCCGCCGCCTTATCACCCATGGCGCGGATCGCATCGGCAGTGGGCCCGACGAAGATGATACCGGAATCCTGACAGGCTTCCGCGAATCCGGCATTTTCCGAGAGGAAGCCATAACCCGGGTGAATGGCCGCTGCCCTGCTATTCCGCGCCGCGCTGAGAACAGCATCGATATCGAGGTAACTCTCGGCCGGCGCCGACGGCCCGATACAGACCGCCTCGTCGGCTGTGGCCACATGCAGGGCGCCGACGTCGGCCTCGGAATAAACCGCGACGGTGCGAATACCCAGGCGCCGGGCCGTGCGCATGATACGCACAGCGATTTCGCCCCGATTGGCAATTAGCAAGCTTGAAATCACCGGCTTATTCCTCGCCTTGTCCGCTGGGTCTGCGCGCAAAGCGCATAATTTCGAAGAAACCAAACAGGAACAGCAGGATACCGATCATAACCTCGACCGCGGTCACCCCCCGGATCGCGTTGGTCGCCGGCGTAATATCGCCATAACCCACGGTCGATACGGTGATCAGCGAGAAATACAGGCTATCGACGAAGCTGATCGGCTGGCGCACGCCGGCGATCAGAAATATCGGCTCGTCGGCGATCCTGTCGGCGATGCGATAGACCATTGCAAATACGATCACATTGAACGAGTACAGGGTGAAAAACGCGAAGGCCGGTGCGAATAATTGCAACATGCGCACAAAAAACTGATCGAACAGCAGGCCGGTATCGATCAGGAAAACACAGATCGTTCGGCTCATCGCGATGATGAAGATCGAGGTCATCGCCATGCCGGCGACCATGACAACGCTAGCGCCGGTGGCATCGAGGTTGAAAGACGGCGCCAAGAATGTCAGCGCACATAGAATGGTTACCGGGATGAGCCAGGCGAATATTCGCGCCGGATGCTGTCGTTCGACCAGATGCTCGGCATAAGCGACCCGGCGGATTTCGCTACGGTGCCACCAGGCGCCGACCAAGAAGGCGAAAATCGGTAGCAAATATCCGGTGACAAAGGCCCACGGTTGGGCGGTGGAAAAATTCTCGATCGTCAGAAAAAAATAGACACAAGTGTAGATTGCCAGCGAATTAGCGAATGAAAGTACGAAGAACCGGCTGCCCGGAAACAACCACAGAAAGACTCCGGCGCCAGCAAATACAGCGCCGAGAACCATCAAGGTCAGCAGTCCGAAACTATCGGTCACGCCAACAGCGATCAGCAACACCGTCAATGCGGTGAAAATCACCGCGCGGATCCACTGTTGATAGGGCATGCGGGCCGGGACTATTTGCTCTGCCATTCCGCCGGCCGTTTTTCGAGGAACGCCCGAACGCCTTCTTTGCCTTCAGCCGAGGCCCGCACCCGGGCTATATGCTGGGCGGTGTCCTCGATCATTGCGTCGTCGACCGACTGACCGGCGACCCTACGGATGAGCTGTTTGCACTCAGCGATCGCCGTCGGGCCGTTTTGCAGCAGCTTCGCGACGAAGTCGTCGACGGCGTGATCGAGTTGGTCGGCTGCCGTAACCAAATGCACCAGTCCGATCCGCTCAGCCGCCGCAGCGTCGAAACGCTCGGCGGTGAGAAAATAGCGCCGCGCATTGTGCGCGCCCATGGCGGCGACGACGTAGGGACTGATGGTTGATGGGGTCAGTCCGAGTCGGGCCTCGGACAGGCAAAATATCGCTGCTTCCGACGCCACGGCGATGTCGCAGCACGCCACCAGCCCAACGCCGCCGCCAAAAGCAGCGCCCTGCACCCGCGCGATCGTCGGCTTCGGCAGCTCGTTCAAGGTCCGCAGCATATCCGCCAAGGAACGCGCATCGGCCAAGTTCTCCGTCTCGCCGTATTCGGCCATGCGGCGCATCCAGTCGAGGTCGGCGCCGGCGGAAAAACTCTTGCCCTCGCCGGCGAGAATCACCACTCGGACGGCGGGATCGTTGCCGACGCGCTGCAACGCGATGGTCAAGGCGGCGATGACCGTATCGTCGAAGGCATTGTGCTTGTGCGGCCGCGCCAGGACCAACCGGGCTACAGCGCCGTCAATCTCGACTTTCAATGCGTCGTATTGGGCGTCGGTACTCATCGCCGCCGCCTACATCCGGAACACGCCGAACTTGGTCGGCTCGATGGGCGCGTTGAGCGCTGCGGAAATACCGAGCGCCAACACGCGGCGAGTATCGGCAGGATCGATAATGCCGTCGTCCCAGAGGCGGGCGCTGGCGAAATAGGGGTGTCCCTCCACCTCGTATTGTTCTTGGATCGACTGCTTAAACTCGGCCTCCTCTTCTTCGCTCCAGCTCTCGCCCCGCGCTTCCAGTCCATCGCGGCGCACTTGGCTTAAAACATTTGCTGCCTGCTCACCGCCCATGACCGAGATTCGCGCATTCGGCCACATCCACATGAACCGGGGACCGTAGGCGCGCCCGCACATGCCGTAGTTACCGGCGCCGAAACTGCCGCCGATGATGACCGTGAATTTCGGCACATTGGCGCACGCCACGGCGGTCACCAGTTTAGCGCCGTCCTTGGCGATGCCGCTGGCCTCGTACTTCTTGCCAACCATGAAGCCGGAGATGTTTTGCAGAAAGATCAAAGGAATGCCGCGTTGGCAGCACAGTTCGATGAAATGCGTGCCTTTCAGCGACGATTCCGAAAACAAGATGCCGTTGTTGGCGACGATCCCGACCGGATAGCCGTGGATGCGGGCAAAGCCGGTAACAAGCGTTTCGCCGTACAGCGCTTTGAACTCGTCGAGCTCGCTGCCATCGACGATGCGCGCGATGATTTCGCGCACATCATAGGGTTTGCGGATATCGGCAGAAACCACGCCATAAATATCTTCTGACGCATAAAGGGGATCGACGGGTTCGCGAGTTTCGAGACCGACCGTCTTGGGCCGGTTCAAG
>JAPUHN010000028.1 GCA_027297685.1 Alphaproteobacteria bacterium | reverse complement strand
CGGCGACGGGAACGAGCGATGGCGAAGTTCAGGGACATCAAGACGCTGCAGAAGTTCGCCGCCGTCCATGCCTCAATCCACAACCACTTTAATCGGGACCGCCACCTTAATCACCGCGATATCTTCAAGCAGAACCGCGCTGCAGCACTCGCTGAATGGCGTCAATTCGGGGTGTAGAGATATGGGCCGCCCGGAAGGTCTGACTTTGTATCATTTACTCTGACAATGTCGTTTTAACGCTTAAATTTTCGCATCCTGGACAACTTCTCGATCCGACATATTTTTTTCCTGAGATGCCTTAAATGGATCAAAACCTGCCGTAACTGCGCATCGCAGTTTATGTCCGGTTTCTCGGGAGTAAAGCAGACGAAATCAGATGTTAAGTGGACAATAACGGACATCATGGTTTCCATGTATTCCAGCACACAAATATCGGCCAGGCGCAGTACAACAATCCAGAACACCGCCGACCGCGAGCGCTGAAGTCTCAGCCACGTTCAACAAAATTATGATCCTCGTTGCTGCTTTTGGGCTCTGGATGCGCGATGACGGCGGATGAAACGAAGGCTCCAAATATACCCAAATACGCTGAAACCTAGGGCCCAAGGCAGGGAGCCGACAAACAACGGGGTTCCGAACTCGGCCAATGAACCGACAGCCTGTGTCCACATACCTTCGATCCAACCGGTGTCGGAATAGGCAGTTTTTTCGAAACGTGAGAGGTAGGCCTCATAGTTCCGGATATTCAGCCAGCGCCCCAACATGACCCTGCCGGTCTGAACGAATACGTAGTAAAGCGGAGCAATCGTGAAAACACTGGTAAACACCGTCCACGCCAACGCGAGAACAGGATTAAAGGCTAGTTTCCTGTTGACGATCTTGGCGGTCGCCCACAACGCAAAAACAATGGGGATTTGGAAGCCGACAGTGGGTGTGAAGGCGACGAACAGCCCCACTCCTACACCGCGCGCAGTGTACTCTGGCGGGCGCCGCTCGCGTAGAACCGTCTTGATCAATTTGGTTTCTAGTTTTGCGATTAATCGCCGCCAGATATGGCGGAATATCTTGATTACTCCCATGGTCATAGTGTGCACATGTCTATGGTGGGGAACCGCGATTAGCGCAGTTACATGACCGAAAGGTCGGCCGGCCGCACTCCAAGCTCCGTTTGCAGTGGCGCACTGCCCGGGCGTTGGGCGCGCGGAGCGATGGGAAAGCGCTGTGGCTCCGGTTGCTGTGCTGGCTCGCCGGCCGATGATTGGTCTGAAGTGGATGCCGGTTCTGGTATGCGGTCGGCCTTGGTTAGGAGTTCGGCGTAGCGACCGAGCCGTTGGTCCAGATGGCGATTATAAAAATCCGGTAGTGCCATCGATCGTCCCTCATGGAAAGCGCGCGTCCTGGGGTTTTGCCGGATTTCGTCTCTGATACGTCGCATCTCGCGGATGTCATGCCGGATTGCGGATGTCTGCCCTATCCGGGCAATTTTGAGCGCCACGTGATCGTGCGACAGCAAACGCTTTACCGTCAACGCCGCGGATGTCGAAGCAGTGAGCAAGTCGATGAACCGGTCGTAAAACGTGATTGGATCATAATTTTTCAGCACGAGAGCCAGATAGGGCGAGCAGTAGAGGGCAATCGGCATGCAGGGAAGTAATCGGTCTTCTCGCACCAGATGGTCGTAGACGGGCGTGCCGCCATAGGGCGTCACAATATTGAGATTAGGCCATAGGAATGGAACCCGCTGCATGAAGTCCCGGGTCAAGTCGAATGGCTCATCACCTGAATCGATGTCAAGGCCGAATACGAAGTTGGCCTGGAGCCCGGGCACGTACTGCCTCAGTGTGCAAAATTTGTCGGCGATGCCCGTGACCCGGTCTTGCCCGGTCGTTGCCTTCATTTTCAACTTGTTGCCATAGTCCGACCAGGACTCGATGCCCGGGGCGACATAAAGGCAGCGTGTTTCTGCCAGCTCTTGCATCCGCTCCTCGGTGAGGATCGACATCGAACACTGCATCAGATAGCGGTTGCGATGCTGGCTCGGCACAGCATGTAGAACCGCCATCGTCTCATCGAAGCGAACTCCGAAGTTTGGATCCTGAAACCCGAGCAACGCTTTCGGGAAGTGCTGCGATACGTAAAGCAGATCGTTTTTCAGTTGCTCCGCCGAAACAGGCGCATAGGTGCTGTTCCAGTCGGTGCAAAAATTGCAGCTATAGGGGCAGCCGACGCTGCCAAATAGCGAAATGACACTTGTTCTCGTTGCGTGTCCGCCGTGGAATGCCGCCACCGTTATCTCTGGTAGCCGTTCTTCGACAGAGGGAAACGACACAAGCGGCCGGTCGGTGGCGACAATCGCTGGCGGGTCGATATTGCCAGACAGAATGTCGCTAACGAGGTTTCGGTCACATTGGGTGACCGTAATATCGAAGAACCGCGAACAGTCTTTCGGAAAGCATTTGGCGTGAGGCCCGCCCGCCACGGTCAATATGCCCTTGCGCCGGTAAATCTTCGCGAGCGCATAGGCAAGCGCGCTCGCTTGAGTGCTCGCCGAGATGAAGACAACATCCAAATCATCCGGCAGGAGTGAGGCAGGATCGCCCTGTCCGTAGTAGGTCGTGTAACTCACATCGTGACCGAGCTCACGGCACCACACCGAAACGACCTGCGGCATGATGCTGTACATCTGACGTTTGGTCTTATTGACAAGTCTCAAATACAGCCACTCGGAAGACACGGTATAGGCAAGCAGTTCGATGACACCGACCTTCTTGCGACAGCTGGGACCGCGTCCTATGGGCGTTACCGTACGCTTTAAGGTTGAGGACGATGGGGATGCACGTGGATCTGCGGCGTTCATTGTTTTGCCCCTGACTGATGAACTTTTGGCTATTGAGCCTGGGGCTAATATCCGGGCGTACCGTCACAGCAACGTCGCCTGGTGGGGCAGAACGCAATCAGAAGTGCGTCAATCCAACGTCATTTCGGGATTTTCTTGTTAAGTTAGTGCTTATGGTGTGTGGTCACGGCAAGGTGGAAGCACAACTACCGCCGGGGCCAGGACGGTAACAAAGATCAAAGCATCTGGCGGTCTAGATGGCGCGCATACAGTTGAAGCTTTTTGGCGGGTTTCACGCAGCCCATGCGGATGGAGCGGAAATCTCCCTATCCGCAAGGAAAGGAGAGGCGCTGGTCGCCTATTTGGCGCTCAACCAAATTCAGCGACAAACTCGGGAAAGGCTAGCGGCCTTGTTGTGGGGCGACCGGTTCGAAGAGCAGGCGCGGCACAGCCTCCGTCAAACAGTTCTGGCGATTCGAAAAGCATTGGCGGACGAAGACGCGTCGATTGTGATCACCGAAGGTGAATTTCTGTCACTCGACCGCGAGGCCATCGACGTCGACGCGTTAGAATTTCACAAACTGGTTCGCGAGGGATCACAAGCCTCGCTTACGCGCGCGATTGCACTTTATTCCGGCGATCTACTCGAGGGGATAACCACGAAAGCGGCTGTCTTCGACGAATGGCTATTGACTGAGCGGGGCCGCTATCGCGAATTGGCGATCGATGCACTGACCACATTGATGGGGCAACAAACGGAGCAAGGCGACTCCGAAACGGCTATAGCCACGACCCAACGGCTTTTGAGCGTTGATCCTTCTAACGAGGATGCTCATCGGTTGGTGATGCAACTTCATGACAGATCGGGCAGACGTTCGGCGGCACTGCGCCAATACCGCATATACGTCGATACATTACGCAATGAATTTGACGCCGAACCAGATCCGCACATGGTGCAGCTACACGCAGAAATCCAGGCGCGGGAGCAGCAGCGTGGGTTGCCTCAAGAAATCACTTCGCCGGGGGCTGCTACCACCCAAAAAGTGCCAGGAGCCGAACAGGATGAAGTCAGCCTTCCGTCGCCGGAAAAACCTTCGGTTATCGTGGTTCCCTTCAAAGACCTCACCAACGATGATTCGCTGCAGGGCCTCGCCTACGCAATCACCGAGGGGATTGCGACAGCCCTATCGATGGTGCCAGTCCTGACCGTTTCTGCCCCCAGTTCAACGCCGGCTTTCATAGGGCAGGACGTTCAGAGCGATGCACCCCGGAAAAGGTCGGACAACCAATACATTCTTGAGGGCAGCGTACAGAGTTTCGGTGACCAGGTGCGGATTTCTGTGCGCTTAACTGATGCGCATAGCGGCAACCTCGTGTGGGGTGAGCGTTATGACCGCGTTACCGAAGGCCTTTTCGCGTTGCAAGATGAGATCACGTTGAACGTTGTTGCCGGTCTCGAGGTCAAACTTACCGAAAGCGAACATGACCAATTATCACTCAGTCCGGGTACTGAAAACCTGCAAGCATGGCTTCTCGTTGGCCAAGGTGTGCAACTGCTGCAAAGTCTCACTCGGGAGAACAATGCCAAGGCTCGCGAGTGCTTCGACAGAGCAACGCTGTTAGACCCCGCTTTTGCGAGTGCGCAGGGTGGTTTGGCTTGGACGTATTTCTTCGAGGCGCGGTTCCAGTGGAGCGTTTCACCGGCAGACTCGCTCGAACGCGCAGCAGAATTGGCCGAGAAGGCGCTCGATCTCGATCCGGGGCGCCCGCGAACCTATAGCCTGTTGGGTAATATTCGCTTGATGGAAGGCAATCACAGTGACGCCGTTGCAATGGGAGAAAAAGCTCTGGCGCTCAATCCCAACGGGGCGGAAGTGGCGGCGTTTTTCGCATTGACGCTTACCTACGCCGGCGATCTCGAGCGCAGCATCGCGCTGGCAAACTATGCGATCGAGCTCAACCCCTATCATGCGCCCTGGTACAATTGGATTCTTGGGCGCGCTTATAGGCTCGTTGGCCGCTATGAAGATGCGATTAAAGCGTTGTCGACGCAGCTTGAGCAAAACTCGGGAGTGATGTGGCCGCGGGTCGAACTTGCGTCGGTCTACGCCGCGTTGGACCGATTGGATGACGCTGCTGCCCAAGGTGCCGAAATTACCAAAATTGATCCTAACTTTTCCATCCGTGACTGGACCGCCATTCCTGCTTACGCCAACCCGGCAATATTGGAACGCGAAGTTGCGGCGCTGCGCAAGGCAGGATTGCCCGAGTGAAGGATTGAAGCACTGTGAGATTACTGAACTAGCATCGGCGCTCGAGTTTTCGATTCAGTGCGTGTTCTTCCTAATTACCGCAAATTAGCGAAATTTCCCTTTTTTATGTCGATTTGACGGCTCTGTGACGCATCGCTGCACGGCGCTGTGACAGCCATCCCTCACCTTCATGGCAACAGAAATTTAGGCCATGGAGCAAATCATGCACGGCACCGTCACACGCTTCCCTTCGAGATTCGCAGCTCGATCCCTCGTTTCAGTTCCCCCCGGACAACAAACCGCTGCCCCTCGATGGCATTTCAGTCGCAGCAGCATACAGAGCTTTGGACGAATAGCGGCAGGCGCCTTAATGGTTACCGTATTTTGCTTGTCTGTATTTGTCCTTATCAACGGGTCTAACCCAGGTTTTCAGATTATGTCGTCAAACATTCCCTCAGCGGCGGATGTCGGAAACTGGCTGATGTGGCGTTAGCGGCGGTCGATTTAGCGACAAATCCCTCGCACCCGATGCAACTTAGCTGCGTTGGTATACGCCCGGAAAGGTCCCGAAATGTCTTCACCAAATCGCACGGCCACCATCCCGCACTCACCGCAGATTCCGATATTTCGCATTTTGCATTCATTCGATAGGCCCGCGCCCGTGCAGACATTATTCGGGTGTGCTGAACGATATGGCTAAATCTTTTCGCTCACCAGTGTCGTCACTGAGATACCGGTTACCTCTCGGTGTTGGCCGGTGTTACCCTCTACTTCTGCAGGTTGCCGCCATAACGGCCGGCATCAGAGGCGCTCTCCTGACGGCGGCTGATACGATGGGAGAAGAACGATGATCTGGAAATCGTTTCTCGGGGGCGTGGGATTGGTCGTGCTGGTTCTGGTCGCCGCGATTCTTTTCAATACGTTGAATGTTGAATCGCAGTCAGTTCCGGGCCCCTCCACACAGGCTGCGATAGCGATTGATGAGAGCGTCGCCGCGATCCGGCTTGCTCAGGCGGTGCAATATCGCACCGTTTCCGTTAGCTCGGACATGCCAGCGGCCGGAGCTGCTTTCCGAGGCCTGCATGAATACCTGGAGGCCAGTTTTCCCCGGGTGCGCGACACCCTCATGCGCGAGACCATCAACGGATACAGCTTGCTCTACACGTGGCAAGGGAAAGACACGTCCCTGAAGCCGATCCTGTTGGCTGCCCATATGGACGTGGTACCGGTAGAGCCCGGGACGGAAGACGACTGGCTCCATCCACCCTTCGCCGGAAAAATTGCCGACGGTTTCGTCTGGGGCCGCGGGACCATGGACATGAAGGCAGCCATCTTCGGCATTCTGGAGGCAATCGAATATCTGATCGGCCGGGGCTTCACGCCGGACCGCACCGTTTACCTCGCGTTCGGCCATGATGAGGAAATCGGCGGCAATCAAGGCGCAGCAAAGATCGCTGAATTGCTGGACCAGCGCGGTGTGAAGCTAGCATTCACGCTGGATGAGGGACTCGTCGTAACCGAGGGTATTTTGCCCGGCATCGACCAGCCGGTTGCAGTGATCGGAATCGCCGAACGGGGGTTTGTTAATCTCAAGGTGACCGCAAGCGGGCTTGGCGGACATGGTTCCATGCCGCCATCGAGTTCGGCCATCGGTCGACTGGGACGTGCGCTGGCGCTGCTTGAGGCCAACCCGATGCCGGCGGCGCTACGTCCGCCGGTCACCGACATGTTCGATCATGTCATGGCCGAAATGAATTTCATGACGCGTCTGGTTTTTGCCAATCGTTGGTTGCTCGAGCCCGTCATCTTGCGAAAGTTGGCTGAAAAGCCATCGACTAATGCATTGATCCGGAGCACGGCGGCAATCACCGTTGTCGCCGGCGGGGTAAAACCCAACGTCATTCCGCAGACCGCCGATGCCATCGTCAACGTACGATTGCTGCCCGGCGACACCGCCGCATCGGTGATCGACCATCTGCGGCGGGTAATCGATGATCCCGGCATCGCGATCACGATCGTCCGCGGTACCAACCAGGAGGCATCGCCGGTATCGGACACCAGCTCCTCTGACTACCGAGCGCTCGCCAGTGCGACCCGGCAGGTATTTCCCGATGCCCTCGTGGCGCCCGGTTTGATGATCGGCGCGACCGATACCCCGCATTACCTGGACTTGGCGGACAATAGCTTCCGTTTCCAGCCGCTCAGGATGACGTCGGACGATGTTTCACGGTTCCATGGCACGAACGAACGGATCGCTATCGATAATTTTGCCGACATCATCCGCTTCTATGTTTACGTGCTGTGTAATGATCGAGTCCCGGAGGCAGCACGATGTTGAACATCAAGCGAGTGGCGGATCTTGCCCGAGCGCTGCTGATCCAGCGTGAGCTGGCGCGCCACGAGCGATGGGGTCCGGTGGATTTGGCGCGCCACCAGGAGCGGCGGGTGACCGCGCTCGTCAAACATGCCGTCAACAATTCGGCCTTCTACCGACAGCACTATGAAGGACATCGAACTGAGGGCGCAATCGACATAAAAAGTCTTCCCGTTACGAACAAAAAGCTGCTGATGGACAACTTCGATGACGTTGTCACCGACCAGCGTCTCAAATTGGTCGACCTGCAGGAGCACCTTCAGACTATTAAGGAAGACGCTTATTATCTTGGTGAGTACCGTGCCATTGCGACCACCGGAACGTCCGGTCTGCGCGGCATCTTTGTTTTTAATCGCCGCGAGTGGAGCACGATTCTCGCCAATACCTTGCGCTGGAACCAGTATATCGGCGTCGTGCCGCGGCTTCCGAAACGCACTCGCATCACGTCGATAGGTGCCGATGCGCCCATGCACGTGACCCATCGAATTCCGCAGAGCGCCGACGTTGGGCTCTTTCACGTTCAGCATCTGGAAGCGACCGCGCCCATAGCAGAACTGACCGACGCGCTAAACGCATTCCAGCCCGATGTGATTTTACCCTATCCTTCGATGGCTGCGATCCTCGCCGTCGAACAAATCGAAGGCCGCCTGAACATCCGGCCAAGCGTCGTTTCGACTCACAGCGAGGTCTTGACCCAGGACATGTTCACGAAAATCGAAACGGCCTGGGGCATTCAGCCGTTCAATCACTATGGCCTGACCGAAGAGCCACATATCGGCACCGATTGCTCGGGTCACGAAGGCATCCACATCTTCGAGGATCTAACTTTTATCGAAATTGTGGACGACAACAATCAGCCGGTCCCCGACGGAACACCTGGGCATAAGTACCTTCTGACCAATCTCTACAATTACACTCAGCCCCTGATCCGCTACGAAGTCACCGACATGATATCGCGTTCGCCGCGGTTGTGCTCATGTGGCCGAGTGTTTGGGTTAATCGAGGGCATTGGCGGTCGAAGCGAAGACATCTTGTATCTCAACAGCTCGGACGGCCGCTCCGTACCGGTCCCGCCGCTTTTTTTTGAGATCTGCATCGAAGCGTTTCCGGAGGTCGCCGAATTCCGGACAGTTCATCAACCAGATCTTATCCGACTCAGCATAGTTCCAAAAGATAGCACCAACCTTGGCGAACTGGAGGCGAACCTGACCGATCGCCTTCGAACGGGTCTCAACTCTCTCGGGGCTGTGGCGCCCGCTATTGCCATCGAATTTATCGACGAATTGGAACGGCAGCCCGCAAAAATGGGCAAGATCAAGCTCGTCGGTGCAGCACCTCAAGATACTGATATAGAACGGACTTGATGCGGTGGTATCAGCCGAAACCAAGAGCACCCAACGATTCAACATCAGCCAACGAATTGAACTTCTTTCTGAACGGAGAGAACAATGAGTACGGCCTGGAGCATCAAGACACTGCTGGAAAGCATGGCCGCCCGCGGCGAACAAGCCGCTTTGATCTCCATCCGTGGTAATTCAGCCAACGAATTGAGCTTCGCGCAGATTGCGAACGATGCGCAGAGGCTCGCACAAGGTTTACTCAACGATGGTCTAGAACCGGGCGAGCCGGTCGTCATCTTCGCCCCGAACATGCCGGAATGGGTGGTTGCTGCGC
Source organism: Alphaproteobacteria bacterium (assembly GCA_027297685.1). Classification (GTDB taxonomy): domain Bacteria; phylum Pseudomonadota; class Alphaproteobacteria; order UBA6615; family UBA6615; genus JAPUHN01. The sequence continues at coordinate 3,496 of JAPUHN010000028.1, read as the reverse complement.
TGGCGATCGGAGCGGCTGGCGGAACAATGGTACCCATCGACGCGCTCGCCTCGAACTCGGAGGTCTCGCAAATCGTCGTCGACAGCGGGAGCCGACGCGTCTTCACGACAGCGGCTAGCCTCGCCGATTTTCGGCAGCTGCCCATAAAGCATGAAATCGATGTCTTTCTACTGGACGCCGATCAGAAAGTTGAGGAAGCGCGTTCTTGGAAGGCGCTTTTAAACAGCCGCGAGATCGCGCTGCCAAAGGTGACAACCGACGCCCACGCGTGTCTCTTTTTCACGTCCGGCACAACCGGAACACCGAAGGCCTTTTATCTCAGTTACGCGAACATCGGGGTCAATGTGGACGCGCTGTCGAATCATCAGTTCCTTCGAGCCGGTGACCGTGCTCTCCTACCGCTTCCCTTTCACCATGTTTACCCGTGGATCGCCGGTGTCCTCACCACTCTTGGTAATGGCGTTCCGGTCATTCTCCCGGAGAGCGCAAACGGTCCTCATATCTTGACCGCGATTCGAGTTGGACGGCCGACCGTGATCGTCGGTGTTCCGCGTCTTTATGAGGCCTTGCTGGCGGGCATTCAGACACGTCTCGCATCGCGAGGCGGTGTCGCACGCGCTATCGTTGGCGGTCTTTGGGCATTTTCGATCTGGTTGCGTCGCCATACGGGGCGCTTGGCTGGCCGGTGGTTGATGCGTCCGATCCGCGACCAGATAGGTCCTGGTGTTAGGCTCATGGTTTCTGGAGGGGCCCGCTTGGACGCTCAGTGCGCGCACAAACTAGAGGGTCTGGGCTGGGAGGTTCTGTCCGGTTACGGGCTGTCGGAAACCGCGTCGCTGTTCACCGGCAACCTACCTTTGCAAAAGAAAATCGGAAGTGAGGGCAAGCCGATAGCGGGGGGAATGATCCGCATTGACACCCCGGACGATGCGGGCGTCGGAGAAATCCAGATCAAGGGGCCGAGTGTTTTTTCTGGCTACCACAACAATGCCGATGCCAACGCGACAGCGTTCTCCGACGAGGGATGGTTCCGAACCGGTGATCTCGGCTATCTGGATGAAGACGGATTCCTCTACGTCACCGGAAGAGCGAAAGAGGTGATCGTCCTTGGCGGCGGAGAAAACATCTACCCCGAGGATGTCGAAAAAGCTTACGCACCGCATCCGCAGATCCGTGAGATTGCGGTTCTTGAACGCAACGGATCTCTGGTTGGGCTGGTCGTGCCGGATCTAGCTGCCATCAAAGCCGTTGGCGCGCTCCGGAACGAAGACGCGATCAAGGTGGCGCTGACCAGCGTGGCCCAACACCTACCCTCCTTCCAGCGGTTGGCAGGCTTCGCGATCGCCCACGAACCCCTGCCCCAAACGCGACTGGGCAAGTACAGACGCTATTTGCTACCGCAGATTTATGAACGCGCACTGGCTGGCGACGAAAGGCCCAATAAAGTTGAGATGTCGGGAGCGGACAAAGCGTTTCTCGCCATGCCGCCCGCTCGCGATATCTGGTCGTTCCTGGAAATGCGTTATCCCGATCACGCACTGAATCTGGAGACAAATCCACAGCTCGACCTGGGGCTCGACTCGTTCGAATGGATGACGCTGTCTGTTGAGCTCGAAGAAAAGTTTGGCATCCGGCTCACGGAGCAGGAAATCGCCCGGATCGAAACGCTTCGAGACCTGGTCGATGAAGCCCTCGCAGCCCGACAGACGAGCGCAACCGGCCGCGCGGAACCAGCGGAAGTGGTTGCGCGGGATCGAGAGCGGTGGCTCCGGCCAACGAATGCCTTTCAGACGCTTTTGGGACCCGTCCTCTTCGGCCTCAATCGGTTCCTTCTCCGAACGCTGTTCAAGCTGCGGGCGACAGGTGTGGAGCGGCTGCCCGATCGGGGACCGTTCATTATAGCACCCAATCATATAAGTGACTTGGATCCGCTCGTGATCGCTGCCGCGCTACCAATGCGGGCGCTCAGGCAGACATATTGGGCGGCCGACGTCGTCCGGGTTTTCTCAAATTCGGTCAGTCGATTCTTTTGCCGCGTTGCGCACATTTTTCCGGTCGATGAACGTAAACCACTATCGGTCATCAGCATGGGCAAGGCCGTTCTCGACAAGGGCAACGTTCTAGTCTGGTTCCCAGAGGGCTGGCGGTCACCCGACGGAAAACTGCTCCGGTTTCAAGCCGGGATCGGTATGCTTCTTATGGAAAGTGGCGCCCCCGTCGTCCCGGCATACATCTCGGGTGCCTTCGAGGCATGGCCCCGGGACCGTCGCTGGCCTCGTCCGCATCCGGTTCAGATCGTGTTCGGCAACCCGATCAACGCCGAGTGCCTATGGGACGACGGGACCGGGCGGGAAAGCCACGAACGCGTTGCGGCGTTGCTCCGAACAAAAGTCGCCGACCTTGGGCGTTCAGTAGGCGCCGACGTCTAGGCAGTGGCAACCGTGCGAGGTTCACGCAAGCAATAGCCAGCGTATTCGGATTATGTGCCCTTTCCTCAATCGGGCAGATAACTCGAACTCAGAGCTTCCGAAACGACTTCGTTATTTCGCAGATCCTCTATTTCCGTCTTCGTGAAGCCGAGTTCACTAAGAATTTCGACGGTGTGGGTACCTGGCTTTGGTGCCGGGGCTACACGTTGGACCGGAGATCGTTGGAGACGCGTATATGCCGGAACCACGGTATCGACAGGACAGCCAACTGGATGGTTCTGGCGAATGATCTGAATCGTCGGCCCGCCGGTTATGAATTCTGTCTTTGGGAAGCGCTCGACGATCCGTTCCCTTATCTCTTGCAAGCTCTCCACCCTGATCACTGCAATATCATGCGACAGCAACTGATGGGCCCATTCCGCGACAGGTTTGCGCCGGAAAGCCCGTTCAAGTATTGCTGAGATTGCATCCTTATTCGCGAACTGATCTGCCGACAAATCCAGCCCCAAGGACATCAGCAGTTTCTTGGTCTGCTCGGGACGTGCCGCGAGGAACAACCAGCCATCGCTAGCACGGTACATGCGGTGCAGTGGGTGATCTCCAAGAGCGTGCTGTCCGTGTGGCTCGGCCCACTGCCGGCCTTCCAAGCGAAATGCGAACGGCACCTGAATGAGTTGAGCGCTCTGGGCAAGAGAAGACTTGACCGAGGTTCCATGGCCCCTGGGGTTTTGCGTTCGCGTGAGAACGCCAAGGGCGACGGCGAAAGCAGCTGCATAGCCAGTCAGATAGTCGACGCAGGAGGCGATAGCATGATGCTCGGGATGTTCACGGCTGCCATAACGTATCATGATCCCAGTAGCGGCCTGAGCGACGGGATCGTATCCCTTTCGGCCTGCCCACGGTCCTTCTGCAGGTCCGTCGTAGGCGCTTACCGCGCAGCAAACGATGCGTGGATTGATCTTTTCGACGTCCTCATATCGTAGGCCGAGCCGCTCCACTGCATCCCGTGAAAAGTTGTGCACTAGCACGTCCGCGCGCTCGACGAGTCGGCGAAAGACGGCCTTGCC
>JAPUHN010000279.1 GCA_027297685.1 Alphaproteobacteria bacterium | reverse complement strand
CGCCGACCGCGTTCTGCAGATAGCCCAAGGTCTGAGCGATGTCGTCGCGCTCAACGACAACAACGCCGCCGACCACGTCGGAGTGGCCGTTCAAATATTTGGTCGCCGAATGCACAACAATATCGATACCGTGATCAAGCGGCCGCTGGATGTAGGGCGAGGCAAAGGTGTTGTCGCAGACAGAGATCAACCCGTGCTCCTTGGCGACCGCGGCGACGGCCGACAAATCGACGATGCGCAACATCGGGTTGGTTGGCGTTTCCACCCAGATCATTTTGGTGTTGGGCTTGATCGCCGCCGCGATCCGTTCGGGTTTGGTCATATCGATAAACGTGAAGTCCAGGTTGGCCGAGCGCCGGCGCACGTTTTCGAATATGCGGAAGGTGCCGCCATACAAGTCGTCCATCGAAATCACATGGTCGCCGCTATCGAGCAACTCGAGAATGGTTCCGATCGCCGCCATTCCCGAGGCAAAGGCGAAGCCGGCGTTGCCGTTCTCTAGATCGGCGACGCAGGCTTCGTAGGCGCCGCGGGTCGGGTTCTGGGTGCGCGCGTATTCGTAACCCTTGTGCTTGCCCGGGCTGTCCTGAACGTACGTCGAGGTGGCGTAGATCGGCGTCATGATCGCACCGGTCGTCGGATCGGGCCGTTGGCCTGCATGGATGGCCCGTGTGGCAAAGCGGGGCCGGTTGGTTTTGTCGCTCATAACGTTGGGATGCTCCGCAGATAAATCGTGTCAGTCGATGATTGCGACCGCGTCGATTTCAATTAGACACCGCGGATCGGTCGCCAATTGCACAACCTGCACCGTCGTCGTGGTTGGCTTGTTGTCGCCGAAATAGTCGGCCCATACGCGATTGAGCGAATCCTGATCGGACAGGTCGGTGCAATAGCGGTTGGCGGTGACGATGTCGGCGAAGGTCGCCCCGACCGCTTCGAGGCCCTTTTTTAAGTTTTCCAGCGTCGTGCGCGCTTGGCCTTCCATGTCGGCCGGCATGCTGTCGAATTCTTCCGGGCGGTGCGGGTGATGGTGGTAGACCGGCGCCGCCGTGCAGCCGGCCAAATAGACCGTGGTGCCACCGGTCACCTTGATGGCCGGGGCATAGGGCATCCACATATCCGGCGCATCGGGCCAATGAATGTGTTCGATTTGTTTCGCCATGGCGATCCTCCCTTAAAAATTGTGCGTTTCGTTACTGTAGCGGGGTTTTCACTCGTGAAACAGCAGCCACAGCGTTCAAACCTCATCCTGAGATTGTCGAAGGACGTGGCCCGTGATCCTTCCCGATATTAGGCGTCGTAGGGCGCGTGGTGCCCCTTCCCCAACGGGTCGCGGTAGGCGTCGTCGCCGTCGAGTAAACCGCGCGCCAACAGATCCTTGAACGAGCGGATGGTTTGGGCGACGCCGGTAGCGAGGTCGATGCGCGGCCAATCTCCGACCAATTTGCGCAACGCCCCATCGTCAAGTCCGCTGACGAAGGGCAACGGATCACCGTCGACGCGAACTCGCGCGTCGGGCACGGTTTGACGGACCGCCGCCACCACCTCGGCAATCGTCGTGTCGGCGCCGCAGAGATCGCAAACATGGGCGCCGCCGAAATCGGTGGAGGCGACGCCGGCCCGCGCCGCGCGGATAAAGGCGTCGGCGACCTCGACCGTGTGTTGCAACATGATCGGTCCGTCGAACGGTATGGCGAAGCGTCGCCCGGCGGCGGCGGCCAGCATCGCCTTGGTCGGCGCGGCGGTAACGCCCTGGTCGCGCCCCGGGCCGTAGACCGTATGGGGCCGGATGCCGACGCTCGCCACTTGCCAGGTGCGCCAATAAACATCGGCGATCGCCTCGTCGGCCATCTTGAAGGCGCCATAAAGCGTGCTCGGCCACGCTTCGCCCTCGGGCGGCAGCGCGGCGACCGAACTGGCGTAGGCGAGCCCCCGAATTCCCAGCGCCCGCGCCGCCTCGAAGACGTTGACCTGACCAACCACGTTGACCTGAGCGCCCAGCACCGGATCGGCGTTGCAGAACGGCACCTGCAGTGCAGCCAGATGGATGATTGCGGCCACCTTATGCTCGGATATCACGTCTTTCAGCAGATCCGGCTCGCGGATATCGCCGGCTACCCAGGTGACCCCATCGGCAGCCATTCCCTCCATCACCAGATGCAGGCGGCGGCGATCCTCGGCGATGTCGAACACCACCGGCGTTGCCCCGTCGCGCACCAGATTGGCGACCACCTGCGCGCCGATACAGCCGGCCGCACCGATCACCAGAACCGGCCCTTCGGTCGATGAATTCATACCCGCCTCCCAAACGTTGCGGCGTCAAGTTTAACAGTCGCAGCGCCGGAGCAGTATCCGGGTCGCGCAGGGTTCGGCCGTAATTTAGCGTTTGCTGATTGACAGGCCCGGTATTGGCGGTTAAATCTCGCCCATCGCGCCGATTTGAGCGGCCAGCTTGCGGGCGCGTAATAAATGCAGCTAAACGGGCGATTGAGTAATCCGCCCAGCCTGGCTGCAGCGGTTTTTTTGTTGTTTTAGAGTACGTTAGAGATTACCGGACTGATCTCCCAGCGGCCCTGCCGCGAACCCGATCCGCGGTAATTTGATGGGGCAGCTTGCGACCGCGCTACCAATCGCTAAAGCGCCGCGGGACAAGCGTTCCGCGGGCCCGGATCAAGGCCTGGGAATCGACTTGTGATGCCAAAACAACCTCGAAAATACCGCCGCGAGACCGCCCTGGTACGCGGTGGACTGCAGCGCACCCCGTTCAATGAGACCAGCGAAGCGTTGTTCCTCAATTCCGGCTACGTGTTCGATGACGCGGCGCAGGCCGAAGCCGCCTTCAAGGGCGAGAACGACAGTTACATCTACTCGCGCTACGGCAACCCCACGGTCAACATGTTCGAGGAGCGGTTGGCAGAACTCGAGGGCGCCGAGGTGTGCTATGGCACCGCAACCGGTATGGCGGCCGTGTTCGCCTCGCTCGCCTGCCAGCTCAATACCGGCGACCGGGTGGTCTCGTCGCGAGCGGTGTTCGGCTCGTGTCATATCATCGTCGATCAAATCCTGCCGCGCTGGGGCATCGAGACGGTGTTCGTCGACGGCACCAATCTGGACGAATGGGAAGCCGCGTTGTCGCAGCCGACCAACGCGGTGTTCCTGGAAAGCCCGTCTAATCCCATGCTCGATCTGGTCGACATCGCCGCAGTCAGCGAAATAGCCCATGCCGCCGGCGCCAGCGTCATTGTGGACAATGTATTCGCCACGCCGCTCTATCAGCGCCCGCTCGAACTGGGCGCCGACATCGTCGTCTATTCGGCCACCAAGCATATCGACGGCCAAGGCCGCTGCCTGGCCGGCGCGGTGCTGGCGGATACGGCTTTCATGACCGAGCGGTTCATGCCGTTTTATCGGCACACCGGCCCCTCGCTCAGCCCGTTCAACGCCTGGATCATGCTCAAGGCGTTGGAGACTCTGTCGGTGCGGGTGGAGCGCCAGTGCGACGCCTCGCTCGATCTGGCGCGCTTCCTCCAGGGCCGTTCGAAAGTAACGCAGGTCTGTCATCCCGGGTTGGAAAACCACCCCCAGGCCGAGCTGGCGCGGCGGCAGATGTCGGGCTTTGGCAATTTGGTGACATTCGAGGTGGCCGGCGGCAAGGCGGCGGCGTTCCGCCTCGCCGACGCGCTGTCGATTATCGACATCTCGAACAATCTGGGCGACACCAAGAGCTTGATTTGCCACCCGGCGACGACCACCCATTCGCGGCTCTCCGAGGAAGAACGGACCATGCTCGGCATCTCCCCCGGCGTGCTGCGCATCTCGGTCGGGCTGGAACATCTCGACGATCTGAAGGAAGACCTGGAACGCGCCCTCGCCGTGGCGTGAGGTGCGCGGCGCCGCCGCTCACAGTCCGGCTTTGCCCGATCGGTCAACACGCCTATATAAGAGCGAACGCCTAATTCGGGGCTCAGGAGAAAAGCGCCATGACCCAGCTCGCGCCACAGGAAGCGGAGAGCGGCTTCGTCGAAGCCAATCTGGTCTACACCGTCGATACCGGTGAAAAACCGGTCAACGAGACCATGCCCGATGGTGATATGTCGCGCCGCAACACCGGCACCTTCGAAAACCACACCATGGTGATCCGCGACGGGCGGCCGCTGCGCGACCAATTCTCGCTGGAGGAAACCGGCTTCGAATTCATCGACCACGCCACCGCGGTCACGAACTTCTACGATCCCGAACACCTTAAATCGGTTTATTACCCGGAAATCGAAGCCCTGGTCAAAGCGCGGACCGGCGCGGCGCGCGTGGTGGTCTTCGACCACACACTGCGTTCGGGCGATGAAGATACGCGGAACGAAAAAAAGCTCCGCGAGCCGGTAATGTCGGTGCACAACGACTACACGGAATGGTCGGGACCGCAGCGGGTGCGCGACCTGCTGCCGGCCGATGAAGCCGAAGCGTTACTGGAAAAGCGCTTCGCCATCGTCCAGGTGTGGCGGCCGATCCGCAATCCCATTCAATCGAACCCGTTGGCGATCTGCGACGCACGCACCCTGTCGGCCGACAGCCTGATCGCCAGCGAGCGGCGGTTCCCACACCGCGTCGGCGAGACCTACCGGATTTCCTACGATGCCGGCCAGCGCTGGTTCTATTTCCCCAACATGCGCCGCGACGAGGCGCTGATATTCAAGGTGTTCGAGTCGGAGACCGACGGCCGCGCACGCTTCACCGCCCACACCTCGTTCGTCGATCCCAACACGCCGGCGGACGCGCCGCCGCGCGAATCGATCGAGATGCGCGCGTTTGCGTTTTTCTAGGGCTTAAGGCGCTACCCCGTCCAGACGCCGCCATTGACGTCGAGCACCGCGCCGGTGGTAAAGCCGGCGCCGGGCGTCGATAAATACCATATCGAGTGGGCCAGTTCCTCCGGCCTGCCGAGGCGTCCTACGGGCAGCGCAGCGCCGATTTGCGCCAGCTTTTCATCGCCGTGGCGCTCGACCCGGGGCGTGCGAACCGTGCCCGGCGCCACCGCGTTGACGGTGATGCCAAACGGCGCAAGTTCGAGCGCGAGCCGCCGGGTGAATCCGACCACAGCGGCCTTGCCGGTGGAATATTCCAACGACGCCAGCGCGAAACCGGCACGGCCGGCCACCGACGTTATGTTGACGATGCGCCCGTAGCTGTTGCGCTTCATCATCGGCACGACCTCTCTTGTAATCAGGAATATCGTCGTGATGTTCCGGTCGAGCCCTTTTTGCCATTCTTCGTCGTCGATTTCCTCGATCGGCGGCACGCCCCAGAATCCACCGGCGCAATTGACGAGAATGTCGGCGCGGCCCCAGGCATCGTCGACAGCGCGCGCGGCGTTCTGCATATCGGCGGCATCGGCGCACTCGCCGGCCAGGAACATGACGTCGCCACCGCTATCCTTGAGGTCGCGCGCGATCCGCTCGCCAGCCTCCCGGTTGCGGCCGACAATGGCCACTCTGGCGCCCTCGGCGGCAAACCGCTCGGCGCACGCCTGGCCGATACCCGCGGTGCCGCCGGTAACAATGGCGACCTGGCCTTCGATCGACGCAATATCCGGTGTTGCCATGGTCGACTCTCAGACGTATCGCCCGTGGCGTTCGAGAACCTCGATCTTGTAACCATCGGGGTCGGTGACAAAGAAGAACCGCGCCATCAGCGCACCGTTGCGTTCGAACTCCTTGACCTCGGTGGGTTCGAAGCCGATTTCGGCGAACCGGCCACTATCAGATAACGCGTCGATTTTTGGAGAATCCGCAAAGATATCTTCAGGAAATATTCGATTGAGGGACTCTTGCACCGACAGCTCCCATCTGAAGCGAGAAACCAAGACTGGGGCATAAATCGATAGGGCTTTTTTTAACAAGGTCTGCTTTCTACTATGCATTCATGCGAGGGAGCAAATCGTCACCGGGTATCAACGTCGAACCATCATAAAGCCACAGCCGTCCTTCTTTCGAACTGAGGCGAACGCCGCCAACTTGATCTTCGATGCCGTTCAGTACGATGAAATTGGCTTTGCCATCTAACACCGCGTCGCCAGCCGGGGTGAGAACAACTTCGGTATTCATAAAATCTGGAACACTTCCCGACAATCGTATCATCGGATGGGCGGGTAGTTATTCAGGAGGTGCTAAGACTTTGAGACGGAATGACAGCTTCCCGTCTTGAGGTCCATCGCAAATGGTCCCTGAGCAAACGAAAGAACCCGTCATCTCGACCGATGCTGAAACGCCGTCGGTGTAGTGTGCCATAAAGGTTGAAAAGTTTTCCACCACCGCTCCGGTTCGGTCGACCCTTGTAAAACTTATGGCATGAAAGGGGTAGTTCGACCCTCGACCGGTTCGAATTGAGAGCTGTAAACCTGTTAGGGGCGGCGTCTCTTCGACGATCAGCATGGTGCCGTCGGATACCGCGATTTTGACTGCGCCGCTGCCGCGGAAGATGGCTTCTTCGGTGTCTCCCACTTGCGCGGGCGTTGGTATGGAAATGAGACCGTTCTCGTCGGCAAACCCGCTTGCCTGTGCCTGCCCGGCCGGCTGTTCCGCGGCGGGGGCAATCTCACCTAACCAGTCCGCCGACGCGGGGGGCGGTGCAATTGCGGCTGCCGCAAATATAGAGGTGCTGAACAATGCCAAGAGGCTAGCTCGCGTTAAAGATTTAATCATGCGCCTGTCTCCCAATCGGTTTTGTTGTGAGCAGGGCCGTGCCCGCGGGATGTCCCGGCTGCGCAGGATCGACGTTAACACCTATGGCTGCATGCATCCTATCCTGACTCAACTTTAGCTCGGTGCACAGATATTTCAGCCATTCAGGAGGGAGATCATAATGGTGGGCGCGGTAGGGTTTGAACCAATGGAACCCCATCTTCGAAGCACAACGTCAGAGCGGCTCTATCACCAAATTTTTCTTTCTATATCAGGGTGTAAGAGCATTTACACCATTCTATTAGGAACTTTCTCGTTTCACACTGTTTCGTGTTTGTGTTACCCATATGGTACCCATAGGAGGGACGGGTACCAATGCCAGCACTCAAATTCACAGACAGAAATGTCGCCTCCATCAAGCCGCCAGACACCGACCGCCTAGAGTACCGGGACACCGGCGTTCCGGGCTTGTGGCTTCGCGTCTCCGATCATGGCCGCAAATCTTGGGGCGTCACGTATCGCCTAAATGGCCGTCAGCGACGTCTTACTATCGGCACATATCCAACACTCTCGCTCGCTGATGCGCGAGACAATGCGCGGAAGGTGCTGCGTGAAGTCGGGATTGGCAACGATCCCGCCGAAGAAAAGCAGCAACAGCGAAAAGGTGCGACCTTCGGGCTGGTGGCCGAGCAGTACATGCGCGAACACGCCATGCCCAACAAGAAATCGTGGAGGGGGGACCGGGGCGCACTAGACCGCGACCTTCTACCTGCCTTTAGTAATCGAAAGGTCAGCGACATCAAACGGGGTGAGGTAATTGCCATGCTCCAGTCGATTAAGGACCGGGGTGCCCCCATAACCGCAAATCGAACGCTCGAAATCGTCCGTAAAATTTACAACTGGGCGCTGGCGCGTGAAATCGTTGAGCACAACCCCTGTGCCGGGATCGAAAAGCTGGCCAAGGAACAACAGCGTGATCGCGTCCTGTCCAGCAAGGAAATTACCGACTTGTGGCACGCGCTCGACGGCGAACCGTTGCGTATAGCCGCGCGTTACAAGCTAATGCTGATCACCGCGCAGCGTGGTGGCGAGGTGCGCCAGATGCGTTGGCAAGACATTGACCTCGACGAGGGCTGGTGGACTGTTCCCAGTGAGTTCTCCAAGAACAGCCTGAGCCACCGAGTGCCATTAAGCGATCTGGCCATTGATCTATTGCGGCAAGTCCAAGCAGAGGCTGCCGATAGAACGGCAGACGCATCAGATGGAACACCAGAAGTATTAGACGGTGCATGGATGTTTCCCAGCCCAACAGCAGAAGGGCCAGTCCGCAGCAATACAAAGGCGAATGCTCGCCTCCGTCGAAATTCCGGTGTTGAGTTTCGCCCACATGATCTGCGCCGCACGGCAGCAAGCAAGATGGCTGGCGAACTGGGGGTTGACCGGCTAACCCTCGCCAAAATTCTCAATCACGTCGATACCGGCGTCACCGCCGTTTACGACAGACACGGTTATGACAAGGAAAAGCGAGAAGCCCTCGTCAAATGGGCTGGGCATCTTGAGATCATTACGGGCGATGCCGACAACGTGGTTAGGCTTCGGAAGGACGCCTGATGGCCGCCGACGGAAAAATTCCCCTTCCGGTCGATTACGTGTTTCTCAAAGTCCTGCAAGAAAAGGCCGCATCAGACCCGCATCGGTACGCTGTTCTTGCTGCATTCGAGGGACTAGCAATTATCGCTGAGTGTTGGCGGGGACGCGGCATTTATAAAGGTCCGGTCCCTCCCGATAACGCAATGCAGCTGGTGCCGCGATGGATATTCGATACTCTCGGTGAAGGCTGGCTACAGCATCGGACCGAAGCGCCAGCCGGCCAAACGCTCGGCGAAACATTTCACATCGAAGGTGGTGGAGCAGGTCGCCAGCCAGGGATACGCAAGTGGAACCGCTATTTGCGAAACCTAGGCCTTGCTAGACAGGTTTTCGAAGCGCGTCAAAACACCACTTATGAAGAAGCAGTTGCCAGCGTTGCCCAACAGCACGACCTCAGTGATCGAACCGTAAAACGCGCATGGTCTGATCACGGCCCCGCCATCGAAAAGGCTGCTGCCAGTTATGACAAAACCTCGTGAGGTCATGTCACTGACAACTGAGTGAACCGCCTGCATCTTCGGTAAACGGCCCGCTCTCTGGCGGGCCACTTATCAGCGTCACGGAGATTGCAGGAAATGACCGACACAGCCATTGGCCGCGTGCTAGAGGCCCGGCGCCGCCCTCGACACCAAAGCAGCACGTAATCAGACCGAAAAGCGGCAGCGACCTCTACCAGCAGGCGCTGACCCCATCGTGCGCGAAACCCCAGGGGCCAAGGCTACCTTGGCCTCAATTACAAAAATGGCGAAGGCGTACCTCAGGACTATGCCGAAGCGATGAAGTGGTATCGTAAGGCAGCT
>JAPUHN010000278.1 GCA_027297685.1 Alphaproteobacteria bacterium | reverse complement strand
GCCGGTTTGCCCGCCTATTCCCATCGTCGTCGAAAGATCGTTTCCGCCGATCATAACCACGTCGATACCCTCGACCGCGGCAATCTCATCGACCCGATCAATCGCTTCGGGCGTCTCCACCATGGCCACGGCGATCGTAGCCGCATTGAACATACGCGCCAGTTCGTCGGGATTTGTCGGGGTGTAGGCGGTGTGAACGGGCGGACCACCGACATTGCGGCGCCCCACCGGGCGAAACTTGACGACATCCACCAGCGCCCGCGCTTCTTCGGCCGATTGGACATTCGGCATGACGATTCCCAGCGCGCCACCTTCCAGCGCCCGCGTCGCGAGCCAGTGCTGCTGCGGCGGCACACGAACCAATGGCGCAATGCCGGCGTCGAGGGCCGCAGTCGAGACCTGGGCGCAGGATTCAATACTGAGCGAACCGTGCTCGAGATCGATAAACAGCCAATCGAAACCAGCGGCCGCCATGATTCTCGCAATCGCCACCGAACTGGTAATTCGGACGCCGACACCGAGCGCGACATCACCCGACCGGAGGCGTTCCGACGCTGCGTTGGTCAATTCTTGCATGCTCTATTCCGCTCGTGGTGTTTGTTCAGATGCCGGACGCTAGGGCAGCGGAACCATGACACATTCGCGAAAGGCTGGCCGTTCTTGCAACCGTTCGTACCATGCCTCGACGTTGGGTACGGACGGCCGCTCGATCGGCAGCACGAAGAAACGGTGCGCCGCGGCGCCCACCGGAATGTCTCCCATGGTGAAAGCCTCACCGGTGACGAATTTATTTCCCGCCAGCTGATCGTCCAAATATTCGAAGTCCTGGCCCAGGGCGGCTACACTTTTTGCTATCGCTTGGGCGTCGCGCTCTTCCGGCGGCGTTCGAACGAGACCGACGAACACGGTAACCAAATTGCGCCAATTGTCGGCAGCCTGCCAATCCATCCAGTAATCCGCCGCGGCGCGCGCGCCAGCATCTTCCGGCCACAATGTGCCCGCGCCAAATTTCTGCGCCACATAACGCACAATGACGTATGACTGGCGAACGATGGTTCCCCCATCGTCGAGCAGCGGAACACGCCCCTGCGGATTGAGCGCACGGTAAGCCGGCGTGTCGATAGAGCCGAAGGTGCCCTCTTTGTCGATCCACTCAAATTCGAGGGCAGCCTCACCCAACGCCCAGGAAGCCTTCTGGACATTGATCGACGTTTTCCTGCCGTACAATTTCACCATGATTATCTCGGTATTTTGGCGCGACGCTCGCTAAATCGGCCAAATGCATCCGTCGGGACCGACGAACCGGCAATCTTTATGAAGCGTCTGTAATTTTAATCAAGCCGCCGCGCTACTGCATCCGCGCCGACCTGGTGCTCGAAGAATTCCTGGTCGAGATATACTCGATCGCTCATATCGAATAGTCGACCGGCAGCCCTCGGAACCGGGTACGGGGATTCCGTGGCGGGATTCGGAGGCGGTGACGACGGCAGGAAATGACCCAGGCTGGGTGAAAACGATTATCCGCCCGCCAACACGAAATATTGATTTACGTGGATAGCCTCGATCGCAATAATGATTGCCCTGCGTTGTTCTCTGTATCCAACTATTGCGTGGAAGGCCCTAGCAGTTGAGTATTTACACAGCGCGGACTATATCCGGACATCGCCAGCCGCTGACCCTGAGTAGGGAAACGGCGGCCTGGAGGCCAAAGAACAGCCTCGCCGAAAAGGGGCTGTATAATGATTAGCAGGTCATTTCCGACCGGCTATGGTACGAATGCGGTCGTGGTGTTTATATCCGCAATCTAAACGGTAAAATCCTTAAGCTGCCTACCGTCTTGCATCGGGATTTGCAGTTAAGTTTCCACCAAAGCTCCCGAGGCAAGCAATGTCGGTTTTAAGTCAGAATGCGGAACACCACACAGTAAAACCCGGGCAGACAAGCGGCCTGCCGGCGACGCTTTTAGTCGGCCTCGCGGTGATTTTCACCACCGTGGCTTTCCTATTCACCGACGTTGTGGCGCGGGACTGGGCGGTGGTGCCCGGCGAGGTCTTGGCTCTGCCTTCCGGCACGATACAGACGATGGCGCGCTGGGTCGCCGGCAATGTGACCCCAATCAGCTGGGTGGCACTACTGTTTGTTCTCGACGGGATGCTCGTCCGCATCAAGGACCGCGGCGCCGTTACAGCGCTCGCCCAAAACTCACCCGTGCGTGTGCGCCCCCGGCAATTCGTCCTGTGCTTTCTTGCCAGCATTCCGATATGGCTCAGCTTTGATTTGGTCAACTTCGGATCAGTCCAAGCCTGGAATTATCATGGCCTGCCCGAGGATTCGGTCAGTCGCCTCACCGGCTACTTCTTCGCTTTCGGCGCTATCTGCCCGGCGATGTTTCTACTGGCCGAAACCTTTCGGCGGTTGGGCATTCACGACATTACCAAGCGGGGTCTGCGAATTTCGAGGCGCGCCGATCCCTATTTGGTTGCACTCGGTGCATTCTTATTGGCGTTCCCGTTACTTATCGGAAATCCCCTCGGAACCCTCACGCTGTGGGCCGGCTGGGTGCTGCTGCTGGACCCGATCAACCGGCGCCTCAAGGCGCCCAGCCTTTTGGCCGACTGGGCTGCGGGGCGTTGGCAACGCACGCTGGCGCTCATGGCGGCAGGGCTCGTTTGCGGTCTGTTGTGGGAGTTCTGGAACTATTGGGCAACCGCGAAGTGGACCTACGAACTGGCTTTCCTCGGCCCCCTTGAGGAGTTCCGCTATTTCGAGATGCCAGTCTTGGGGCTGTTCGGATTTCCGCCCTTCGCGCTCGAGTGCTGGGTGATGTTCCAGACTGTGGTCGCGCTATTCAGACGAACCGGCCTGGTGGTGGCCGAGCCACTGCCTGACGAGTACACGATAATTTAATTATTTAGGTTCGAGATTACTACTGCTCTAGATACTTACAGAATTGTTTGACTCTCTGGCGATGAGGATCATCAAGGTTCCACAAAGCATTTAAGAAAGTCGAAGAGGATATGACCAAAGCTAAGGCGCGTCAGCGGGCAAAGGCGAAAGCGGCGCAGAAGATTAGAAAGCGAGAAGCTAACGCCGACCGGCCCGGCCAAAAAATCCAGCCAGGGCAGTTCGATCCGGGATCAAATTCGATTAAAGGCCCTGGCAAGAACGTCAACACCAAGACCTTCGCAGGGGTGAAACGCGGCGCGGCGCGGTCGAGATAGGCTGTACCATTGGACATCCTCGCGCTAATACCAAATCTCGCTAATACGGACCCCTTTCATGGGGACGGATTGACCCTCCCGTTTAGGCGCGCGGCACAGCGCGATGCGGGGCCAAGCCGCCCCACCGCAGGCCGCCATCCTTTGTCCGCCGGCGTCGTTGCGGGCCGCTTGCGGTACCAGCACCGCGGCGCAACCCGCGCCTGTCCGGCAGATATATTATAGGCAGTGAAATGGGTCCGTATTAGCGAGACTTGGTATGAGTCCGTGAGGTGTTGAACACTGTCTCACCGAGGGTCGACCAGGCGCCAACGTTAATGTCCGCCTAGTTTGTCGCCAGACCGTAGATGAAGCCGGTGTGGGCGCCGA
>JAPUHN010000277.1 GCA_027297685.1 Alphaproteobacteria bacterium | reverse complement strand
GAGACTGCATCGCGACTTCCACAACGCGGTGATCGCCAGTTGCGGTTCCCACTGGCTCCTCGGTTTCTGCCAGCAGCTGGTTGATCAAGCCGATCTCTACCGCCAACTCGCGGCCGCCGTGAGTTATCCCGAACGCAACGAACGCAGCGAGCACCAAGCCTTGATGGAGGCGGCGCTCGACCGCGACGCCGACCGGGCGGTAGCGATCCAATGTGCCCATATCAGGAAAACGGCCGACATCGTCCTGGAGGCCAAATTGAGCTTTTTCCCCGACGAAATCGATCCCGCGGGTCCGGCCCGCCGCTAATCCGGGGCACAGGTATCGCGTAATCGCAGAACCCGCCAAAGAAGGCCCAGCCTGACGCCGCGGTTTTCTGCGACGATTAGCAGTAATCCGCAACGAACCAACGCCCCGAACGGTACGCAATGTTGATCTAAAAAAGCCCCGCCGAAGCGAGGCGAGCGGTATCGGCCGGGTTGACGACGGTGTTTGAGATGGGTTTTCAGAACCGGTTGGAGGTTGATGTTGGGAGTCCATCCGGCGGCGCGATACCGCGTCGGGCAGTCGGGGGATACCCAGCGACAGGTGTCAACAGTTGGAGAACTACCATCGCCGTGGTACGATTGAACCTTGTTCGTACTAGGTTGATGCTCTGGCACACCCCCCCACCCCCCGCGGGGCCGGGATAGCCGGAACTGATCGTTTGATCGAGACGCTATACCAGGAGGACAATACCATGAAGGAGAGTACGAGAACGAGACTGGGTTGCCGGGAATTCCTAAGATATTCGTCGGTGGCCGTTGTAGCGGGCTTCTTAACCGTTGGCGCGGCAACGACGACATTGGCGGCCGAGGAGTCCATAAATTTTAATGGTTGGTCTGCTGCTGTGGACTTGGTTGAGAGCCACATCACCGCATTCGAGAAGAAGACTGGAATCGAGGTCAAATACGGCAACCTTCCGTGGGCGCAATACCGCGATGCGATGGTTACGAAGTTCGTCGGCAAGGCGCCGCTCGACGTGATGTGGGTATCGGATGCCTGGCTGCCTGAATGGGCCGAGGCGGGATGGATCCAGCCGGTGGACCAGTTCAAGGAGCTGACGAAATACAACTCCGACGTAGACAAGTTCTGCACCGATTCGATGACGTACAAGGGCCAGCAGTATGGCCTCACTTACTATACAGACTACATGGGCTTCTTCTACAACGAGGAGATGTTGAAGAAGGCGGGTATCGCAAAGCCGCCGGAGACTTGGGCGGAGGTCGTCGAGCAGTCTCTCAAGATAAAGCAGGCCGGGCTGTCAGAATATCCTTTGATGTTGGCCATGGCCAATGAGTCTTGGCTCATAGAGTTCCTCTCCGCCATGGTGTTCTCGCAGGGTGGCGTCTTCACCGATGACGCGGGTAACGCCATCATGCAAGACCCGAAGAAGGGCGCAGTGGAGGCTCTCAAGTGGGTGGTCGAAGCGGTCCAACGGCAAAAGATTGTGTCCCCGGCTACAGTAGAAACGGGCGAACTAGCGGGGCTCAAGTCTTTCGCAGCGGGCAACCACGCTTTCGCGCTCGAACCCAAGTATCGCCTGCGCATGCTGAACGATCCCAAGCAATCTCAAGTTGCTGGCAAAGTGAAACAGATACTAATGCCCAAGGGCCCCAATGGGTCCCATGCGACAGTCGGTTGGATGCGTTTCTATGGCGTGTCCAAGCACGCCTTGGAAAATCCAGAACGGGCGAAGAATGTGGTCAAGTTTGTCGAGTGGTTTGGCGGCAAGGCCGAGGGCGAATACCGGTTCCAAAAATTCCTGTTAACCGATATTGGCGCCGGCTTCTGCACGAGGCCACTCTTCGATGATCCCGATATTCGAGCATCCTATGCGAAATACGCCAAGATCGATATCATCGCGGAACAACAAAGGCTTGCCCGGAAGAAGGACGTGATCACGCCATGGTTCGGCGAGTGGAACGAGTTTAATGGCGCAATGTGGCAGTCCGCTATCCTTGATCAGATCAGCCCCGAGGAGGCGCTCAAGAAGTCGGCCGATAAGTGGCAGACACTCAAGAGGGAACAATAGCTCTTGCCAAGTTGTAAGGTATTGCCGTGCCGGCTGCCGCGGCAATACCTTTTTCCTAGATAAGCGTCCGTCGCTCGAGAGGCCGAGTAAGGGATGCCCCCTAGACCGCGCTTACGGCTTTCCGGTGTGATCTCCGGTAAGTTCGACTTCGAGGCGAGGGCCGCAGCCCTGTTCCTCTTACCGGTCACGGTCGTTCTTGTCGCGGTCGCGGTGTTCCCCATAGGTTATTCCTTCTACATCAGCTTGTTCCAACTGAAGCTGACGCGCCCGCACCGCGTTCCCTTTGTCTGGCTCGACAATTACGCCAAAATTCTGACCGACGAATTGTTCTGGTCCTCGGCATGGCGTACTTTCTCATTTACGGTCATGTCCGTTACGGCCATCTCCATATTGGCCGTGCTCATCGCCCTGCTCCTCAACGAAACGTTTCGCGGCCGTCGGTTCCTAGCAATTATATTGGTGGCTCCCTGGGCCATACCCACGGTGGCCAACGGCCTAATGTGGAAGTGGATCTACGATTCCAGCTTCGGTGCTCTGAACGGAGCACTCCTCCAGCTCGGTATGATAGATAAGTACGTGGTCTGGCTTGGCGATCCTGAAAAAACCTTACCGTTGATCGCTAACGCATTCGTGTGGAAAGAAGTACCGCTCGCTTCCATCCTCATTCTAGTAACCATGAAATCTATCCCTGCCGACCTCTACCGCGCGGCCAAGGTTGATGGAGCCAACGTGCTCCAGCGCTTCATCCACATCACCCTGCCGTCATTAAGGCCTGGGTTCATGCTGGTGTTCATCTACGAGACAATGATGGCAATCCGCCATTTCGATCTTTTCTTCATCCTTACCGAAGGTGGGCCCGCTCAAGCCTCCCATGTGGCTTCGTGGCATATCTACGTAGAGACTTTCCGCAACTTGTCTTTTGGTACCGGCAACGCGCTCGCTTACGTAATGGCGATCGTCACGTTCGCGCTCGCCTACTTTATCATTCGCACGTTGGGACGAAGGCTCTAGTAGGGGGGCAGGCGCATGTTGGCAAAGGGTGGATCAAAGCACGCCAGATGGAAGCTTCGGCTATCAGGCTGGACTCGCTTGGCCGTGATATTCCTCTTCTCGGTGGTACTGGCCGGCTACGTTCTGGGTCCTTTTGTTTGGCTTGCGTCCTCCTCTATTCAAAACGAAAGAGAAATCATTTCAGTTCCGCCACATTGGGTCCCCGAGGACCCAACATTGTTAAACTTCAAGGCGATATTTCTCGCCCAGAGGAAAGGAGTCACTTACGAAACCCGCACCCAGGCAGACCCTGTCAGCGGAGGCTATATCCCATCCACGGCGAAGAACCTTCTACCCTCGCTGTGGAATAGCTTAATTGTCGCGGTGTCGGTCGTCGTTCTCAATCTCGTCGTTGGTATCCCAGCGGCCTACGCCATGGCCAAGATACGCTTTCGAGGACGCTCAACCTCAATCTATTTCATGCTCTCCACGCGCGTCATCCCGGACATCGTATTAGTCGTGCCTTTCTTCCTGTTCATCAGCAGGCTTGGGCTTCTCGACAACGTCTTATCGCTGATTATCACTTATCTAGCAATTACGGTACCGTTCACGGTTTTCATTCTCATGAGCTATTTCGAATCCCTGCCGGATGAGCTCGACAAGGCGGCCCGAGTGGACGGTTGTTCACGGTTCCAGACCCTTACCCTGGTTTTTCTGCCATTGGCTCTGCCTTCGGTGGCGGCCATTGTGTTATTCTCATTCCTCACAAGCTGGAATGAGTTTCTTCTTGCACTCATGTTCACGCAGACGATCGCATCGCAAACGATGCCGATTGTTATCGCCTCTTTTACTTCAGACTTCACGATCAGCTTCTCGTTCATCAATGCGGCGGGCGTCGTGGCTGTGGTTCCACCGGTCCTTCTTGCTGTCGTTTTCGAGCGGTATATCGTATCGGGAATGACCGCCGGCGCTGTTAAAGGATAGGAGGCCGGACGCCGTGGCGAGCATTCGTATCGAAGGTGTGACCAAGCGATTCGGCAATGTGGTGGCGGTCGATGATCTGGACCTGGAAATTCACGACAAGGAATTCCTGGTGCTGCTCGGCCCCTCGGGGTGCGGCAAGAGCACGACACTCAATATTATCGCCGGGCTCGAGGACATGAACGAGGGAAACATCTATTTCGACGACCAAATCGTCAACTTCCTACCGCCCCATAGGCGTGACGTCGCAATGGTCTTCCAAAGTTATGCGCTTTACCCCCACAAGTCGGTGTACGACAACATCGCGTTCGGCCTGCGGATGCGCAGATTCAACCGCCAAGAAATCGATCGACTCGTGAAGCATGCGGCCGACCGCCTTGAGATCTCCCATCTGTTGCAGCGCCGCCCGCACGAGCTGAGCGGTGGCCAGCGGCAAAGGGTAGCGCTAGGGCGCGCCATCGTCCGCCAGCCCGCCGTCTTCCTGATGGACGAGCCCCTGAGCAACCTCGACGCGGCGCTACGGGTTTCCATGCGGGCCGAGATCAAGCGCCTCCACCAAACCATGCAAACCACCTTCGTCTATGTCACCCATGACCAGGCCGAGGCCCTCACCTTGGCCGACCGCATCGTAGTGTTAAAGGACGGCGTCGCCCAGCAGACCGGCACGCCCGACGATATCTATCAACGGCCGTGCAGCATGTTCGTCGCCTCGTTCCTGGGCAGCCCACAAATGAACTTCTTGCGGGGGAGTTTGAAAAAAGAGGGAGACCGGGTGCTTTTCTGCCGTGGAGGATTCTCCCTGGACTTTCCCTCCGCGATGGCCAGGAAGCTAGTTGGGCACGCGGGACAGGAGGTTGTTCTTGGCATCCGACCGGAAGACGTGGACGAACGCACCAACTCGCCCACAGCCAATTGCCTTCACGGCCGCGTCAACTTCACCTTGTCCATCGGATCGGACCAGTACTTGAGCGTGCAGGCGGAAGGAGTCGAACTGTTCTTCCGCGTCGGCAGAGATACTCGCTGCGCGGACGGCGACAGCGTGGCCATCGCCGTCGCCACCGACCGCCTTCACGTGTTCGACAAAGAGACCACCCAGTCACTGCTGTGGTGATTGGAGACACCCGCCGACATGAAACCGGCTCCATTTTCATATCACGCCGCCCAGACCCTCGATGAGGCCTTCGCGTTGCTTCAGGCCCATGGCGACGAGGCCAGGATCCTCGCGGGCGGGCAAAGCCTCACGCCAATGATGAACATGCGGATGGCCCGACCCACGCATCTCGTAGATATCGGTGGGATCGAGGACCTCGCCTACATCCGCGGAAACGGCGACCGCATCGAAATTGGCGCGCTTACCCGGCACTACCAGTTGGAGCAGTCATCTCTCGTCCAGCGCGTCTGTCCGATCCTGGCTGCCGCGGCACGCAACATCGGTCATTACGCCATTCGCCAGCGTGGAACCATTGGCGGCAGCCTGGCCCACGCCGACCCCGCCGCCGAACTGCCTCTGATGGCGGTGCTTTTCGATACGGAAATCGAGATCGGTTCGGGGGCGGGCAACCGGGTGGTCATGGCGTCGGACTTCCTCGTTTCTATCTATACGACGGCGCTGGAGCCAAACGAGATACTGACCCAGGTGGTCTTTCCCACGCTCGTCGCCGGTGAAGGATGGGGGTTCCGGTGGGTCAGCCGACGGGTCGGCGATTTCGCCATCGTCAGCGTGGCTGTGACGGTAAAGCTGGACAGCTCAGGGCGCGTCGAACGTCTCCGCTTGGCCGTGGGCGGCGTGGACGCAAAGCCGCTTGCCCTCGGCCAACTGGCCGACGCCTATGTTGGGCAGGGGCCGGGTTCGCGGTGGGTCGAAGCGATCGCCGAAGAAGCGGCTGGCCAGATGCAACCCGGCAGCGACCTCCATGCATCGGCGGAATACCGTCGTGAGCTGACGCAGGTGCTGCTGCGGCGAGCCCTGAGGGATGCACTCGATCGTCTCGGTAAGCATTAAGCGGCGATGAGCAACATTTCATTTCAGTTGACAGTCAACGGCGTGGCCCGCGAGGTGCTCGTCGAGCCCCGCAAGCTTCTGTCCGATGTTCTGCGAGAAGATCTCCGGCTCACCGGAACCCACGTGGGGTGCGAGCATGGTGTTTGCGGGGCGTGCACGGTCCAGGTCGACGGCAGGCCGATGCGATCGTGCCTGCTGTTCGCCGTGCAAATGCAGGGCAATCAAATCACCACGATCGAAGCAGTGATGAAGAACGGCGAATACAGCCCAATGCAGCAAGCGCTTCACGACGAACACGGGCTCCAATGCGGCTTTTGCACGCCGGGGATCGTCATGACCTTCGAGGCCTATCTGAAGGAGAACCCCGATCCCACGGATGAGGAGATCGCCGAGGCGTTATCAGGCAATTTGTGCCGCTGCACCGGCTATCAGAACATCATCAAGGCCGTTCGGATGGCCGCGGCGAAGATGAACAGCCCGAAAAATCAGGAGGTCGAGCCATGATGTCGTTCGGGGCGGAGGAAACTAAACGCAGCGGCTTCAACATCATCGGCAAGGCTCTTCCCCGCAAAGAGGACTTCCGGTTTCTCACCGGGCAGGGCCGGTACCTGGACGACATCGAGATCCCCGGAGCGGCGCATGCTTGTTTCGTGCGATCGCCCCACGCGCACGCCCTCATCCGATCCATCGACACCGCGTCGGCCAGGGCCGCTCCCGGCGTCGTCGCCGTGGTAACCGGGCAAGATCTTGCAGGGTTGACCACGAAACTGCGCGTGGCGCCTCCGATAGAGGGTCTGCACCCCACCGAAATGACGGCTCTGCCCATCAGCAAGATCCGCTTCCAGGGTGATCCGGTGGCTTGCGTCGTGGCCACCGATCGGTATCTCGCCGAGGACGCGGCGGAGCTCGTTGCGGTGGCCTACGAAGAGCTGAAGCCGGTGATCGACATGTTCGAGGCAATCAAGCCCGGCGCGCCCTTGGTGGACGACGACCTACCATCGAACCTGGTCTCCCATCAGCAATTCTCGACCGGCAACGTGAAGGCGCGGTTCGCCACGGCGGACCACGTTGTGGAGGCGACATTCCGCCAGCACCGCCAAACCCACTTGCCCATCGAGATGCGCGGCTGCGCTGCCGTGTGGGACGAGGGCCGCCAGCATCTGACCTTCTACATTGGAAACCAAGCCCCGCATCCTTTGCGGACGATGCTCGCGGCGCGACTTCGACTGAGCGAGTCGCAAGTCACCGTGGTGTCTCCCGATGTGGGAGGCGGGTTCGGCCAAAAGATCGCCCTGTTCCGCGAGGAGCTGACCGTGGCCGCCCTGGCCCGCGCGCTGAAACAGCCCGTACGCTGGCAGGAGGACCGCATGGAAAATTTGCTCGCCTCCTCTCACGCTCGCGAAAACTTTGTCAGGACCCGCGCCGCGGTTTCGAAAACGGGGCGATTGCTGGCGCTGGAAGCGGAAATCATCGAAGACTTCGGCGCATATTGCTTCTATCCAGCAAACTACTTCGCCCGCGTTACCGCCATGATTCTGCCGGGGCCGTACAGGTTGCAAGACTATTCCTTCGAAGTGAAGATCGCGTTGACCAACAAGTGTGGTGCGGGTCCGATGCGCGCGCCCATGGCCATCACAAGCTGGGTCATGGAAGGGACCATGGACGCCATCGCCAGGGAACTCGGCCTCGACCCCGTCGAGGTGCGGAAGATCAACATGATAGGGCGCGACGACCTGCCCTACGTGATGGCGACGGGCGAACGGCTGGAGGACATCACGCCGCGCCAAACTCTCGAAACGGCCCTAGAGACACTCAACTATGAAATCTTCAGGCGGCGGCAGGAAGACAATCGCAAATTGGGAAAATACCAGGGTCTTGGCATCTGCGTTGTTGTGGAACCGACCACGTACGGCTCCAAGTTCTACAAGGGTGCGGGTATCCCCGGATCGGGCCACGAGGCAGCATGGGTGAAAGTCGAGCCGAGCGGCGCCATCAACGCCTCGGTCGGGTTGATGGACTCTGGACAGGGTTACTACACGGCCTTCGCCCAGGCCGTAGCCGAAGGGCTCGGCGTGGATCCCGGCGTCGTCACGATCGACCTGGGCAACACCGACATCGCGCCTTACGGCATGGGGAGTCGCGGCTCCCGCGGCGGCACGGCGGGCGGCGGCACCCTCTACCTCGCGGCGCTACAAGCGCGTCAGAAAGTGCTAACCATTGCCGCCAGCCTTCTCGGATTGAATACCCCGGACCAGCTTCGGATGCGCGATGGGATTGTCGAACGCATGGTCACCAACGAGTGGAGCGAAACCGGCTTGACGTTAACCGACGTGGCCCGCGCGGCTTATTTCGACCCACTCAAGTTGCCGGCCGGGATGGAGCCGGGACTCGAATTCCACAGGGCCTACGACCCTC
>JAPUHN010000276.1 GCA_027297685.1 Alphaproteobacteria bacterium | reverse complement strand
ATTTTCGGTTGTGCCGGCAATGACCTGACGCCGGACGAAGCCGCGCTCTTCCGGACGGTAAATCCGTTGGGCTTTATCCTGTTTCGTAAGAACTGTGAAACACCGGAACAGGTCCGCCGTCTGGTTGCGAAAATGCGCGATACGGTTGGCCGTACCGATGCGCCGGTTCTCATCGATCAGGAAGGCGGGTCGGTCCGCCGATTGTGCCCGCCGCACTGGGACAATGTTCCGCCGGCGGCGCTGTTTGGCGCCATGTACAGCCGCGACCGAAAGCGGGCGGGCGAGGCGGCCGAGCTTGCCGGACGCCTGATTGCCGCGCAATTAACACCGCTCGGCATCTCCGTGACCTGTGCGCCGGTCCTTGATGTTTCCTTCGCCGACACGACTGCCGCGATCGGCGACCGCGCTCTTTCCGCCGACCCTGCTGTGATCGTCGTGCTGGCGCGCGCGTTCTGCGACGGTTTGTTCGCTGGCGGCGTATTGCCGGTGGCCAAGCACATGCCCGGTCACGGACGAGCGACAGTGGATAGCCACCTCGACGTGCCGCGCGTGACGGCGACGGCAGATGCCTTGCGGGAAAGCGATTTTGTGCCGTTCCGGGCGTTGGCGTGGTTGCCGTTGGCAATGACCGCGCATGTGGTGTACGAGGCCCTCGACAGCGACAATGTGGCCACGGTGTCGAAAGCGGTGATCGGCGAGATCATTCGCGGCGAAATTGGATTTGGTGGGTTTCTGATGACCGATGATATCGGAATGGGCGCCCTTGACGGCGATATGGCAACGCGCTGTGTGGCCGCGCTTGCCGCCGGCTGCGACGCCATTCTGCATTGCTCGGGAGACTATGACGAGATGCAGGCCGTAGGCGCGGTGGTGCCGCCGTTGACCGCCGCCGCGCAGAGGCGCTGGCTGGCCGCGGCAGCGCACGTACTGCCCACAGCCGGGACGATGGCCGCGGCGGAACTGTCACGGCAGCTTTCCGAGCTGATCGAACGTGTCGGTATGGGAGATTCATGATGGATAGGAGCCGGTGACGTGAGCGCTGACTTTGGGAACGTTGTGCATATTGCTTCGATCTGGATTCTACCGGTTCTGCTGGCCGTTACTTTGCACGAGGCCGCCCATGGCTGGGTGGCCTGGAAACTCGGTGACGATACTGCCTACAAATTGGGACGCGTCACGTTCAATCCACTTGTGCATATCGACAAAGTGGGCACGGTCATCATTCCGGGTGTGCTTATTTTTATCGGATCGCCCTTCCTGTTCGGCTGGGCGAAGCCGGTGCCGGTCCAATTTGGCCGACTCGGACGGCCGCGGCGCGATATGATCTTGGTCGCAGCCGCCGGTCCAGGAATTAATCTGGTGATCGCATTCGTGTCTGCAGCTCTAATTCACGCGTCATTCCTGCTTCCGGAAACCGCCTCTGAATGGGTTCAGTTAAATCTCATAAATTCCCTTAGAATCAACGTGTTATTGGCAATATTTAATATGTTGCCTTTGCCACCACTCGACGGCGGCCGGGTGGCGGTAGGGCTGTTACCGTCGTCACTGGCGCGACCGTTTGCCAGCATCGAGCGTTACGCCTTGTTTATTCTCATCGCGCTCGTCTTTATTCTGCCTCGGGCGGGCGAAGCCCTTGGTTTTAGGTTCAATCCGTTCCAATGGCTGATCGGCGGCCCGGTGGATTATGTCATTGGCGTGATCGTAAGCGTGGTGGGTCTGCAATGAACACAGCGGTAGACAATTTCGAACAGCCTGTACCCGATTACATGCAGACGGATGCGGCACCGAGCGGCGCCGAATTAATTGTTCACCTGGACGGCTTCGAAGGGCCGATCGATCTGCTGTTGAACTTGGCGCGCGATCAGAAAGTCGACCTCGCGAAGATATCGATCCTCGGCCTGGCCGAGCAGTATCTTTCTTTCATCGAGGAGGCGCGCCAGCTGCGCCTCGAAATCGCCGCCGATTATCTAGTGATGGCGGCTTGGTTGGCTTACCTGAAATCGCGCTTGCTGTTGCCGTCCACCGAGGATGACGAAGAACCGTCGGGCGCCGAGTTGGCGGCAGCGTTGAGTTATCAATTGCAGCGCCTCGAATCCATGCGGACGGCGGCGGAGAACCTGTTCGCAAGGCCGCTGCTCGGTCGCGATGTCTTCGCCCGTGGCGCGCCCGAGGGCATTCGCGTGACAACACGGTCGGTCTACGACGCCACCTTGTTCGAGCTCTTGCAGGCCTACGGTTCGACCCAGCGTCGCCAGAAACCAGCCCCCCTGCGGATCGAGCAGATGGATCTGTTTTCGATGGACGACGCACTTGGTCGTCTCACCAGCCTCCTTGGCAAAGTGCCGAACTGGTCGGCGCTGTTGAGTTTTCTACCCGACGGTCTCGAAGACGATTTGATTCGCCGGTCGGCTGTGGCTGCCACATTTGCCGCTAGCCTGGAACTTGTGCGAAGCGGTCAGGCCGAAATTCGCCAGGATCAGCTCTTCGGTCCTATTTTCTTTCGTAGCCGCAGCGGCAATCGTACCGCGGTAGCGACAGATCTGCCGAAGCCGGACATTAGATTAAGTATTAGAGAGGTGAGAAGTGACGATGATTCCTGATACGGCCGATGCGAACGCCGCCGAACATCTTCGCGTTCTGGAAGCGGTTTTATTTGCCGCGGTGGAACCTCTGGACGAAGCCTCGATATCGGCACGGCTGCCCGACGATGCCGATATCGACGCGTTGCTCGTCGATCTCAGCACAGCGTACGCCGGCCGGGGTGTGAACGTTGTCAAGGTCGGCGGTAAATGGTCTTTGCGCACGGCGCCCGATCTGGTCGATAAACTGAAGATCGAGCGCGAGGCGGAGCGGCGGTTATCGCGAGCGGGCCATGAAACCCTGGCGATTATCGCGTACCATCAGCCGCTGACCCGCGCGGAAATCGAAAGTATCCGCGGCGTCGCCGTCAATAGGGGCACACTCGACGTTTTGCTCGAAGCAGGCTGGATCAAGCCGGGCCGCCGTCGCAACACGCCGGGACGTCCGACGACTTGGGTGACAAGCGAGGCATTTCTGTCTCACTTTGGGCTTGAAAGTTTGCAGGATCTGCCGGGCGTCAAGGAATTGAAATTGGCGGGCCTTCTCGATACGCGGCCGGCGGTCGACGTTTACACTTCCCGCGCGCCGCAAGAAGATCTGCCGTTCGAATCGATCGAAGCGGCTGCCGATGCTGCCGAAGAGGGGCTCGAACCCCTGTAACCGGAAGATGTCGCTGCCGCTTGGCTTTTGTTTGATGCAGGACGGCATGTTGCCGCCGGTACCCGATTGGCCTAGCTTTTGCCTCCAATGCGTTCGCGATTTGTCATATTACCGTGACGGTATGTCGAACGCGGTCGTGCAAAGTGGCGAGTTGCCGTGAAGAACCAGAGCCTCAATCTCGAGCATGTCAGCCATCGATTCGGCAATCTGCTTGCCGTCGATGATGTAACGCTGTCGGTGGAGCCCGGCGAAATCGTTTGTCTGGTGGGCCCGTCGGGCTGCGGCAAATCAACTTTGCTACGGGTCGCGGCGGGCCTCGAGCCACTCCAACAGGGGCGGGTGTCGATCGGTTCCGACACCATGGCGGACGGGTCGGTGACGGTGCCGCCGGAACAGCGCAACGTGGGGTTGGTCTTTCAAGACTTTGCGCTGTTTCCGCATCTGTCGGTGCGCGACAACATCGCGTTCGGTCTGCGCGACGTTTCGTCGGCCGACAAGCGGGCGCGAACCGAGCGGGCGCTCGACCGCACCGGGCTGCAGCGCTGGGCCGATACCTTTCCCCATGAGCTAAGCGGCGGCCAGCAGCAACGGGTTGCCCTGGCTCGTGCTATCGTGCCGCGACCTCGGGTGGTCCTGCTCGACGAACCGTTCTCTGGGCTCGACGCCCAGTTGCGCCACCAGGTGCGCGACGGTGCGGCCGAAATTTTGCGCGAAAGCGGCGTTGCCACCCTGATGGTCACCCACGATTCCGAAGAGGCAATGTACATCGCCGATCGCATTGCGGTGATGCAAGAGGGTGGTATCCGCCAAGTTGGCCCGCCGGACGACATTTATCTGCACCCGGCCGATGCCTTTGTTGCCGCGTTTTTCGGCGATGTTAACCGGTTTCGCGGCACCGTATTGATGGCGAGCGTGGATACGCCGCTGGGCAGTGTTGGCACCAACGGGATAGCAGACGGCACCGAAGTCGAGGTTCTAATGCGCCCCGAGGCGCTCGAACTTACCGCATCGCAATTAGAAGGCGAGGCGGCAGGTACCGCGGCGACCGTCGAAAGCGCCCGATTTCTCGGGAGAACCAGCCTGATCGAGGTAACGATCGGCGAGGGCGAGGCGAATCCCGTCCGCATTCGCGTTGCCGGACGGCAGTTGCCGGCAAAGGGGACTCGGGTGTTTGTGCGCCAGATAAGGGATCAGGCCTTTATATTCGCTCCCAGCCACCCTAAATAACTGAAATCTATACGTAGTTTTACTTTTAAGGCGTTACAACTCGGCGTGAGCAGCGTTGCGGTTGAACCGCCTTTCTGCGATAGTCCGCGCAAATAGGCCCCCTTTGGGTCCACAGAAAATTGGAGCATCTGAGCAATGGGTACCTTTTCGATCTGGCACTGGCTCATCGTCTTGGTTGTTGTGCTTGTTTTGTTCGGCGGCAGGGGAAAAATCCCTACGCTTATGGGCGATATCGCCAAGGGGATTAAATCCTTCAAATCGAACATGAAGGATCAGAGCGAAGATTCCGCCGACTCCAAGAAGATTGAGGCCGAAAACGTCGCCGAGGCAACGGCTGTACAAGACGAGCAGACTGCGGCAAAAAATTAATTTCGCCGCACCGCCGGCCGTGCCACCGGCGGCGGCCACAACCAACCTTAATCGGGCCGAATAACCATGTTCGACATCGGCTGGCCGGAATTGATGCTGATCATGGTGGTGGCGCTGGTCGTCATCGGTCCCAAGGATCTCCCGGCTGCAATCCGCACCGTAACCACGATCCTGCGCAAAGTGCGCGGCATGGCGGCCGAGTTCCAGAGCGGGCTCCAAGATATTGCGCGCGAGGCCGGGGTCGATGATATCAAGAACAGCATCGACGATATCGTTACATACGATCCCAAGGACGCGCTGGACAATATCGCCGAAATCGACGACGGCGAATTTTCCTTCGACGACGATGGCAATCCGACATCGGACAACTCGATCCTCGATCCCGAAATTCAGTCGCGGATGTTCAACGACGACCCCGACGCCGCCGCCGTGGATACCCCTGAGCCCGTAGTCGAACCGAAAAGCGAGCCGGCGACGCCGGCGGACGGCGACGTATCGACTGCGGCCAACGAAGACGAGCCAGCGCCCCGCCCAGCGGCTCCGGCGACCGCCCCGGCCTCCGGTAACAGCTGATGGTCGACGAAACCAGCGACGGGCTCGGCGAAGACGATATCGAAAAAAGCCGAATGCCTCTCGTCGATCATCTGTCGGAGCTGCGCAAACGATTGCTGTATTCGTTGGCGGCGTTCATCGTGCTGTTTTTTGCCTGCTTCTATTTCGCCGAAACGTTTTTTAATTTCCTTGTCGCGCCGTTGGCGCAGGTTTGGGAAGGGCAAGAAGGCCGCCAGCTGATCTACACTGCTCTGACTGAGAAATTTTTCACCGAAATCAAGGTGGCGTTTTTCGCCGCCGCCTTCTTGTCGTTTCCCGTACTTGCTTCCCAGTTATGGACGTTTGTTGCACCGGGCCTCTTCAAGCGCGAGAAAATGGCGTTTCTGCCGTTTCTGGTCGCTACCCCCGTGCTGTTTTTTGCCGGCGGAGTCTTCGTCTACTACGTGTTGCTACCGGTGGCCTGGCAGTTCTTTTCCAGTTTCGAACAGTTGGCGAGTGAAGGTTCGCTGGCGATTACTCTGGTGCCCAAGGTCAACGAATATCTGTCGCTGGTGATGCGGCTGATATTCGCTTTTGGACTGAGTTTCGAATTACCGGTAGTCCTGTTAATCCTGGTGAAGGTCGGCATAACGACTCCAGCCGGCTTGCGGAAAAAACGCCGCTACGCAATCGTCGTCGCCTTCATTGCCGCCGCGGTCCTCACGCCGCCCGATCCCCTCAGCCAGCTCGCCTTGGCCCTGCCCATCGTCCTGCTCTACGAGATCTCGATATTCATAGCGGTTTACATGATGCGTAAACGCGATACCGAAGACGCTGAAGAGGCTTAAACTTCCAGCCCAAAAAACCACGACTGCTGGACGCGATTCGCGGCGGCCCATATAAGGGCGCCGAACCAACGGAACGTGACGCACGATGTTCGATCTCAAATGGATTCGTGAAAATCCCGAGGCGCTGGACCACAGTCTGGAACGGCGCGGCGCGGTTGCTGCATCGTCGGCCATATTGAAGCTCGATAGCGAGCGGCGCAGTGTGCAAACCCGGTTGCAGGAAGTGCAGAACCGCCGTAACGCGGCCTCGAAGGAAATCGGCAAGGCGATGGGCGACGGGCGCGCGAACGAGGTCGAGGCGCTCAAGCAGGAGGTTGGCGACCTAAAAGCGGCAGTCCAGGAAGCCGAGCAGGCCGAACGCGACCTCAGCACCGAGATGCAAGCATTGCTTGAGGGCTTGCCGAACGTCCTCGACAACGATATCCCCGATGGGACGACCGAGGACGACAATACCGAGCTACGCCGTGTCGGTACGCCGCCGGAGTTTTCCTTCGAACCGCGCGAACATTTCGAAATCGGCGAGGCGCTTGGGTTGATGGACTTCGACGCGGCGAGCCGATTGAGCGGATCGCGCTTCGTGGTGTTGAAAGGGGCATTGGCGCGCATGGAGCGGGCGCTTGCCCAGTTCATGCTCGACATACAGACGACGGAGTTCGGCTACACCGAGGTGAGCCCGCCGCTGCTGGTGCGCGACGACGCGTTGTACGGCACCGGGCAGCTGCCAAAATTCGCCGACGATCTGTTTCGCACCACCGAGGATCGTTGGCTCATCCCCACCGCCGAAGTACCACTGACCAATATGGTGGCCGACAGCATCCTCGATGAGGCCGACCTGCCGATCCGGATGACCGCGCACACTTCGTGTTTTCGAGCCGAAGCCGGCGCCGCCGGGAAAGACACGCGTGGCATGCTGCGCCAACACCAGTTCTACAAGGTCGAACTGGTTTCGATCGTTCACCCCGACCGGTCGGAGGAAGAGCTGGAGCGTATGACCGGCTGCGCCGAGGCGGTGTTGCAGCGCCTGGGCCTAGCCTATCGCGTGGTTGTTCTGTGCAGTGGCGACACCGGGTTTGCGGCGACCAAAACACACGACATCGATGTTTGGCTACCCGGGCAGAAGACCTACCGCGAAATTTCGAGTTGCTCGAACACGCGAGATTTCCAGGCCCGGCGCATGAAAGCGCGCTTCCGGCCGGCCGGCGAGACCAAGGGCGCTGTGCACGTCCATACATTGAACGGTTCCGGTGTTGCAATCGGCCGGGCGTTGATCGCGGTAATCGAGAACTACCAACGCGAAGACGGCTCGATTGGCGTGCCCGACGCGTTGCGTCCCTATATGGGCGGTTTGGAGGCGATCGCCGCCGATGCATAAGTTTCCGCGCCGCCTCGGCAGCCTCCGTATTTTGATCTCCAACGATGACGGAATCCGCGCCCCCGGCATCAAAGTGTTGCAGCGCATCGCCAAACAGATCACCGACGATGTGTGGGTATGCGCGCCGATGACCGAACAAAGCGGCGCTGGGCACTCCTTGTCCCTGCGCTCGCCGCTGTGGTTGCGGCGCATCGCGACGCGGCGCTACGCCGTCGAAGGGACGCCGACCGATAGCGTGTTGATGGGCATCCACCAGCTTCTAAAGGACCATAAACCGGACCTGGTATTGTCGGGCGTAAACCGCGGTAGCAACATGGGCGAGTTCGTCACTTATTCGGGCACCTGCGCGGCCGCCATGGAAGCGACGTTGCTGGGGGTGCCGGCGATCGCGTTAAGCCAGCAGATCGATCCCCGCGAACGCCACGTTCACTGGCCGACCGCCGAAACCCATGCGCCGGGGCTCATTCGCAAGCTGTTGCGGGCCGGGTGGCCCAAACGAACCTTTATCAACGTAAACATTCCCAATGTCAGCCCGTCGGATGTTACTGGCGTCGAGGTGACCCGCCAGGGCCAGCGCACCATGGGCGATTCGCTGGTCGAGCGGCGCCATCCCATGGGTGGCCGCTATTACTGGATCGGCGCCCTGCCAACGCAAGCGCCGGGCCGTAAGGGGACCGACCTTGCGGCGCTCGGGCAGGGTAAAATCTCGGTCACGCCGGTCGATCTCGATCTCACCAACCGGCGCGCCATGAAACCCCTGGCGCGCGCCCTCGGGGCGTCCCGTCAATGACCACGCCGGCCAATAAAGCCCGCCTAATTCTGGCGTTGCGTAGCACCGGCATCACCAATACGGCGGTGCTGTCCGCCATCGAACGGGTGCCGCGCGAGCTGTTCGTACCCGAGACCTTCCGCGACCAGGCCTACGAAAATACGGCGCTGCCGATCGGTTATGGCCAAACCCTCAGCCAGCCGCTGGTGGTGGCTTCTATGGTCGAGGCGCTAGAGCTCAGCAACCGGATCAAGTTGCTGGAAGTCGGCACGGGCTCGGGCTACCACGCCGCGATTTTGGCGCAATTGTGCCGGCGGGTGTACACGATCGAACGCCACCGACCGCTGTTGGCGGAGGCCGAACGCCGGTTTGTCGAACTCGGTTTACACAATATCACGACGCGAGCCGGCGACGGTATGCTGGGGTGGCCCGAGCAAGCGCCGTTCGAGCGAATCAGCGTGACGGCAGCTTCCGATACGCCGCCCGCCGCCTTGCTTGACCAACTCGCGGTCGGCGGGATTATGGTAGTGCCCGTCGGCGGCCGCGATCGTACGCAAGTTTTGCAACAAATTCGCCGTACCGACGACGGCTATGAAACCCACGATCTAATGGACGTACGGTTTGTTCCTCTGCTTCCGGGGCTTGTCGAAAACAACAGCGCATGACGTGCCTATGCGACCAAATTGGGATTGTCCGGCGGGGTATTGGTGCGTTGCCGTGGTTGGTGCTTTGCGCCTTCGTTCTGGCCGCCTGCGATAGCTTCAGCGGGCCAGCGCCCGTTATCGACCGAAGCTACGGCGACCGGCAAGCGCGGCGCGCCGGCGCACCCGGTGTCCACGTGGTCCAGCGCGGTGAGACCGTGTACGGTATCGCCCAACGCTACGATGTCTCGACGCGCGCGCTGATCGAGCGAAACAACTTACGGCCGCCCTATTTGCTCGCCGCCGGAAACCAGCTGCAGCTACCGGCCGCCCAAGTTCATATCGTGCGGCGTGGCGATACTCTGTACGCGATTTCGCGGCAATACGGGGTCGATACAGCCTCGCTGGCGCGCGCCAACCGGCTGAGATCGCCCTATACGATACAAGTTGGACAGCGCCTGTTTTTGCCGTTCAGTACGCGACCAGGAGCAGCATCGGCCCCAAGGGCCCAAGTCGCCCGCGCGCGGCCCACGCGGAACGCTCGAACGCCGGCTGCTACCGCCACGCCCGATGTCTCTTCCTCGGTTTCGGGGGTTCCCCAGCCGCGGCCGAAACCGGTATTTCGGCCGGCGCCGCCAGTGCCGCAGCGCGATGCCGGAGGTTTCATCTGGCCGGTCGATGGCCGCGTGCTGTCGTCATTCGGCGCCAAGGCCTCGGCGCTGCACAATGACGGGCTGAATATCGCCGCACCAATGGGTGCGCCGGTGCGCGCCGCCGATAACGGTGTCGTCGCCTATGCCGGCAATCAAATCCGCGGGTTCGGTAATATGTTGCTGATCAAGCACTCCGACGGGTTGATCACCGCATACGCCCACGCCGACAAATTGCTGGTTGCGC
This sequence comes from Alphaproteobacteria bacterium, assembly GCA_027297685.1. GTDB lineage: Bacteria > Pseudomonadota > Alphaproteobacteria > UBA6615 > UBA6615 > JAPUHN01. The sequence continues at coordinate 3,695 of JAPUHN010000276.1, read as the reverse complement.
GCGGCGACGTGGTCTCGCGCGGGCAGGTTATCGCGCGGGTCGGTAAGACCGGTAGCGTCGACGCGCCGCAGCTCCATTTCGAAGTACGTCAGGGCAGCCGCGCGGTCGATCCGCGTAAATTCCTGCCGAGCTAAGACCTACACTAACGTCGTTCAGACCAACCGTTTACCCTGACGGCCTGCCAGGTCTTGAACATACTGCCAGGCGACCCGGCCGGAACGCGCGCCGCGGGTGACCGACCATTCCTTGGCCTCGGCGTGCAAGGTCTCGCGTTCGATGTCGAGATCATAATGAGCGACGTAAGCCTCGACCATGGCGAAGAAGGTATCCTGGTCGGCGTGGTGGAAGCCCAGCCACAAGCCGAACCGGTCGGACAACGATACTTTCTCTTCGACCGCCTCGGAGGGGTTGATCGCGGTCGAGCGCTCGTTCTCGATCATATCGCGGGGCATCAAGTGGCGCCGGTTCGACGTGGCGTAGAACACCACATTATCGGGTCGGCCTTCGATACCGCCTTCGAGCACCGCCTTGAGCGATTTGTAGCTGGTGTCGGCATCGTCGAAACTCAGATCGTCGCAGAACAGGATGACCTGACGCTCACGACCGCGCAGCAACGACAGCAGCGCCGGCAGCGAGTGTATGTCCTCGCGGTGAATTTCGACCAGGGTCAGCGCGCCCGGGGTCGCCTCGTTGACGACCCCGTGAATCGATTTGATCAGGCTCGATTTGCCGGTTCCCCGCGCGCCCCATAGCAGCGCGTTATTGGCCGGCAGGCCGGCGGCAAAGCGCTTGGTATTCTCGAGTAAAGTGTCCGCCTGGCGGTCGATGCCCTGCAGCAGATCGAGGGGCAACCGGTTGACCTTGGCGATTGGCTCGAGCCACCCGTCGGCGCCGTTTGGCGTGGCATGCCACACAAACGCATCCGTCGCCGACAAATCAACGGCTTTCCGGACGCCCGGCGCCAGGCGTTCGAGCGCGCCGGCGATACGATTTAACAACGGACCGAAATCCTGTTTGCTCATGACCCGATCACTTTTTGATGTTGTTCGCCGGTTGGAATGGGGGCGAACCTAGTCGTTCGGCTTGGCCGCGGTCAACGGCTTGATGGCGGCTTGTTCGCGGCTTGATGGCGGTTCGGGGCTGGTTTGCCGGCCGGTAAGGCGCGCGCGCGGCCCAAACATTGACAAAATGCCGCATTCCGGCCATTTGAAGGCCCGGCGGGTGCCATTGCAATTCGACCGCACGTCGCTATCATCCGGCGTCCTTAAGACCCCTAGACTGGAGACCCCAATGTTTATCACGCCGGCTAATGCGCAGGGATTTTTTGGTGGCGGCGACGGCGGCGGGCTTGGCGCGTTTGCTCCCATCATCCTCATATTTGTTGTTTTCTATTTTCTGCTCATCCGTCCGCAGCAAAAAAAGGTGAAACAGCATCGCGAAATGCTCGGCCTGGTGAAGCGGGGCGACCGCGTGCTGACCGGCGGCGGTATTATCGGCACGGTGACGCGGATCAAGGACAATGACGAGCTGGTGATCGAGATCGCTGACGGTGTCAAAATAAGCGTGATGCGTGGCACCCTGTCCGATGTGTTGAACCGCACCGAACCGGCGGGCTCATCGGGCGGCGGCAAGCCCGCCGGCGGTCCGACGGTAGTCGGACCTGGTCAAGGCAGCCCCGGCGGTTTGTTGGGCGGATTGTTTGGCGGATTTGGCGGCAGGAAATAAACCGCAACCGAGCGGCGTTCCGACATGATTAATTACCCCCGTTGGGCGATCGCGATTACGTTGATTGTCTGCGCGTGGGGTATTGTCTTCGCCGCGCCCAACTTCTTCGACGAGCCTCCTGGCTTTCTGCCTGAATCACAAGTGAATCTTGGGCTCGATCTGCAAGGCGGTGCGCACCTTTTGCTCGAGGTCGAAATCGACGACGTTCTTAAGGCGTCGTTAGAATCGATTCGATCGCAAGTCCGCCGCGAGCTGCGCCGCCGTCAGCCGCGGATCGGCTATAAAAGCCTCAAAGTTGAAGGCAACGCCGTCGTTATCCGTGGGTTTAAATCAGACGACATCGACGTAGCCCGCGAACGGTTGCGCAATATTGACCGGGATGCCGCAATAAGCGTTTCGGGCGGTATATTCCGGCTGGAGTTCACCGAACAAGCGATTATCGACCGGCGTCAACGGGCGATCGAGCAGTCGATTGAAGTTGTCCGGCGGCGGGTCGATGAAACCGGCGTTTCGGAACCGACAATCCAACAGCAGGGCGAACAACGAATCATAGTTCAAATGCCGGGTATCGACGATCCCGAGCGAATCAAAAGGCTATTGGGAAAGACGGCAAAACTGACTTTTCATTTGGTCAACGAACAAGCCTCGGTAGCCGACGCAAATAGGGGTATCGTTCCGTCGAACTCGATGCTGTTGTATGAAAACGACGGCGGACAGCGAGTTCCCTATGTGGTGCTGCGCGAAGTTGTGGTGAGTGGCGAGCGGCTGGTTGACGCGCAGGCGACTTTTCAGGACGGCCAACCGATTGTGTCTTTCCGCTTCGATGCGCAGGGAGGACAAATATTTGGCCGGGTAACGTCTGAAAATGTCGGGACGCGCCTCGCTATCGTGCTCGACAACGAAGTCGTCAGCGCGCCAAACATCCAATCGCCTATTCTCGGGGGAAGCGGAATTATCACCGGCCGTTTCGCTGTTCAGGAGACCGTCGATTTGGCGCTTGTACTGCGCGCCGGCGCGTTGCCGGCGCCGTTGCATATTCTCGAGGAGCGTACGGTCGGTCCTGGCCTCGGCGCCGATTCCATCGCCGCCGGCAAGATCGCCAGTATCGTCGGTTTTACCGCCGTCGTGGTCTTCATGATCGCCAGCTACGGCCTGTTCGGCGTCATGGCCACTGTGGCGCTCGTGTTTAACCTCGCTTTGATTTTAGCGCTGTTATCGGTCTTGGGGGCAACGCTCACCTTGCCTGGTATTGCCGGCATCGTGCTGACCATCGGCATGGCGGTCGATGCCAACGTGCTGATCTTGGAGCGTATAAAAGAGGAAGCCCGCAACGGGCGATCGCCGATCGCCGCAGTCGATGCCGGCTACCGGCGAGCGCTGACGACGATTATCGATTCGAACCTGACGACCCTGATTGCGGCGCTGCTGTTGTTCAATTTCGGCACCGGGCCGATCAAGGGGTTCGCCGTGACCCTGTCGATGGGAATCGTCAGCTCGATGTTTACCGCCCTCATGCTGACGCGGCTGCTGGTGGTGATCTGGTTGCGCCGCAAGCGGCCCTCCAAGCTGCCGATATAGGGGCCTGCGATGCGATTACTCAGCGTAGTTCCGGCGAATACAACGATCGATTTTGTCGGCAAGCGAAAATTGGCGTTTGGCTTCTCGATTATTCTCATCCTCGTCTCGGTCGGCGCATTCCTAACGCAAGGATTGAATTTCGGTATCGACTTTCGCGGCGGTATCCTGATGGAAATCGAAACCGAGGGGCCGGCTGACATTGGGGCTTTGCGGCGCACCCTCGGCGCGCTGGGGCTCGGCGAAGTCAAGGTTCAGGAGTTCGGCGAACCCACCGACGTCCTCATTCGTGTCCAGCAACAGGAAGGCGACGAGGACGCCCAGCTGAAAGCGATTACCGTTATCAAGGAAGCGTTGGGCGATGTCGTCACCGAATACCGGCGCACCGAATTTGT
>JAPUHN010000275.1 GCA_027297685.1 Alphaproteobacteria bacterium | reverse complement strand
CCGAGTGCAAGCCCACCTTCACCGCGTTGGGCGAGCGGATAGCCCTCCATCATGGTCGGCACCGCGTCGGGGGTGCCGGGGATATTGATCAGTACGGCTGATATGGCGCCGCCGAATACGCTGCCGGTATAGACGCCGAGCATGAACATGATGGCGACGCTTTGGCTCATGCCCGTCGACAACCCGATCAATAGCGCCATCGCCATCGTCGTCGACAACCCCGGCAGCGCGCCCCAGATGATGCCGAGGGTGACGCCCAATAGCGCTGTCGCCACCAACAGCGGTGACAGGGCGAGCAGGATTTGCTCCATCAACACGGCTTCAACCCGCGGCGGGGAGGAGGATGTGGAAGGCGTAGCGGAAGATATCGGCCACGAAGAACACCATGATGACGCCCAACAGCCCGCACTTCCAAACTGGCGCCCGCCAGAAAATCCAAAGAATTCCCGTCAGCACGGGCATGGAAATGGCTTCCCAACTGGAGAACTGAAAGACGAACAAGGGTGTCGGCAGGCGCAAATCGAAACTGATCTGGCCGGCCAACAGCACGTAGCCGGCCAGCACCGCCATCAAGAGCAGGGTGCGCCGGGATTGGCGTTGTGCCAGATAGCGTTGCGCGGCGGCCCGCGATGCCGCGAAGAAGTTGGTTGGGCCGCCGTCACGGATGGCGCTGGCGCCGAGACCGATCGCCATGGCGAGCAGGCTTAAGCCCGCCAGAAAGGGGAATAGACCCGGCGCGGTAAAGATCGATGTCGGAACTTCCAGGCGCAATGAAAAGACCATAGCGGCCACAGCGAGCGCGCCGATAACCACGGCGGCGCCCAGATCCTTGCGCGGCGTCGTACGCTCGCTACCGCCCTCTTCACCGGTGAAGACGGCTTTTTCCTCCGGCGTTCCGGAAGTTTCGTTGGGGGTCATAGAGTTGGTCCGACAGCCCGTGCAAAAAAACACAAGAAGCGGTGGGCCGCGAACGTCACGCAGCCCACCTACTACTTGAACCTAATCGCTCGTTCGTTGCGAACGATCAGCTTCCAGGGAGTGACAGTGGCTTGTAGCCCTTCGGTGGCCACCACTTGTCGAAATCGGCCGGATCTGGCAGGCCCAACTCCTCCGGCGTTTTGGCGCCGGGAACCTTGAGCTTCTGGAACGTAGCGGCCGTTACCGCTTCGAGGAAAGCGGCGCGACGGTCGGCCTCTTCGCCGAGCTTGATGTCGATGAACAGCTTACGCTTCTTCACCACTGCCGCGAACGAGTCGGAGTTCACCGCTGCGACAAAAGCCTTTTGGACGGCAAGGATAACCTCGACCGGTGCATCGCGGCGGATGCCGATGTTGTAGATGCCGCTAAACGGAAGATCATTCTTGATCTGCGGCAGGAAATTGCCGACCGACGGCATCACCGTTCCGTCTTCCAGCGTGATGTCCTCGGGTCCGGTCTGCTGCAAATTGCGCAGTTTGCCCGCGCGCACGAACTCGATGTGCTCGTGGACGCCGCCGCCGGCAATGTCGACTTCGCCATTGAGGCCCGCCAGCGTCGCCGGCTTGCCGCCCTTGTAGGGTACGTATTTAAGCTGGACGCCGGCTGCTTGCGCGACAATAGCGGCCAATTCGTGCCACAGTCCGCCGGAGCCAGATGTCGAGATGGTGACTTGGCCCGGCCGCTTGCGGGCTTCCGCGATCACGTCGTCGAACGTTTTGAACGGTGAATCGGGGCGCACCGACCAGCTTGCCAGCGACGTGCCAGCCTGCATGTAGTACCAGTCCTCCCAAGATTTCGATGTGGCGCCACCTTTGACCCGCGAGAATTTGTTGTAGTTCGCGGCGCCGAGCCAGGTGTAGCCGTCGCTCGCTTTGTTCAGGACGAACTTGGTTGCCACGCCGCCGACGGCGCCGGGCTTGTTAACGACATTGATTTGCCAGCCCATCTGCTTGGCCATTTCGGCTGAAAGGGCCCGAAGAACTGTATCGGTACCGCCGCCGGCGGAGTACATCACCACCGCGGTGATCGGCCGTTCGGGCCACTCTGCTTGGGCGACTGTGGGTGTCACCGCAAGCGCTGCTACGCTCGCGGCGATTAGAAGTTTCGTATTTGTAAGCATGATTTGTGCCTCCTCCAATTTTTCCTACGCTAGGGTGGTCTGCTGCGTTATTCGCAGTTCTTCTGTGTTGTGGGTATACAAATTTCCATATTATTAATCTTATATATAAGAATTTCCACTTTTTCAAACTTATATAAGACCCGTCGCAGCGTGACGATAAACGCCGGGCGACGGGGCGATTTTGTGGTTAAACTTAGGCGACCCCTCGGCGGGCGGGTTCGTGTTGTTGCGAACCAATGCGCAGGGTCGCCCATAATTGCTGCACCACCAAAAATAAGGAATCATAGCCATGCTCAAAACCAGCAATCCCCCCACCATGCCAACACCGGGCGGTGTTTACAGCCAGGTCGTCGAAGTTCCGCCTGGCGCACGCTGGGTAGTTCTCGCTGGCCAAATCGGGGTGCGTCCCGACGGCACGACGCCGGAAGGTTTCGAGGCTCAGCACGAACAAGCCTGGAAAAATATCATCGCCGGACTGGAGTCGGCCGGTATGGGAGTCGACGACATCGTCCACGTGAACGTTTATTCAACCGATCCAGAGGGTCGTCCGCACGTCGCTGCCCAGCGCAAGCAAATCTTTGGCGACCATATTCCAGGATCGACCTATCTTCTCGTGGCCGGTTTGGCGCAGCCCGAATGGCGGGTCGAGATGGATGTAAGCGCGGCCAAAGTCGACTGATAAGCACGGAATATTTTCGCCACTGATACGTTGCGCGTAGTGGGTATGCTTAGAACAAGCAGGAAGGCCGACGACCTGTTGGCGCGGGGGGCGCTACCCTATGCCATGATTATCGCAGCGGCGATGATCCTGGCCTCGAACCACATCATCGCGCGCTATCTCAATGGCGTCGTGCCGCCGATCGGCCTGGTGTTCTGGCGTATGACTATCGGGTCGCTCGTCCTGCTACCATTCGCTGCGCGTGGCGTGCTGATCCATCGCCAATTGATCCGTGCCCATTGGAAGCTTTTCGTCGTCATGGCCTGTCTGTTCGTGCCGCTGGGCAACGGCGTGATTTACGTCGCCTACAATTTCACAACGGCGCTCAACGGCGGTGTCGTCTCGACGGCGCAGCCGGCTCTCACGGTCCTGCTGTCATGGATACTATTTCGCGACCTGATCAACTGGAAACAAAGTGCCGGTATTTTCATCGCCGCATTCGGCGTGTTGATTATTATCACAAGGCACCAGTCGAACCGACTCCTACGGTTTACTCTAAGCCCGCATAAAACCGTTGATTCATGCGGGGTATTGCGAACCGTTTACGCTATACCCATCTTCGTATAAGATATGCGATGGTGACTTATTGGTAACTTTCGCCTGGCCTGTAGGGAGCCGGAAATTATCGGGTTGTAGGGAGCCGGAATGCCGAACATCACGAAAAGCTATGTCGATGGCCTGAAGTGCCGGGACGCCGCCTATGTGAAATGGGACAGCAAGCTCGCGGGTTTTGGCGTGCGGATTTATGCCCGCGACCCCAAAGGCAAGTGCAAAAAGAGCTTCGTTCTCCGCTACGCGAACGTTGCCAGCAAGCGCCGCATGATGGTGCTGGGGCAGTTCGGCGCAATGACAGTCACGCAGGCACGCGAGAAGGCGAGCCGTGCCAGCAACGCGATACGCGACGGCAACGACCCGCTGGAAGAAAAGAAGACCAGGCGTCGTGCGATCCTGTCTGAGAGCGCGACATTCGGGCAGGTGGTGGAGAAGTACATAGAACTGCGCGCCCGGCCTAGACAGCGAGCGTGGAAGCAGACCCAGCGCGTCTTGGAAGTGAACTGCGCGGATTGGCTGCAACACCCTATTGCCTCGATCACGCAAACAGACGCCCAAGACCTGTTGGAGGGTTTTCTTTCAAAGGATCAAAAGGGCAAGGCCCGTGTAACTCATGCCTGGCTCCGGGCAATTTTCAGGTGGGCCGAAAACCGGGGCGTGGTTGAAACGTCGATAATGAATAGGGTCGAAATCGAAATCGAACCCAAGGTGCGGGATCGCGTCTATTCCGATGATGAAATCAAATCCGTCTGGGGGGCGGCCAACACCCTCAACCCTATCCAGGGTGGATTTGTGAAGCTCATTTTGTTGCTCGGCGTGCGAAAATCGGAACTCGCCGGCATGAAGCGCAAGGAATTTGACGATCCCAACAA
>JAPUHN010000274.1 GCA_027297685.1 Alphaproteobacteria bacterium | reverse complement strand
CGCAATCGACAAGCGTAGCTTGAATCTAACTTAAGCCAACAACACACTCCATCTTTACGTTGAAGATAAAGTGTTGCGTCGACCAGTTGAGATCACCGGGTAAAGCGGACATTATTCGGATACGCCAATATGTCCGTTCCTGACCCATAACGGACATCCGCAAATTGGTATCGAAGAATAGCAGTGGCCCTGAGTGACTAACCCTAGATCGCCCCCGCTCCAGCATCCTCCAGGCTCGCTTCACCTTGCCGTTGTCGTCGCCGACGACGACCGCTACCATATAGGCGCACTCTTCACCGTCATCGCACCAATGCCATTGAACGGAGAACGGAATGAACCCTTCGACCGTCACATGGTCTTGCACGGCGCCGCCGCAAGCCCTCGCCGATGATCTGCGCGACGTCACGGAACCGAAAGAGCAGGGAATTTAGCTCCACTTGCGGCCTGGCAGGTGATTCATCACGGTCATCGACAAGCCGCCATCGATGTCGAGTGCCGCCGCGGTGATGTAGTCGGCCTCGTCGGAAAACAGGAACAGGATACCGTTGGCGATATCCACCGGCTGTCCAACCCGCTGTAGTGGCGTGACCTCGCTGCGGCCTTTCTTGATTTCCGGGTCCTGCAGATAGGCGGTGAGCGGCGTTTCCGTATGACCGGGACAGACGGCGTTCACGCGGATACCGTTTCCGGCCCACTCGATCGCCAAGTGCCGGGCCAGCATAATCAGCGCCGCCTTCACTGTGGAGTAAGCGCCGGACATGCCATAAGGCTGGCGCCCGCCGATCGACGATAGCGTAACAATCGAACCCGGGCGTCCATTGTCGATCATCCAACGCCCGGCTGCCTGGCTCATCAGAAAGGTCCCGGTCAGGCCGACATTCACCATCAGATTCCAGTTCTCCAGCGGCAGGTCTTTGAGCAGGCCCGGCGCCATTTTCACCGCGCTGTTGAGCACGCAGTCGATACCGCCAAACTTTTCGACGGCAAGCTCGACTGCCGCCTGGCAAGCGTCGGGATTCGTCACATCCAAGTGCACATAGGCTGCATTGTCGGCGCCGATGCGCTCGCACACCTCGGTTCCCAGCGTATCGTTGACATCGCCGACGACGACCTTGCCGCCCTGTTCGACAAACATCTCGGCAGTTTTCGCGCCGATCCCGCTGGCTCCGCCGGTAACGATGCAAACCTTGTCTGTAAATCTCGCCATCGATCTCTCTCCCATTTTTCTTCGTCGCTGTAGCTGGGCCTTAAGCCGCCGAATACTCCATCTTCTTGCCACCCCAGTTGCGGCCTGGCGTGTGCATCATCTTGCTTTCGGCCTGGCCGCCATCGACCTTGAGCGTCGCCGCATTCACATAACTGGCGCGGTCCGACAGCAGGAACACGCAAGCCTCGGCAATTTCCTCAGGTTTGCCCACTCGCCCCATGGGGACAACCGCCGCGCGGCCCGCAGCGATCTCCGGATCGTCGAACATCGCCGCGGTCATCGGCGTTGGCACCTGGCCCGGCAAAACCGTGTTGGCCCGCACCCCGCGGCCACCCCACTCCACACCAAACAGGTTGCCCAGCATCACGTTACCGGCCTTGGCGACGGAATAGGCGCCGGCGCCGTTGTACGCCTGCACGCCGCCGACCGACGACAGAAACACAATCGAGCCGCTGCCCTTTTCGAGCATCACGCGACCGGCTGCCTGCGCGCACAAAAAGTACCCTTTGAGGCCGACGTCGATCACCCTGTCCCAGCCCTCCTCGGTCAACTCTTCGAGCTTGGCCGGCTGCAGTTTGATCGCGCCGCAGACGATGCCATCGATGGTGCCGAACGCTGCCGTCGCCTCGTCTGCCATGCGTTGCGCGTCGGCCGCTTTCGATGTGTCCATTTCGATGACGATGGCCTCGCGGCCCTCGGCCTGCACCAGCCCGGCCGTTTCTTCGGCACGCGCACGGTCGATATCCGCCACCGCCACATCGGCGCCCTCGCGCGCGGCCAGCACCGCGGTCGCCCGGCCAATGCCGCTCGCCGCTCCGGTAACGATGATCTTCTTACCTTCAAGCATCATGGGTCTTCTCCCTCTTGCAGTTACCAACCTGCCAATCCTCGATCAGGGCCCCGACCAAACATCGCGGCGCCGGCAGTAAATCACGCTTACGATCCGGCATAGTGGGAACAGTGGTACGTATTTGCAACTGAACAGCAACGACCGGGAGGCATCACCGCCGCGTTTGACCCTCCGAAAGCATATGCTAACGTCACCGCTTCAGGCTTACCCATTACCTGACAACAGCCGAGGGGAGGCTGAAGCACGTAAATTTGCAAACCAACGATCGCGAACATGCGGCGCAACAGGCGAGTGCACGCCACCGCGACATAAGGGGAGAGATTAGCCAATGACAATCGAAGCCAATTCACCGGCGATATTCGATCTCGTCGCCGAAGATGCCGAGGTCGAGCAGCTAGCGACGGGATTTACGTTTACCGAAGGCCCGATCTGGAACAAGGAAGGCCAGCACCTCGATTTCAGCGACATGCCGGCCAATATCCGCCGCCGTTGGACCGCCGAGGGCGGCATCGTCGAACTGCGCAACCCGAGCAACAAATGCAACGGCATGACGTTCGACGCCGAGGGCAATCTGTACGTCTGCGAACACGAGACCAGCTCCTTGATACGCGAAGCTCCCGACGGCACTCGCACCACTGTTGCCTCGCACTACAACGGCAAAGAACTCAACAGCCCCAACGACGTGGTCGTCAAATCCGACGGGGCGGTCTACTTCTCCGACCCGACCTACGGCCGCATGCCGGTGTTCGGGCTCGAGCGCGAACAGGATCTCGATTTCCAAGGCGTCTACCGGATCCCGCCAGGCGGCGGCGATCTTGAGCTGATGATTGACGATTTCGAGCAGCCGAACGGGCTGTGCTTCTCGCGCGACGAGTCGCTGCTCTACATTAACGACACGCCGCGCGCTCACATTCGCTTGTTCGACGTCAACGCGGACGGCTCGTTGTCGAACGACCGCATGTTTTTCGAGAATATCGGCACTGGCGAGCTCGAGGCCGGCATTCCCGACGGCATGAAGCTCGACGAGCGCGGCAACATCTACGTCACCGGGCCGCGCGGCATGTGGGTGATCACGTCCGAAGGCGAGTATCTGGGCATCATTCCGATGCCCGAGCACGCCGGCAATCTGAACTGGGGCGGCCCAAACTGGGACGAGCTCTATTGCTGCTGCGCCACCTCGCTGTACCGAGTCAAGATGAAGGTGGCCGGTAACAAGCTCGGCTACATGGATTAGGAGAGGACGATGGCACTATCACTGAATCCGAAAACGACGGCCCTGATCATTCAGGACCTGCAGAACGACGTGATCACCGAAGGCGGCGCGTTCGCCGATTCCGGCGCACCAGCCCACGCCAAATCTCAAAACGTGGTCGAGAACGTGGCCAACTTGGCCGCCGCCGCGCGCACGGCCGGCATGCCGGTGATCCATGTTCATTTTGTCGTCGATCCGGGTGCCCCGGGCATTGCTCGCAACGCGCCCCTGTTCGAGGGCCTGATCGACACCAACGCGGTGGTCCGCGGCTCTTGGGGCGCGGCGCCGGCCGACGGGCTCGAGCCCCACGACGGCGACATCGTTATCGAGAAGATCCGCATGAACGCGTTCCACGGCACGAAACTCGACCCCACCTTGCGCGGGCTCGGCTGCGACGGTTTCGTGATTACCGGG
>JAPUHN010000273.1 GCA_027297685.1 Alphaproteobacteria bacterium | reverse complement strand
AGAAATCCACTGCTCTGATTCACAGGAACACAGATCAAAGCAGTGTTGATTTGTCCTTGTGGCCAGACCATTTCGGCAGCTCATCGGCGATGTCCATCACCCGCATGGCGTAGAAAATGTGACAGGTTGGCCTGATTGCTTCCGGCACCTGTGGCGGCGCGCCGAAATCGAAGAGTGTGGGAAAGGCGAGCCACATCTTTCGACCTTCATCGGCGATCAGCGCGCGGCATAATGCGCAGGCCACTTTGCAAGGCAGAAGTCTTTCATGACGATCGAGCGCGCTGTTGTAGAAGTGCAAATGCTCAACGCCAGCGGTGAACCTAACATCGCGTTTATGAAAAATCGCGGCCCATTGCATGGGCGCGCCGTGCAGAATCTGGCAATCGCTGCAATGACAGATCTTGGCATCAATCGGATCGGCGCGGACTTCGTACCGCACCGCATGGCAATGGCAACGGGCGCGATACTTCGCGATGAAGCTTGCGTCGTCAGGTGACGCATAGGCTGAGCCAAATTCCAACGAACTGCGAGGACTCTCGATGCGAAAATCCAACCTCCATGGAGAAGAGAAACTCATCCAAGCAGAACTGACAGATGCTAAACACCGTCGCCTGGTACGGCCATCTTCAATGCGCTCCTCGGCTAAATTGGAGGGGCATCTAGATTGTCTACCAGGTGGCGCAACGAATCGACCCCGCAACAGCCAGATTGGGGCAATCACGGACCATAGGGTCGCAAATCAAGAACGTCAGCAATGCATCATAGCTCTGGCCGTCAATCGACCACAGGCTACTCCCGGTATTGGCCGGATTCGTGTGACGCAATGCAACATGACCGCTCTAGATCACAGCCGGCGGATTGGCCGGTACGAGAATCGAAACAGTCAAGTTCACGGAGACTAAGGGATCAGTTCGGAGGGGGCGGAGTGTCGGAAGAGTAGCAGAGAAGCAAGGAGATGCTTGTTAAATTGCCTACCTTGTCGGTTTCTCTATTTCCAAAAGCCAACTTCCTCTCGGAGCGAAGACTCTATCGGTACATCTTGAGTCTCGGCTTACACCATTCCGGACCCCACCGAGTGCTACGAAACTCCGGAGGCGAAATGCTTCACGGCTCCTTAGGTAAGCTCAAGCTGCGACCGTCGGCGGCGGCTCATGCGCCACAATGGGAGGTAGCTCGGCGTCAAAGCGCTCCATCTCCACAAGCGCAGTATTAGCGGACGAGCCCTGGCCCAAGCTCGAGGTCCCTTTGTCAAGCGTGAGTGAATTCGGATTGCCGTGCCGCTCGAGCGGCCGCTCCAGGTGACCATCATCTCCCGGATCGAACCACGCGCCGGTCGGTAGCGCGACCACACCCGGCATCACGTCTTCGCTGACCTGCGCGGCCGCCAAGCACGAGCCCCGATCGTTGAAGAGACGAATGATGTCGTTATTTACGATGTTCCTGGCGGCAGCATCGGCCGGGTTGACAACGGCGACTTCCCGACCGCGCACCTTGGCTTCGCGGCTCGTATGGCCGCAATCGAGCTGGCTGTGCAGGCGGGTGGCCGGCTGCGGCGATATCAGATGCAGCGGGTAACGTTTCACGTCGGCGCTGCCGAGCCACTCGGTTGGTTCAATCCACGTTGGGTGGCCCGGACAATCCTGGTAGCTAAAGCCGTCGATTGTATCCGAGAAGATCTGGACTCGGCCCGACGGCGTTTTCAACGGATGTGACTCAGGATCTTCTCGAAACGAAGCGAATGGCAGGACCGAGTGCTCCGGGCCCTCGATCGGGAGCTTGATATAGTCTGACGCCCAAAACTCGTCGAAGCTCGGGAGCGTCAGATCGTGCTCACCCAACTGCTGACGAAATCTGTTGTACAGGTGCTCCAACCAATCGCTCTCGTCTCGACCTTCGGTGAAGGTGTCGAGGAATCCAAGGCGCTCGGCCAAGCCGGAGAACATCTCGTAATCCGTTTTCGATTCACCGACCGGAGAGACCATCTGGTGCATGGCGATCAAGTAAGCATCGCTGCCAGCACGCCCGATGTCGTTTCTCTCCCAAGGCGTCGCGGCAGGTAAGACGATGTCTGCGTGCTTTGCGGTTGCCGTCCACCAGGGTTCGTGGACGACGATGGTGTCGGGCTTTTGCCACGCCTTTCTCAAGCGGTTCAAGTCCTGGTGATGGTGGAACGGATTGCCGCCGCACCAGTACACGAGCTTGATGTCCGGGTAGGTCAGGCGGTTGCCGTCGAAGTCGAACGGATCGCCGGGATGAAGCAGCATGTCGGAGATTCGGGCGACGGGAATGTAGCGCTTCACCGCATTGGATCCTTGGGGCAGTTCCATGCCCGAGAGGCGCTTCACGGGATTACCGATTCCGCCGATCGCGCCGTAGCCAAATCCTACCCCGCCGCCAAGTAGGCCGATTTGCCCCAACATGGCCGCGAGCGTCGTCGCCATCCAATAAGGTTGCTCGCCATGGTCGCCTCGTTGGAGTGACCAGCTCACGCAGATGAGGCAGCGTGATTTGGCCATCTTTCTAGCGAGCGCGAATGTGCGAGCTGCGGCGATCCCGCAAATTTTCTCCGCCCATTCGGGTGTCTTGGGGATGCCGTCGCTTTCACCGAGCAGGTAGGGCCGGAAACGTTCGAACCCGTGACAATGGCTTTCCAGATAGGATTGGTCGGTCAGGTCTTCCGTCTCTAAGACATACGCAAGACCCAACATGAAGGCCACATCTGTATTCGGTTTGACGGGAAGCCACTCAGCGTCGACTTGCTCCAAGCTATCCGTCATTAGCGGGCTGACATTGACGAAATCGACACCCTGCGCGTGACATCGCTCCAACCACCGGCCAGTGTCGTGCCTCGTCACGCCGCCCATGCTCACTTGGGAGTTCTTGGTCCCGATGCCACCGAACATTATCAAGAGCTCGGTGTTTTCCGCGATGACAGGCCATGATGTGGTGTTGTTCCACATCATGTCTAGAAAGTTCACGCCGAGCACATGAGGTACGATGACTTGAGCGGCTGCCGTGCTGTAGCTGTTCACCGAATAGGTGTAGCCACCGAGGCAGTTCAAAAAGCGATGAACTTGGCTTTGCGCATGATGAAATCGGCCGGCGCTCGCCCAACCGTAGGAGCCGCCAAAGATTGCTTGGTTGCCGTGCTCGTCACGTACGCGGCGTAGCTCGCCTGACAAGAGGTCGAGCGCCCGGTCCCACTCCACCGGCACATACGCGTCGAGCCCGCGCCGGCCGCCGGCATCCCCCGGGCCATTCTTTAGCCAGTCACTGCGAATCATCGGCTGCGTTACGCGACAACGGTGATGAACCGCCTCGGGGATGGAGTAGCCGATCGACGACGGCAAGGGATCGTCTTCGAACGGCTGAACGTCCATAATTCGATCGTTCTCGACCGTCACCCTATAAGCGCCCCAGTGCGTCGACGTCATTCGTGTTGTTCGGGTCACTGTTTGGTCCTCTTTGCTCAGGCGGTTAACCGCTCGTGCTTCGACATCGCGTGCGAGACAGATGGTCGTCGTGCGACGGTTGCGGCTACCCGGGTAATGTTCGGGCACCGGGCGGCAAGGGCGCGCGGGTCCTTGTCCCAGGTAGAGACCATGTGCATATAAATGTCGGCAGCGGTGCAAGCGTCGCCGACGAGATAATTCCCGCCTTGCAACGCGTCGTCGACGATCTTCCACTGTTCGACGAGCAACTCCCCACACCGTTCCCGGATCCTGTCCGCGTCGCCTTCTTCCACCGAAAACTGGTGCGGGTGATAGTATCGGTTGTAGGTAGGATAGAGCGTATCCGCGAAATAGAACATCCATTGATTGTATAGAGCCCGGTCGGCTTCACCCGTGGCCGGTGCGAGCCCCGAGGCGGGGAAGCGGTCTGCAAGAAACATGACGATTGCCGCGGATTCGAACACCGGGCGGCCGTCAGGCAATCGCAGGGTCGGAATCAGCCCCAGCGGGTGGATGTGGCGATAGTCTGCGGTCCGGTGCTCCCCCCGGTCGGCATCTACCCCAATCAGCTCGGTCTCGACATCCACTTCGTCGAGCACCGCCATGGGCGCCATCGAGCACGTACCTGGGCACCAATAGAGTTGATACATGCTATTGATCGCTCTTTTGATACAAAAGAATTTCTACCACCTTCTGCAATTTTACGGGAAAAATTTGCGGTTAAAAGCAAAGATATCTTTTGTCGAAGAAAGATTTTCTTGTTTATCTGCGGATGCCTCGAAAGCTCAGTCACTTGAATGCGCTGCACGCGCTCGAAATCGCCACACTTGCTGACCGACCGCAGCCGGCGTCACCCCGAGCTCTCGGGCCGCGCGGGCGAAGCTACCCAGCTGTGGGTGGCGAATTGGCAGCTACGCCGCCACCGGCAGCTGATAGAGTTCGCCACAGTGCGACTCCCAGCGATACGCGAGAATGTCAGCCCGCTGCCTTTTGAAATCGTCACTTA
The DNA here is from genome assembly GCA_027297685.1 of Alphaproteobacteria bacterium. Lineage (GTDB taxonomy): Bacteria > Pseudomonadota > Alphaproteobacteria > UBA6615 > UBA6615 > JAPUHN01. The sequence continues at coordinate 1,779 of JAPUHN010000273.1, read as the reverse complement.
CCTCATTCGGCGTTTGGCCACCGAGCGAGCTATGGACCCGGCTCCCGTTGTAGTAGTCGCGGAACGACGACAGCTTTCGCTCCAGGTCCACCGAATTCCAGAACAAAGTTTGGTCGAGGAACTCTCTGCGTACCGTTCCTATCAAGCGCTCAACGAACGGGTGACTCAACGGCACATACGGCACCGTCTTGACCGGCTCGATTTCCAACACCCGCAGGTTGGCTTGCCATCGATGATATCGGAACAGCGGGTCGTGGTCGGTGCTGAGATAACGCGCAAGCGCCTGCTCCGAAATTATTCGATTGAACATCCGGCACAGCTCCAAGCCGTCCACATCGCCAACGTAGACAGCAAATCCGATGATTCGCCGTGTGAACTGGTCCATGACGACCACTACCCAATGCGTCCTCAGCATGATCGATTCGCAGCAGAACAAGTCGATGCTCCACAAACTGTCTTTGGCGTGCCCAATGACAGTCAGCCATGACGGCCCGCCGCCACCCGGCGTCGGTCGAAGATGCTTCGCCAGGACACGTCGAACCACATCCTTGTCGATATCCACACCGAACGTCGTGGCGACAATCAGGGCGATCCGCGGGCAGCCGAAGCGCGGGTTACGCCGCTTCAACTCCAGGATGATCTGGACAACTTCATCGGACGGCCCCTTCGGGCCTGGCTTCCTCCCCGTTCGACGCCCCGAGAACAGTGCCCGGTACTTGCGCCGAACCAGGTACTGGTGGAGCTTGAGCAGGGTGGACGTCTTCACAGCCACCGCGACCTTGGGAATTCGACCAGGCCGAAGAAACAACGTGCAGAGTCCCAGCAAGGAGCGCTCCACAGGTGAGAGATTTGGGGCCCGCTGTCGGGCCCGAGTGAGAATGGGCAACTGCTGCTTGATGAGCAGATTCTCCGCAACCAGCCCGCGCACCCCGCCCGGTCCGAGCAACCGGGCGAGACCCGCGACAAGGTGAATCAGCAGAAGCAACAGACCTTTCATTGCGACCCAGAATAAGGCTCCAGCGTCCTACCCGGCAAGACTCGCAACCTTCTGATTATCATGACCGACTAGGAATTCGCCACCCACACGAAGTTAAAGTCTTTTCCAGGAAATCTCTAGCGGGAACGTCTTGCGTTGCTTCGCTTCCGGCGCCGACCGGCGAAATATTCGCGCTGGTTCAACGCTGCCCTCGAGACACCCGGGAGTACCGAAAACAATTTCTGGTATCATCGTTGACCATTCCAACCGCCTGGAGGAACGAATAGCAGATCGTGGTGCCGACGAATCTGAAACCCCGCTTTTTCAACACATTGCTGAGGGCATCGGATTTCTCCGCGAATTCAGGGATTTCGTAGTGGAGTTGACCCGGTTTGGTGGGTACCTCAACACTTGGTGGGCCTGTTGCCTCGTGTCACCGGGGAGACCAGTGTCGCGTAGAATTCATGCATACCGAGTCCGCCACCGCGCAAAGTTCAACAGCGGATGGCCTAACCCCAGCTGGAATGCTAGGACCAAAGGGGAGGCCTCACGTGAAAGAAATCCCGACAATCAACGAAAATTTAACATGTGGATAGTTCGATGACTCGGGACGAACAAGACCTAATGACCAGTTTCCTGAAGTTGGTCATGAACTATCTTCGGCACAATCCTCTAAGAGACGATGCCATAGTTGATTATCAAGACTATGCAACCTTGAAAAGGAAATTCGATGCTTCCATTGGCAAGGTTGGTGTTGCGGAGGAGGAATTACTATCAAGCGTTCAGTCGTACATAGATTATTG
>JAPUHN010000272.1 GCA_027297685.1 Alphaproteobacteria bacterium | reverse complement strand
GAACGACCTCGCCCGGTTGTTGGCGCAGCGTATCGAGGCCGACGGGCCGATCAGCGTCGCCGAATATATGGCGCAAGCGCTCGGTCATCCCGAGTTCGGTTATTACATGGGCAAAGACCCGTTTGGCGCCGCCGGCGACTTCACCACCGCGCCCGAGATCAGCCAGATGTTCGGTGAGTTGATCGGCCTGTGGTGCGCCAAAGCATGGCTCGCCCTGGGCAAGCCCACGCCCTTCTTCCTGGCAGAGTTGGGGCCGGGGCGCGGCACCCTGATGGCCGATGCCCTGCGCGCGCTCAAGACCGTTCCCGCCTGCCGCACGGCGGTGCGCGTCCATCTGGTCGAAAACAGCCCCTATTTGCGCGAGCGGCAGCGTCAAGCCCTGCCCGGTATCGACGTGAGTTGGCACGACTCCATCGATGACCTGCCGATGGCGCCGGTGATTTTCATCGCCAACGAGTTTTTCGACGCCTTACCGGTCGAACAATTCGTGTACCAAAACGATGGCTGGCACGAGCGCCTGGTGGACCTGGTTCCGAACACCCCCGGCAGCGAACCTGGATTTATTTTCACTCACGCGCCGACGCCCCACCCGGCGAAAAGCCTGCCGGCCTTGGCCGGCCTTTCCGCAGAACACGGCGCGATCGCCGAATCTTCGCCGGTGGCGCAAAAATTTGCCGAAGCGATTGCGCGGCGTGTCCGCTCGCATACCGGCGCGGCCTTGATCGTCGACTATGGGTACGCAACTGCAGCCGTCGGCGACACGCTGCAAGCGGTCCGCCAGCACGGCTATGCCGCTGTTTTGGAACAACCTGGCGAAGCCGATCTGACGGCGCACGTCGATTTCGGCGCGCTGGCGAAAGCCGCGTTGTCGGGGGGCGCGGCGTGCTGGGGTGCCATCCCGCAGGGTGTTTTCCTGCGCCGGCTCGGGATCGAAGCACGCGCGGGCGCTTTGGCTGCCAAAGCGACGCAAGAGCAAAAGAACGCTATCGAGACCGGCCTTGAACGCTTGATCGGCGGCGATCAAATGGGCACCTTGTTCAAGGTCTTGGCGATCGGTCCGCGTGCATCCGATCCGCCGGCCGGGTTCGTGTCCGAGGAGGCCAGTATAAGTTGATGCGTTTAATCGCCGACCCCCTTGCCGCAGCGAGCAATGTCCGCCACGGCTTTTTCACCCGCCAGGGCGGCGCCAGCGAAGGCATTTACGCTTCGCTCAATTGCGGTCTCGGATCGAACGACGACAAGGCGCTGGTTCGCGAAAACCGCCGCCGGGCGATGCGCGAATTGGGGCTGGCAGAGAACGCCCTGCGAACGGTCTACCAAATCCACTCGGCGAACGTCGTTACTGTCAGTGACCGCGCGAATAACTCCGCGGCGACCAAAGCCGACGCGCTGGTGAGCGCCTTGCCAGGGGTCGCGCTGGGGGTGTTGGCCGCCGATTGCGCGCCCGTATTGATGGTCGATGCCGAAAACGGGGTTATCGGCGCCACCCACGCCGGCTGGCGAGGGGCGGTATCCGGCGTAATCGAGGCGACAGTCGAGGCGATGGTCGGCCTCGGCGCCGCGCCAAGCCAGATTACCGCGGTGGTCGGGCCCTGCATCAGCCAGGATTCTTACGAAGTGAGCACCGAATTCTCCCGAGCGTTCCAAGATCAGGATGCGGCCAACCACCGGTTTTTCGGCCCGGGCAACCGCGACAGCCATTTACAGTTCGATCTCGCCGGTTATGTTATGTCGCGGCTCGCCGTAGCCGGGGTCACGGCGTCGAGCGCGCTGGGCGCCGACACCTATGCCGACGAAGATTTGTTCAGCTATCGCCGGACATGTCACCGCGGAGAGCCGGATTATGGCCGCAACCTGTCGGTAATCGCCCTCGCCGAACGGAGCTGACCCGATGCCGTATCTAGTCAATCTAATTCTCCTGGCCCTCGTGGCGACATTGTTCAGCTGTGCGCTTTAGCCTGATTATCGCCGCGGCCCTGCTAGCCGCATGCCAACCGGTGCCGAAGCCTTTCAGCCACGGCAGCGCCCCGCCTGGCGAACTTTTGCAGCTGGCCGACGGCCGTGGCATTACCGTGCTACCGGTCACCGACCGCGCCGGTGAACCGCTAAAGCTATTGACGACCCAAATGGTGCAGGCCCTGCACCAGCAAAACATCCCCGCGACCTATGGCGATAGCGGCCAGACGAGCTATCTCCTTCTAGGACATTTCAGCACACCCCCGGCGCCCCCAGCGCTGATCTGGATCCTGCGAACCCAGCAGGGCGATGAGGTCGGGACGATCGTGCAGCCGTTGCAAAACGCAAGGGGCGAGCCGTCGAAACTGGCAGAACATAACGCTTTCGAACGATCTGCGACCGCGTTAGCAGCGCTGATCCAGGACGATCCGCCGAGCGAGGCGGTGCCACCGCCACTTCACGTTGGCGAAGTCGCCGGCGCACCGGGCGACGGCAATTCGCGCCTGCGGGCGGCAATCGAGCAATTGCTGCCACGGGCCGGCTTAATATTGGTGCCGGAAGCCGCCGCCGATAGTCTTGTTGTCACCGGTGCGGTAACCATCGATCCGGCGCGCGGCGGTGAGCAAATAGTCGAAATCGCATGGACGGTATGGGATCCCTATGGCATTGAGGTAGGCACCATTGCGCAAGCGCGTCCGGTGCCAGCGGGCAGTCTCGACGCGAATTGGGGTTTGATTGCCAACGAAGCAGCCCTGGCAGGCGCTGTCGGTATCGCCGAAATGATCCGCCAGATCGACTGGAGTCTAGGCATTCAACCGCCGCCGGGTTGACTGTTAATCGATGGCAAAATCTGGCCGTTAGCTGGTTTACACGTCGCAGGCGTATTGATAGTTTCCGGCCCGCAAGACCCGGCGAACGGTGGAGCCGGGTTTGGGGTATTTCTAGTTCGACCTACGGCGCCTGTTCGATAAAATCGGCGCCGTCCAACTTTCCGGGGACTGGCCGATGATGGTGCTGGCGTGCAACAGCAATCGCCCGTTGGCCGAAGCGATTTCCGCTTATTTGAATATCGAATTGACCAAGGCCTCGATCCGGCGGTTTTCGGATATGGAGGTCTTTGTCGAGATACTCGAGAATGTGCGCGGTCAAGATGTCTTCGTGGTGCAATCGACCTCGTATCCGGCCAACGATAATTTGATGGAATTGCTGGTGACCCTCGACGCGCTCCGGCGGGGGTCAGCTCGACGGATAACCGCGGTTATTCCGTATTTCGGCTATGCCCGCCAAGATCGCAAAACCGGGCCGCGCACGCCGATCTCGGCCAAACTCGTCGCCAATCTGATAACCAACGCGGGCGCCGACCGGGTTCTCACATTTGACCTGCATTCCGGGCAAATTCAGGGCTTTTTCGACATTCCTGTCGATAATTTGTTCGCTGGACCCCTGTTTTCCGACGATATCAGCAAAACTTACAACGGCTCCGAGCTGGTGATCGTGTCGCCGGATGTCGGCGGTGTGGTGCGCGCCCGAGCGCTCGCCAAGAGGCTTGACGCCGACCTGGCGATCATTGATAAGCGCCGCGAGCAAGCTGGCGTATCCGAGGTCATGCACATAATCGGCGACGTCAAAGACCGCCACTGCATCATGGTTGACGATATCTGCGATAGCGCAGGCACGTTGTGTAACGCCGCGGTGGCTTTGATGAACGACGGTGCAAAATCGGTCGACGCTTACATAACCCACGGCGTTTTGTCGGGCGGCGCTGTCGGACGGGTTGCCGCATCGCCGTTAGACCGCTTGGTTATGACCGACTCGATCCAGGCGACCGAAGCGGTGCGTTTGGCGAATAATATTCGCCAGCTTACGGTCGCACCCCTGTTGGGCGAGGCAATCAGCCGAATCAGCCGGGAGGCCTCGGTATCGAGTTTATTTGATTAAGTCCGCGCGGACGATTTGACCTTGCGGATATCCTGGACCGGCGACTGCACCCTTGGAGGCTTAGCCGGACCGATCCATCGGCCGACAATAGCGTAACCGCTATCGGCCGAAAACGGAGACTTGGAAATGACAGAAACAACCACATTTAGTGCTGAAGCGCGCACCCGGGTCGGCAAGGGGGCCGCCCGTGCTGCGCGTAGAGCCGGCACTGTTCCTGCCGTCGTGTACGGGGCCAAAAAAGACCCTCTGCCGATCACGATCAACCCGATTGCGTTGCGCACCGAAATAAGCAAACCGGGTTTTTTCGCGACGCTCTACGACATCGAATGCAACGGCGAAAAGGAACGGGTGTTGTGCCGCGATTTGCAGCTCCATCCGGTAACCGACGTGCCGATACATGCCGATTTTCTGCGCGTCACCGAATCGACGCAGATTAATGTCGATATCGCGGTGCTCTTCGAAAACGAAGAAGAGAGCCCCGGCCTTAAGGGCGGCGGTGTGTTGAATATCGTACGCCATTCGGTTGAGGTGATTTGCCGGGCTGGCGCCATTCCGGATTCGATTGTCATCGATCTGACCGGCCGCGAAGTTGGCGACAGTATCCATATTTCCGAGGTTAGTCTGCCCGACGGGGTACGGCCGACCATTGACGACCGTGATTTCACGATCGCGACGATCGCCGCGCCAACTCTCTTGCCAGTCGAAGAAGAGATCGAAGAGGGTCTCGAAGGCGAGGATGGCGAAGGCGGCGAGGATGGCGAAGGCGGCGAAGAGGCTGTGGAAGGCGCGGAGGGCGCCAAAAGCGAGGAGAGCGGCGACAGCAGGGACAATTAGAGGTCCCGTCACCGGAGTTCTTAGCCATGCGTTTGCTGGTCGGGCTCGGCAACCCCGGGCCGAAACACCGCGACAATCGCCACAATATTGGTTTCAAGGCGGCGGACGAGATCGTCCGCCGCCACAATTTGTCGGCGCCTCGGTCGCGTTTCCAATCCGATACGTTCGAAGGCACGATCGACGGCGAGAAAGTTCTGTTGCTCAAGCCAACGACGTTTATGAATGAATCTGGTCGGGCGGTCGGTGAAGCAGCGCGCTTTTTTAAAATTCCAACCGAGGACATTGTCATTATTTACGACGAAATTGACCTGGCTGCAGGCAAGGTACGGGTCAAGCGCGGCGGCGGACATGCCGGTCATAACGGCATACGTAATATAGTCGAACATCTGGGATCGCCGGATTTTGTTCGTGTTCGCCTTGGCGTCGGTCATCCCGGCGACAAGGAAAAAGTACACGGCCACGTGCTCAGCAACTTTTCCAAGCAGGACAAAAAGTGGGTCGAGCCGGAACTCGAAGCGCTCGCCCAAGCGCTGCCGGCGCTGCTTGCCGGACGCGACAGCGACTTCATGAGCCAGGTCACCATGGCCGTGCAGCAAGCGACCGGCAAAGGCCGCAAACCTGACGCCAAGCCAATTGGCGAAACCTCGACCAAGACATCCCGCCAAGACGACGCTCCGGTCGAGCCAGCTCAGCCGCAGCAATCATCTTTAGGCGCAGCGCTCAACCGCGCGCTCTCCAAGTTCCGCGGCAGCTAGTCCTAATATGGGTTTCAATTGTGGCATTGTCGGCTTGCCCAACGTTGGTAAGTCGACCCTTTTCAACGCGCTTACCGCCACCGTACAGGCGCAGGCCGCGAACTATCCTTTTTGCACCATCGAACCAAACGCCGGCCGGGTTGCCGTGCCCGACGAGCGGCTCGAAGTGATCGCTCAACTGGCGAAATCAGCCACGATCGTGCCAACCTACTTGGAGTTCGTCGATATCGCCGGATTGGTCCGCGGCGCCAGTCAGGGCGAAGGGCTCGGCAATCAGTTCCTCGGCCATATCCGCGAGGTCGACGCAATCTGCCACGTCGTGCGCTGCTTCGAGGAAGGCGACGTTACCCATGTCGAAGGCGCGATCGATCCGGTGCGCGACATCGAAACCGTCGAGACCGAACTGATGCTGGCCGATCTCGAAAACATCGAAAAGCGCACAGAGTCGGCCGAAAAGCGGGCGCGCGGCGGCGACAAGGTTGCGAAAGCTCAACTCAAGATGATGGCGCCTGTGCTCGAAGCGTTGCAGAAGGGCGAACCGGCGCACACGGCCGATGTTCCGCCGGATCTGCAAACCGATTTCCGTAGGCTGAAATTGCTCACGGCGAAGCCGGTTTTGTACATCTGCAACGTCGACGAAGGTTCGGCCGCAACCGGCAACGCACTGTCAGATAAAGTGATCGCCATGGCCGCTGGCGGAGGCGCCGAATGCGTCGTCATTTCAGCAGCGATCGAAGCTGAAGTCGCCCAACTGGCCGATGCAGACGAACAGCTCGAGTATCTTGCTGGGCTGGGTTTAACGGAGACGGGTTTGGCTCGCGTTATCCGGTCGGGCTACCGGTTGTTGGACCTCATCACGTTTTTAACTGCTGCACCCAAGGAAACGCGGGCCTGGACGGTGCCCAAGGGTGCGCTGGCGCCGGAGGCGGCCGGGCACATCCATACCGACTTTCAAAAGGGTTTCATTCGCGCCGAAACGATCAGCTACGACGACTACATTGCCTGCGGCGGCGAACAGCAGGCGCGCGATGCCGGCAAGCTACGCCAGGAGGGCAAGGATTATGTCGTGCAGGAAGGCGACCTGATCTTATTTCGCTTTAACGTGTAAGCGACGCGCCGGCGGCTCATGAATTTATTCGCGTCCGCCGCACCCTTCCCGCTATGATAAACGCAACCTGCCGAGCCAATCCGCTCGGCGCTCACCATGCCAAACAGGGAGAGACACCTATGGGCCACGATCTATCGCTCACCACATCCGACGGCCATTCTCTGGACGCCTATGCCACCGAGCCCGAAGGGACTGCTCGAGCCGGTATCGTGATTATCCAAGAAATTTTCGGCGTCAACGACGACATCCGCGAGACCGTCGATAACTTCGCCAAGGAAGGCTATCACGCCATCGCACCCGCCTTGTTCGACCGCGTCGAGACCGGGGCCGTGCTGGGGTTCGACGAGGCCGATATCGCCAAAGGCCGGGATTTGAAGGGCGGGCTCGATTGGGACGACGTCATCAAGGACGTCAACGCCGCGATCGATCATGTTAAGGGGGCTGGCAAGGTGGGTATCGTCGGATTCTGCATGGGCGGCTCGGTGGCCTGGTTCGCCGCTGCCCGCTCGCCGGTCGACGTAGCGGTTTGCTATTACGGCGGCGACATCAACGCTAATCGAAGCGAGGCGCCGAAATGCCCGGTGATGTTCCACTGGGGCGCCGAGGACGCCGCAATTCCGCTTGACGGCGTCAAGGAAGTCGAGGCGGACCATCCCGATATCCCGAGCTTTGTTTATGAAGGCGCTGGCCACGGCTTTAGCTGTTCGCGGCGCGGCTCGTACCACCAAGCCTCGGCCGGCCAGGCGATGGAGCGTACGCTGGCGTTCGTAAGTGAAAGCTTGTCTTAAGGATTATTCCTAGTCGTCGCTGGCGAACACCAGGAACACGCCGCAGGCTTCTTCGGAAGACACAATGACCGCCTCGCTACTGTCGCGCTCGAAGGCAACTTGCTGGCCCGACAGATAGAGGGCGGTCACCTGCGGATCGGCGACCGAGAGGGTTAGCGCCGCCAGGCGCGGCAGCGGCAAACTTTCATTGAATTTCTTATCGTAGTGGCGCTCCGGGAACGACCTGGGCGTAACGAACCACAATTCGTCGTTACCGGTATCGACGGTGATACTGCCTTTGCGTTCGTCGCCCGATACCGCCTCGGCGCCAAAAAGTTCGGCATAAGCTTCGCCAACGCCAGCGATGCTCTCCATAACGACGGTAACCTCGGAAATTCCCCGCGCGCCGTTGGGGTGCGACAGCCAAGTCGGACGGCGCAATTTTTCCGGTGTCAGATGCTCGCAAGCGAACGTATTCAGGCCCGGCGTGAGTTCGGGCGGCAGAAAGACATTGCGGAACTGCAACGTCTCTTCCGCACCGTCGAGTTCAAGCAATCGCTGCAGGGCCTGCGGCTCCTGTGCATTTGAACTGTGTTCGCGCAGCCACTGGAAAGTATCGTCAGCGTCGGTGGTGGCCAACGCAACGTTCAACAGTCCTTCGCCGTTTTCTAAAAATTTGTCGAGGTTATGAATGTGCTGGGTCGGATCGACGACGCCGAGCAACTCGACATAATCGTTTTCGAACATCACCGTGTAGTTACCGGTGCCCCAGCCGATATGGCGGCCACGCGGCGTCACGGTGAAACCGAGACGCGCATACGTGTCACGCGCCGCCTCGAGATCGGCAACCCCAATGAGGGCATGATCGATCCCGGTGATAGGCCGCTTCCGCGCCGCAATATCGTTATCGGTGTTGGTCATCGATAAAACCATGCCTGCTGCTACTGGTGGTCGGATCCGCGGGTTCAACATATTACCGCAGCGTTCGGCACCATTGCCGAACACGTAAAGATAGGTTCGTTTATTCCGGTTGTCCCCCCAACCGGGCTACGCCGGCCTTAATCCCATTGTATTATGCCCGGCGAACAGCCGCAAACCGTCGCTAAGTGTCTATTTCCGGGCGAGAATCCGGCCCGCAACAGCGTCGAGACGGCCGGCGACTGCCGCATCTCGGGCCTCTGGGGCGGTGATAACCGCAGAATCGAGTGCGGTATGACAGCCGCTCGAACATCGCAAGCCGCGATCGATCAGCCGCGGCGCCACCGCTTGAATCAGCGCGCGCGCTTTGTCGGCGTTTTCCAGTAATACCTTTATTATTTGATCGACCGTGACCGCGTCGTGCTCCGGGTGCCAGCAATCATAGTCGGTGACCATGGCGACGGTGGCGTAGCAGAGTTCGGCTTCACGCGCGAGCTTGGCTTCGGGCATGTTGGTCATACCGATCACTGAACAGCCCCAGGAGCGGTAGAGTTCGGACTCGGCCTTGGTCGAAAATTGCGGCCCCTCCATCACCAAATAAGTGCCGCCTTCACGAAAATCGATCCCCGCCGCATCGGCGGCGTCGGCCAAATGACCGGCCAATCGGCCGCATACCGGATCGGCCATCGACACATGGGCGACCAGCCCCGTTTCGAAGAAGGACTTGGTTCGTGCGAAGGTTCGATCGATGAACTGGTCGACGAGGACAAAGGTGCCCGGCGGCAGGTCCTCGCGCAGCGATCCCACCGCCGACAGCGAAACGATCTCGGTCACGCCGGCACGCTTCAACGCATCTATATTGGCGCGAAAGTTCAACTCGCTTGGCGGCACCCGGTGGCCCCTGCCGTGGCGCGGCAGGAAGACCACTGGCAGCCCGTCAAGGGCGCCAAACATCAGCTCGTCGGAGGGCTCGCCAAATGGCGACTCGACCGCTTGCCAGCGCACATCGGTCAAGCCGTCGAGATCGTAGATGCCGCTGCCGCCCAGTATCCCAAGGGTCGGCGGCGTCCCCGGTTCAGTGGTCGCGTTTGTGGCCGGGTTCGAGACCGTCATCATTGTTGACGGGGCAATAGTTCCAGCATTTCGGCAGCGCGCGCCGGCTCGACCGGTTCGGCATCGAGCTCGCGCATAATACGCACAGCCTTGTCAACCAGCTGGCCATTGGTGCCAAACTCGCCCTTGCCCAGGTATAGGTTATCCTCCAAGCCAACGCGCACATGGCCGCCCGAGTTCACCACCTCGGCGACGATGGGAAACTCCCAACGGCTGATCCCAAAGGCCGCCCAATTCGCATTTTCGGGCAGCATGTCGTGCATGACCTGCACCATTTTGGGGGTCGCCGGCGCGCCGTAGGCAATGCCCAGGCACAATTGGAACAGCGGCGGCGACTCGACCAAGCCCTGTTCGACAAATTCGTTGGCCAAGCGAATGTGGCCGGTGTCGAATACTTCGAGCTCGGGTTTGACCCCGGCGTCCTTTATGAGTTCGGCCATCCGGCGCAAATGACCCGGCGTGTTCATGAATACATGTTCGCCGAAATTCATCGTACCCATATCCAGCGTGCATATGTCCGGCCGCAGTTCGAGCACGTGGCGGACCCGCACCTCCGGCGGATTGAGGGTGGTTTCTTCACCACCGACGCGCGGATCGTCGTCACTGGGCACGTAACGCCCGCCTTCGCCGGTCGTCAGGTTGATCAGAACATCGCTGCCGGAATCTCGAATGCGTTCGACCACCTCGCGAAAATGCGCCGGATCGGCCGACCGATCGCCGGTCTCAGGGTCGCGAACGTGGATGTGCGTCACCGCCGCACCGGCCTGGCGTGCTTCGATACAGGCCTCCGCAATTTGCTTTGGCGTAATCGGGAAATTGGGATGCTTGTGGAAATTCATGTGGCCGCCGGTAACGGCGCAGGTGACAATCGTTTCGCGAGCCATGGGGCCTCCCCTATTCGTTGTTCCCTGTTGGCTACCACCGGGGGAGCGCGGCGTCACCTGTGAAAAATGAAAAAGGCCGCCGACCCTACAGCCGGCGGCCCAGTCTTTGATAAATAGATTGCGCTCAGTGAACGCTCGACCAGACCTTTCGCTTGGTGGCGTAGAGCAACGCGCTCAACACGAGCAGGAACAACACGACCTTCCAACCGATCCGCTTGCGGTCTTCCATCTCGGGTTCCGCCGTCCAGTGGAGGAAATTGGCGACATCCCGCGCCATATTTTCGACGGTTGCCTTGGTGCCATCGGAATACTCGACCGAACCCTCGAACAATGGCTGCGCCATGGCGATTTGCTTGCCGGAAAAATACGGATTGTAGTTCATCCCGTCTCCAAGCTCGACATCGTCGGGCGGATCGTCGAAGCCGGTCAGGACCGCAAATATATAATCGGGTCCCGCCGGGTGCGCCTTTGCGAGCAACGACAAATCGGTCGGAAAGGCGCCGTTATTGGATGCCCGCGCCGCCTTCTCGTTGGCGAAGGGCAGCACAAACTTGTCCGACGGCCGCGCCGGCCTTTCGAACATGTCGCCATTGTCGTCGGGTCCGTCGGTCACCTCGTATTCCGCCGCAATCGCCTTGACCTCGTCGGCGTTGAAACCGAGATCGAGCAGGTTGCGGTAGGCAATTTGGTTGAGGCTGTGGCAGGCCGAACAAACCTCGAGATAGACCTGTAATCCGCGCTGAATCGCGGCTATATCGAACTTGCCGAACGGGCCCGTGAATTTCCAATCCTGGGCCTCCGGATGTTCAGTTTCGCTGGCTCCAACGTCAGTCGTTGTGCCGCCCAGCAGCGCCAGGCCGGTAACCACCGCGATGGCGGCGGCGCGTGATAGCCGTTTACCGATATCCATCACGCCTTCTCCATCGGCTTGGCTGCGGCCCCGGCGGCAGCTTGTCCGCCCCCTAGAACCGGCTCGGCAATGCTGGTCGGCAAAGGCTTTGTCTTTTCGATCATCCCCAGCACCGGGATAATCACCAGGAAGTGGATGAAATACCAGGCCGTCCCAACGTGGCCGAGGTCGATGAATTCGAGCTGCTTGACCCCCTCGAAGACCAAATCGTCCGGCCTATGACCGCCGACGAACCCAAGCAGGACGCAATCGAGCAGGAAGATCCAGAAGAACCATTTGTAGACCGGACGGAACCGGGCGCTGCGAACCGGCGAGCGGTCGAGCCAGGGGACGACAAACAAGACCAATATCGAGCCGGTCATGACGATAACACCGCCCAGTTTTGCGTCGATGAACCACAGGTCGAAGTCGATCGACCGCAGAATCGCGAAATAGGGCAGGAAATACCATTCGGGTACGATTTCCGCCGGCGTTTGCAGTGGGTTGGCCCTGAGATAGTTCTCCGGTTCGCCGAAAAAGTTGGGGGCGAAAAACACCACCGCGGCGAACAGAGTAATCCACACGGCCAGGCCGAAACTGTCTTTGGCGGTGTAATAGGGGTGGAACGGAAGGGTGTCCTGCGGCCCCTTGGGATCGATCCCCAGGGGGTTGTTCGAACCGGTGACATGGAGCGCTACGACGTGCAGAGCCACAACGGCGAAAATTACGAACGGCAGCACAAAATGCAGTGAGAAAAACCGGTTGAGCGTTGGATTATCGATTGCGAACCCGCCCCACAGCCAGGTTACGATCCAATCACCTACCAAAGGTATGGCCGAAAACAGATTGGTGATGACCGTGGCGCCCCAGAAACTCATCTGGCCCCAAGGCAGCACATAGCCAGTGAACGCCGACGCCATCATCAGAACCAGAATGACGACGCCGAATATCCACAACAGCTCGCGCGGGTTCTTGTACGACCCGTAGTAGAGGCCACGGAATAAATGAATGTAGACGGCGATAAAGAAGAACGTGGCGCCGTTGGAGTGCATATAACGCAACATCCAGCCGTAATTGACGTCGCGCATGATCCGCTCGACCGAATCGAATGCCATACTGACATGCGGCGTGTACTGCATGGCGAGGAAAATGCCTGTGAAAATCATCAACACGAGCATGAACGACAAAATCGCGCCGAAGTTCCACCAGTAGTTAAAATTTCGCGGCGCCGGAAACTCGCCATATTCCTTTTGCAGATAAGTGAAGACCGGCAAGCGGCTGTCGATCCATTTCACCAACCCACCGACGGAATACCCGCTGTGTTGCGTGTGTGAGCTCATATATCGCCCCGCTCAGCCGATTTTAATAGTGTTGTCGTCGAGAAATTCGTACTTCGGTACGAACAGGTTCTCCGGTGCTGGTCCTTTTCGAATTCGCCCCGAAGTATCGTAGTGGGAGCCGTGGCACGGACAGAACCAGCCATTCCAATCGCCGCGCGGCTCGGTCGATCTCTGACCCAGTGGAATACAGCCCAAGTGGGTGCAGACACCGACAACGACCAGCCACTCGGGCTTGATCACACGGTCCGCATCGGATTGCGGATCGGGTAGATCGGCGTCCGGCGTTTGTTCTGCGGTCTGAATTTCCTCGGCTGTGCGGCGGCGTATGAACACCGGTTTTTGCTGCCAGATTACGGTGATCGCCTGCCCCACCTCGATCGGCGATAAATCAACTTCGGTTGTCGACAGCGCCAAAACGTCGGCCGAGGGATTCATCGAATGTATGAACGGCCACATCGCCAGCACCGTACCGACACCGGAAAAAAGTCCGACGGAGAGATACAAGAAATCTCGGCGGCTTTCCGGTTGCCCGCCCGGCTCGCTTGCGTGATCGGTCATCGGAAAATTTCCCTTCCTGAAGCGTGCCGCGCACTACGCCGCTGCCGTCGTTCGAATTCAATACCGGAAAAACCGGTTTGGTGCTCATGTGTATTCATGTATCGCCCCAATTCAGCCGATCCGTATAGTTGTATCGTTAAGAAATTCGTACTTCGGCACGGGCAAATTCTTCGGCGACGGGCCTTTTCGAATGCGCCCCGATGTATCGTATTGCGATCCATGGCACGTGCAGTGCCAACCGTTCCACTCGCCGCGCAGCGTTTTCAACCTCTGACCCCGCGGGACACAACCAAGATGAGGGCACACCCCAACCACGACCAGCCACTCGGGTTTGACCACGCGGTCCGCGTCGCTCTGCGGATCGCGGAGCTCGTCGAGCTGTGCCTGTTCGGCGGCCCCGATCTCGTCGGGTGTCCGCCGCCGAATGAATACCGGCTTGCCTTGCCAGACGACAGTGACCGACTGTCCCGTTTCGATCGGTGCAATATCGACGTCGACGGTTTCTAGCGCCAGAACATCGCCGGTGGGATTCAAGGAGTGCATGAATGGCCAAAGCGCCAGCGCCGTGCCGAGACCCGTAAACAGGCCGGCGGTGAGATATAAGAAATCACGCCGATTTTCCGAGTGTTTACCGGACTCGCTTGCGCAGTCGGTCATCGGAAAATTTCCCTTCCTGAAGCGTGCCGCACACCGCACAGCAGCTTCCCCCGCTTTCACTGCTGAATATGCGGTTCGCGGGTGCAAACGCAATGTGACACCGTGCCGCAACGAGAGGTTTCCCCGCCCTGCTGGTGTCTTTGACGGATCGACGTAATATCCATATCTAACACGTCGGTCACACGGTCATACCGCATATAGTCGAATTGCCGTTGATTTGCCAAGTCCGCGCGAAACTGGACAATTGCCGCTTTCGTTTCCGCTTAACCAGCCGGTAAAAAACGCCATGCGACTTGCCCTGTTTCAACCCGATATTCCGCAAAACACCGGAACCATATTGCGGCTTGCCGCTTGTCTTGGGATCGCGGTCGACCTCATCGAGCCGGCCGGCTTCGTCATGACCGACAAGCATCTACGGCGCGCCGGCATGGACTACCTCGATCACACGGAAATTGCGCGGCACCGGTCCTGGCAGGCCTACATCGACCAGCCCACACGGCAAGGGCGGCTGATTTTGCTGACGACACGGGCCAGCATTGACTATGTCGATTTTCGCTTCGCCGGTGACGACACGTTGATGGTTGGCCGTGAGTCCGATGGCGTGCCCGACGATGTGCGCCAATTCGTCGATGGGGCGGTGCGCGTGCCGATGGTGCCGGGCCTGCGATCGCTGAATGTCGCCGTTGCCGCCGCTATGGTATTGGGAGAAGCGTTGCGCCAAACCAATCAACTGCCGGGAGCAGCTTGAATGCCTCCAGCATCCGATCAGGACACTACCAGCGACCGGCAGGCCTTGACCGCAGCGTGGTTTGAATCCCTGCGCGATCAAATATGCGTTGTTTTCGAAGCGATCGAAGAAGAGCATGCCGGCCCTTTCGCCGACCGGCCCGCCGGGAGGTTCGAACAGACGTCCTGGCGCCGGCCCGATGACGGTGACGGCGACGGCGGGGGCGGCGTTATGTCGGCCATGCGCGGCCGGGTATTCGAAAAGGTCGGGGTGAACGTGTCGACGGTGATGGGAATTTTCTCCGAGGAATTCAGACAGCAAATTCCCGGCGCCGACACGGATGGACGGTTTTGGGCCTCGGGCATATCACTGGTCGCCCATCCGCAGTCGCCGCTGGTACCCGCCGTCCACATGAATACGCGCCACATCTTCACCACCAAGGGCTGGTTTGGCGGTGGCGCCGATCTTACGCCGATGTACCCCGACGATGCCGATACGTCGGCTTTCCACGGCGCGCTCAAAGGTGCCTGCGACAGCCACGGCAGCGATTACTACGAGCGATTCAAAAAATGGTGCGATGAGTATTTTTTCCTGCCCCACCGCGACGAACCGCGCGGTGTCGGCGGTATCTTCTACGATTA
Source organism: Alphaproteobacteria bacterium (assembly GCA_027297685.1). GTDB lineage: Bacteria > Pseudomonadota > Alphaproteobacteria > UBA6615 > UBA6615 > JAPUHN01. The sequence continues at coordinate 11,377 of JAPUHN010000272.1, read as the reverse complement.
CATCGACACCGGCGATTGGCAGGCCGACTTTGCCTTCACGCAAGCGGTCGGCAAGGCGTTTCTGGTGGTCTATCCGCAGATCGTTCGCCGACACATGGACGCGCCGTGGACCGACGAACAACGCGCCCACCAGCTCGAACGACGGGGCCGCTACGCCGAGTTCAATCTGTTGTACGACCGCGGCACCCAATTCGGCCTCAAGACAGGCGGCAACGTCGATGCGATCCTGATGTCTCTGCCGCCGCACGCCACCTGGACGTGACCAATCGTTCAAAGACGCACTACGCGTCCGGTCAGCCTGTTGCAGTTCGCAAATAGGGTACCATATGGCGAAGTAGCCCTGCGCCAGCTAGACTGCGCGTAACAATATGCTTGCGGGGATAGAGAGGGTGGTTTGATGTTTGGAAGGCTGATGGGCGTCGTGGCGCGAGCCGCTATCGTTGGATCTGTGTTTTTGGTGTTGGCTAGTCCGATTGGCGCCAACGCCCAAACACTGCCGATCGATGCCTTCTACGGTCATTTCCAAGGGTCCGGCATCGCGGAGAACGAAGACAGTTTGTATTTTGGCGTGACCGTGCGCGATCTCGACGTTCGCATTGGGCCGCAGTCCAACGGGTTTTATGTCGAGTGGACAAGCGTCATTCGCGGCGGCGGCGACCCGAATAATCCCGACGTGCGCAAACGAAGCGCGCGGGTCGCATTCTCGCCCAGCAATCGGCCCAATGTATTCACCAGCAAAACGGCGACAAACGCCATGGGGGACGGTCTAATATGGGCGCGCATTCTGGGCCAGACGCTAACAGTGAACGTCATGCGGGTCAGTGAAAACGGCAGTTATACGGTGCAGACTTATAATCGCACCATAAGCGGCACTGGGATGACCCTTAAATTCGTCAACACCACTGACGGCGAACCCCAACGCCAGGTGGAAGCACGGTTGGTGAAAGTCGGAAATTGAGGTGCGCGAGGCTCAGCCCGGCGCCCACTGATAGGAAACACCGCTAATGTTTATGTGGTCCCCTAAATCGCTCTTGACGGTGGTTATCGTTGCCGTGTTGCTTCCGGTCAGCACTGGTACCGCATTCGCCGCCGAAGACCACGAACGTTTCTATGGCTCTTATGTCGGTAGCGGAACTGCCGAACGCGTTATCGAAAACGTCACCGAACAACGCGATCTCGACGTCACCATAGAGGCATACAAAAACGGCGGTTTCACGATCAAGTGGATCACGGTCGTGCGCGGAGCCGACGGCGCACGGACCGGCGACGACGTGAAGCGCCGTTCGGTGGAAGAAAACTTCATCCCGCTCGAGGATAAAGAGGATGTGTTCATTTTAGCGCCAAAGGGCGGCTTGTTTAAGAAAGCCGAATTGCCGAACCCCCTGCTCGGTGAGCCGATGCGCTGGGCGACGCTCGAAAAGGGCGAGATGACCGTTTATTCGATGGCGATCGGCGACAGCGGCAGTTCGGAACTTCAGGTCTACCGGCGCTCCTTGACCGAAAAAGGCATGGACATTTCGTTCCTGCGCATGCGCGACGAAATTGTCGAACTGCGAATGAAAGGCACGCTGGTTCGCGCAAAATAGCGCGCTACGTAGGGTTACCGTGGGCGGACAAGTTCTCGTAATTCGGCGAGGCAGGCCCTTCGGTCGGCGACAAAATCTCCGGCGATCCACCATTCTTCGACGGTAGCGAGATGGCGGCCGACCGCTGGCCCGGCCGCGACACCAAGCGCCAATACATCGTGTCCTTGGAGCGGAAACGTCGGCGGCGTCCATTCAACGGTCAAATCATAAAGTTCCCGCCAGGCGTCTGCGGCGTGGCGATCCTGGGGCGTGCCGACGGCGATTTCCTCGGCCCAGTCGATCAATACCCGGTCACGCCACACATCGGCGCCGAGCCGGTACAACGCCACCCGCATTTGCTGCGGGCTCATGTCTCTTTCGAGGCGATGGTCGGTGGCAACGAGCTCGCGCAGACGCACCCGATCGGCCTTGGACAACCGCAGGCGGGCGGCAATCGCATCGGCGCCCGCCGCATCGACCTTGAGGACGGCCGCCAGGCGCCGCAGCGGATCGGCTTGATCGGCAACCCCATCCACCGTCACCAGAGCGGCCAGCCGGTCGATCTCTTTGGCTTCGGGCAGAAAGTGCTGAAGCACGCCGTTGGCGGACATCAGCGTCATCGTGGTGGCCGGGTCGGCGGCGGTCAACAGTTTGAGCGTCTCCGCGGCCACACGCTCGCCCGAAAGGGTCGGCAACAGATTGGCAAGTTTCGCGCAGGCAGAGATAGCGTCGCGATCGGGCGGTGGCGTGCCGAATTGGGCGTAGAATCGGAAAAATCGCAGCAAACGCAGAACATCTTCACGAATGCGTTGCTCGGCATCGCCGACGAAGCGAATGCGGCCGGCTTTCAAATCTGCGAGCCCGCCCACCGGGTCGAAAATGGCGCCCGCGCCATCGGCGTACAGCGCGTTGACGGTGAAATCGCGCCGTTCCGCATCGGCGACCCAATCGTCGGTAAAGGCGATCGTGGCGCGTCGTCCATCGGTATCGACGTCGATCCGCAACGTGGTGATTTCGAAATGCCGCGCCTCGACGACCGCCGTGACGGTACCGTGCGCCAAGCCCGTCGGCACAGCCTTAAGCCCAGCGTCCTCTATTCGCTTGGACACGATGTCCGGCGCCAGCGCAGTCGCGATATCGACATCGCCAACGTCGCGGCCCAGCAAGCTGTCACGCACGCAGCCACCGACGAATAGCGCCACCAGGCCGGTCGTCTCGCCAGCACTGAGCGCGGCCATCACCGACACCGTTGCTGGCGCCGTCATCCACGTTTGCGGGCGAATGTGGGTAACCGGTTCCATTTGCCAAATGGACTAGGCACCAGTGACGGTCATCGCCACGACGCTTTCTCGCCGGTCAACACTTCGTAGAGATTGATCAGCATTCCCGCTGTCGCCCCCCAAATGTAACGGTCTTCGAAGGGCAACACATAAAAATAACGCTGCCTTCCATAGAAAGTCCGACTTTGGCGATGGTGATTACGTGGATCCAGCACAAAGGACAACGGCACTTCGAATACATCGGCCACTTCATCATGATCGAGCTTGAGATCAAATCCGGTTCGTACCAGGCCGACAACGGGAAACACCTCGAACCCGGTGCGCACCTCATAAATGTCGAGATTGCCGATCACGTCGACAAAGTCGGCGGTCAGACCAATTTCTTCTTCGGCTTCGCGCAGCGCTGCGCGCTCCGGCGATCTATCGTCCGCTTCGATGCGCCCGCCGGGAAAGCTGATTTGCCCGGCATGATTGGATAGATCAGCCGATCGTTCTGTCAGCAACACCGTATAGCTTCCATCGCGCTCTACCAGCGGCACGAGAACAGCCGCCGGGATCAACGGCGGGTTGGGCCGCATGCCGGCATCGTTCAAATCATGATCGCCGCGTCGATTGGACGGCTGAAATTCGGATCGATCCACAAGTCTATCTTCGAGCGGCATCGGCGCGTCGAGAGGTGTATCATCGTGCAGCATTTGGCGAATTGCCGCACCCGTCGCGCGGCGGCGGCCAATATGGCTCTGCGCCGACAATAACCGCGCGATGAGCAGCTCGCGGGTGAAATGCGTAGTGCTGCCCGGCTTAGCTATCGTCATCGTCCGCAGCGCGTCCGAGCTCGAAATAAATCCCCGAACTCCACACGCCCAGCAAATCATCGTCTTGCAGACTCACCGCCAAGTCGGCCAATTGATAATAGACCGAGCGCACAATCAGGGCATCAAGGCCATTGCGAATGTGGATATAGGGTGACGGTTCGCCCGTCTCCACGTCGGTTTCGACACGGATTGGATGGTCACGGTCGGCAGTCACAGTTTCTTCGAGATTTGTGTGGAATATCAGCGTTTGAGAATCGCCCGAACCAGATATATCCAATGCAACCGCCACAAAAGGAGCATCATCGACGTCTATGCGCCCTCTCTCGACCGGCGTTTCGAGCCAAAACTGCCCATCGTTGTCGCGTTTTAGAACCGATGAAAACAGCGTTACCAACGGTTTACGCCGAATTGCTGAACCGCGATAATACCACGTCCCGTCTCGGCCAATGCGCATATCGAAGTGTCCGCAATCGACTGGAACACGCCGGGAGCCGCCAGTTTTCCCGTCACGAATTCGCGTGGCGAGAATATTCGGATTAGCAGAGTCAGTATTCATCGTCAGTGTTCGCCAACCATAGGAGCCGCTCTATGACCATCGAAGACCTGCCGCAAACAAGTGCTGGCACGCTCGAAGAGGTTTACAGCCAGATCGAGCAGGTCGGCGAACAATTGGCGCGCATTCGCGCGGGAATTGGCCGCGTAATCTTTGGTCAGACCGACGTCGTCGACGAAACTCTTATCACGCTGCTGTCTGGTGGTCATCTTCTGTTGGTCGGCGTGCCGGGGCTGGCCAAGACGCTTTTGGTCGAAACCTTGGGAACCGTATTGGGACTGGACAACCGGCGGGTACAATGTACGCCAGATTTGATGCCCGCCGATATAATCGGCTCGGAAATTCTCGACGAAAGCGAACCGGGCCAGCGTTCCTTTCGCTTCATACGCGGTCCCGTGTTCACCCAACTGTTAATGGCGGACGAGATCAACCGCGCCAGCCCGCGAACCCAATCGGCGCTGTTGCAGTCGATGCAGGAAAACGAAGTCTCGGTGGCCGGTCAGAACTATAAACTTCCTCAACCTTTCCATGTCCTCGCCACCCAGAACCCGCTCGAGCATGAGGGCACGTACCCGCTACCGGAAGCGCAGCTCGACCGGTTTTTATTGCAGGTGAATGTCGATTACCCCGATATCGACGCCGAGCGGCAGATGCTGTTGTCGACAACGGGGCTCAACGACGCCAAGGCCGAAAACGTAATCGACGCGGTGCAATTACAGTCGGCACAGAAATTGATCCGCCGTTTGCCGATCGGAGAAAGCGTCGTCGACGCGATTCTTAAGTTGGTGCGCGCAGGCCGGCCCGATTCGACCGACGACAGTGATCTCGCACAATCGATTGCCTGGGGTCCGGGGCCGCGGGCCAGCCAGGCGCTGATGCTGACCTGTCGTGCACGCGCACTGCTGCAAGGTCGGGTGGCGCCATCAATCGACGATGTAATCGCGCTGGCGCCATCGGTGCTGCGTCATCGCATGGCGCTCAACTTCGCCGCCCGCGCCGACGGGCTGACGATCGAAACCGTCATCGAACGCCTTTGCGAGCACGTATCGTGAGGACTGGCCAGAGCATTGCCGCAGGTCGCTGTTCGTGAACGCATCGAGAGGATCCATTGCATCCCAAACACCGGGATACCGACAACTCGGCGAAGCACTTGCCGCCCCATTGCCGCCGTTACTTGTGGCGGCCGATCGGGTGGCAACGACAGTTGCCCAGGGTGTGCACGGCCGCCGCCGCGTTGGGCAAGGCGAAAGCTTCTGGCAATTCCGTCCCTATGGTTATGGCGATGCGCGCCAACAAATTGATTGGCGCCGGTCGGCGCGTAGCGATCGCCTGTACATTCGCGAAACCGAGTGGGAAGCAGCACAAAGCGTGTGGTTTTGGCTCGACCAATCGGCATCGATGAATTACCGAAGCGATAGCGCCTTGCCGGAAAAATGGGAACGGGCGACAGTCCTCAACCTCGCTCTGATGTCGCTGCTGGTGCGCGGAAGCGAACGCATTGCGTTGCTTGACCGGCCGGACCGCCCGGCGTCTGGCCGCGCGACATTGAATCGAATCGCTTCGATCGTGACCGAACGTCAGACGCGCGCGAACGATAACGGCATTCCGCCGACGCCTGAGCTGCCGCGCTTTGGTTCGGTCGTTCTAATCGGCGACTTTCTAGCCCCGCCCGAGACGATCTTGCAGGCGGCGCGAACCCTCGCCGCGCGGGGCATCCGGGGTTTCATGCTACAAGTACTCGACCCCGCCGAGGTGGAAATGCCGTTTCAAGGCCGCCGGCGCTTCTTGGGTATGGAAGATGAAGGGGAATTGCTGGTCAGCCGGGCCGAAGGCCTCAGGCTCGGCTATTTGAAACGTCTGGCAGAATTGCAGGACGAACTCAGTACGTTTGCCCGGCGCACCGATTGGTATTTCGCAGTACACAACACCGATGGACCGGCACAACCCGCACTATTGGGGCTGTACACGGCAATCGCCGACCACTTGGACCTTTAGGAGCCCAATAATACGATGTTGAGTGTGGGTCTTTTGTCTTTTACCGCTCCCTGGATCCTCGCCGGATTGGTCACGTTGCCGATTTTGTGGTGGCTTCTGCGCGCCGTACCGCCTGCGCCGCGGCGCGTTTCCTTTCCCGCAATCCGGCTTTTATTTGGCCTCGAACAACGCGAAGAAACGCCGCACCGAACCCCGTGGTGGCTGCTATTGCTGCGCCTCTGCCTGGCCGCCTTGATCGTCGCCGCATTTGCCCATCCGGTGATCAATCCAGCGCGCGAGCTACGCGGCAGCGGACCATTGCTGCTTGTTATCGACGATGGATGGGCGGCGGCACGCGATTGGCCGGCCCGTCACGCCACAGCGTCCGACTTTTTGGACCAAGCCGAACGAAGCGGTAAGAATGTCATCGTTTTGACGACGGCACCCGAGGCTGGCGAACCGTTGAGTGCGGCTGAACTGATGCGACCCGCGGAGGCACGCGATTATCTGCTGACGATCGCGCCCAAACCCTGGCCGGCCGACCGCAAAGCCGTATCGGCAATCCTCGATGGTCTAGACCTCGACGGTTCGGTCAACGCGGTCTGGCTAAGCGACGGATTACGAAGCACCGGCGGAGCCGATAAATCGGTGGGGCCGGCCCGACCATCGGAAGTCGACGCTGATGATTTATTGATGCGCAAGCTCCAGGCATTCGGCGGATTACAGCTATACGCACCGTCAGACACCGAACTGCCAATCGCCATCACGGGCATCGCCAACGCCGCCGATGCCATGGTGGTGCACCTCGTGCGGCCGGTGTCGGATGCGCCGCAGATCGTCAGCGTCGTCGCTATGGCCGAAGACGGACGATTGTTGGCGCGCGAGACGGCGCGCTTTGAACAGGGGTCTCAGTCTGCAGATGTGCGTGTTGTGTTGCCGAGCGAGCTGCGCAATCGAATCGCCCGCGTGGCGATCTCGGACGAACCTACTGCCGGCGCGGTCTTCTTGGTCGACGAACGGTTTCGCCGGCGGCCGGTCGGCATCGCATCGGGCGATAGCGCCGAGGTCGATCAGCCACTGTTGGGCGACGCGTTTTACGTCAATCGCGCGCTCGAACCGTTCGCCGAGTTGCGCGGGGGCACGATCGACGAATTACTTGGACGTGAACTCGCGGTCATGGTTTTGGCGGACATTGGTACCCTGACGCGTACCGAGCAATCTCGGCTAACCAGATGGATCGAAGACGGCGGGGTATTGGTGCGCTTTGCCGGCGCCAAACTGGCCGAGGGTTCGGACGATCTCCTTCCGGTCGCGCTGCGCCGTGGCGGCCGAATATTTGGCGGCGCCATGAGTTGGAATCGGCCGGCCACCTTGGCGCCCTTCGAACCGGATTCACCTTTTGCCGGTCTCGACGTTTCCGACGAAGTCGTCATTACCCGACAAGTTCTCGCCGAACCTTCGCCGACTCTCGCCGGCAAGACGTGGGCGCGCCTGAACGATGGCACGCCGTTGGTGACCGCCGACCAACGCGGCGACGGCTGGTTGATCCTGTTTCATACAACGGCCAACGCCGAGTGGTCGTCTCTGGCCCTATCCGGACTTTATGTCGACATGCTGCGACGGATCGTGGCGTTGAGCCAAGGCGTTGCCAGGGGAGCCGAAACTGGAACCTTGCGGCCCCATCGCGTCCTCGACGGTTTCGGTCATTTTATCGATCCGGCGGTCACCGTACGACCGGTTGAAGCCAGCGAAGCCGACACGATTCGGATATCGTCGCGGACACCGCCGGGACTCTACGGTCCCGAAGGGAGCCGGCGGGCGCTCAACTTGGGTCCCGAGTTAACGACGTTGAACACACTTGAAAACGCGAGTGCGGGGATATTCACGTCGCCTTACGGTCCGGCGCGGCAAATTGACCTACGGTCGTGGTTTCTGACCGCTGCTTTGGCCCTGCTACTAATCGATTTCCTCATTGGTCTGGCGTTGCGCGGCCTGCTGCCGCTCCAGGCGAAACACCGCGCCGCCACGGCCATTGTAACGCTCACTCTGGGATTTACGGTGGTAGCCGGATACGGCGATGCGGTCGCCCAAACAAGCGACCGTTTCGCCATTGAGGTTACCGACACCACCCGGCTGGCATACATAATAACCGGCGATGCCAAGCTCGACGAGACCAGCCGTGCCGGGCTGGTCGGGCTGGGTATGGTGCTCACGGCGCGTACGTCTGTGGTTCCCGGCGAGCCGGTAGGACTCGATGTGGAACGCGATGAGCTGGCGTTCTTCCCGCTGCTGTATTGGCCAATCTCCAACGTCCAACCCCCACTGAGCGATCAGGCGAAGACGCGGATCAATAGTTACATGCGCAACGGCGGCTCGATTTTGTTCGATACAAGAGACCAGCAGTATTCCATCGGAGTCGGTGAAGGTACACAGAAGTTACGAGAATTGGTCGACGGACTGGATATTCCGGCGCTCATACCGGTTCCCGGCAATCACGTTCTGACCAAGTCGTTTTATCTGCTGCGAGATTTCCCCGGCCGTTGGGACGGCGGCGCGCTTTGGGTCGAACAGCCTGACGAACGGGTCAACGACGGAGTCTCGTCGGTCATTGTCGGCAGCAACGATTATGCAGCAGCTTGGGCCGTCGATAACCGCGGGCGCCCGCTGTACCCAGTGATACCCGGTGGCGAACGGCAAAGGGAATTGGCGCGCCGGTTCGGCGTCAATCTGGTGATGTATGCGCTAACCGGCAATTACAAAGCCGACCAGGTCCACGTCGACGCCATCCTGGAACGTCTGGGTCAGTAGGAACCACGCCGATGAAAAACTTTTCCGTCGCCTGGGACCCGCTTTTACCTACCGAAATACTTGGCCTCATCGCCGCTGTCTGTGTTGTGGTGTTCGCGTTGGGCCTGATCGCACCGCGGATCGGCCGGGTGGCGCCAGCGCTGGGGTGGCGTTTGACGACGGCAGGCGCGCTGATAGCTGCGCTCGCCAACCCCTCGGTTATTGTCGAGGATCGCGAGCCACTGAGCGACATTGCCATCGTCGTGGTCGACGACAGCCTAAGCCAAGGTATCGGCGCACGCTCCGAGGATACGCAACGGGCGCTCGAAGAGGTTGAAGCCAAATTGGCGGGCCGAGAAGACTTGGAGTTGCGGGTGATCCGCGTCGGCCGGTCGGATGATCCGGCGTCGATCGACGCTAGCAACGAGCCGCAATCCGGTACAAGGCTGTTCGCGGCGTTGGAAAACGCGATGGCCGAAGTTCCCCGCGACCGGTTTGCCGGCGCAATGTTCATCACCGATGGCCAGGTGCACGATACGCCGGACATACCGGACGATTTCGCGCTCGACGGGCCGCTTCACGTATTGCTGTCGGGCCGCCGGGAGGCTGGCGACCGGCGCTTGTCGGTGGTGCAGTCGCCAGGTTACGGCATCGTCGGCCAAAGCGTCCGTCTCACGCTACGCATCGACGAGCCCGCTTCGGTCCGCACCCGCCAAGCTCAAGTGACAATACGACGCGACGGCGAAACCGCCGGGCGTACGATATTGGCCCCCGTTGGCTCGGACCATACCATCGAGTTGATCGTCGACCGCGGCGGGTCTAGCGTCTACGACATCACAGTCGCTGAAGGACCGGCCGAACTCACGCTGGCCAATAACCGGGCAATCGTGATCGTCAACGGTATCCGCGACCGCCTTCGCGTGCTGCTGGTGTCGGGCCAACCTCATCCCGGCGAACGCACCTGGCGCAACCTCCTGAAAGCTGACCCGTCGGTCGATTTGGTTCATTTCACCATTCTCCGCCCGCCTGAAAAGCAGGATGGCACCCCGGTGCGCGAACTCAGCCTGATCGCGTTTCCCTACCGCGAATTGTTCGAAATCAAGCTCAACGAATTCGATCTGATAATTTTCGACCGCTACCGCCGCATGGGCGTGCTGCCATCGATTTATCTGAAGAACATCGCCGACTACGTGCTTGCGGGCGGCGCCCTTCTCGACGCGGCAGCGCCCAGCCAATCGCCGATAACCAGCCTGTACCGCACGGATCTGGCACGCGTGCTGCCGGCGGAGCCGACAGGCGATGTCATAAGCGAGCCGTTCTACGTCAGCGTCACGGATACCGGACGGCGGCACCCGGTCACCGCGACCTTACCGGGTCTGCAGCCACCGGACTCGGATGAGCTGCCGCAGTGGGGCCGCTGGTTCCGGCAAATCGATGCCGTGCCGCACTCGGGCATCACGGTCATGGAAGGCACCGAAGAGCGTCCCTTGTTGATCCTTGATCGCGTCGGAGAAGGGCGGGTCGCGCAGCTTCTCAGCGATCATATTTGGCTGTGGGCTCGCGATTTCGAAGGCGGTGGTCCCCATGACGAATTGTTGCGCCGGCTCGCCCATTGGCTGATGAAGGAGCCCGAGCTCGAAGAAAACCAGCTTACCGCCGTTGCCCGAGCAAACCGGCTAGAGATCACTCGGCGCAACCTCGAACCTGTCACGGAGCCGGTAGAAGTCACGTTCCCGTCCGGACGAACCGAACAGGTGGTTCTCGAAGAGGCCGGACAAGGGCGGGCGGTTGGGGTATTGGTAATCGACGAAGCCGGCCTCTATCAGCTCACCGACGGCCAGCGATCGACTATCACCGGTGTTGGCGCCCTGAATTCGGTCGAACTGAGCGACGTTACGGCGACCGATGCAATCTTACGACCGCTGGTAACGGCGACCGGCGGCAGTATTTCCTGGTTGGTGGATAATCCAGTCCCCGATATTCGTCACATTGCGCGCGGACGCGACATGGCCAGCATAGATATCAGTGCCAATACCCAATGGATCGCTTTTCAAGCCAATAGCGCCTTCAAAGTGAGTGGTATCCGCGCCCTGCCGCTTTTGCCCGCCCTGCTATTGCTGTTCCTGACCGCTGCGGCGTTGCTCTTGTCCTGGCGCCGCGAGGGACGCTAACGGTTGCCAAAAAAAACGTTTTGGCGCTGCAATTTGGGCTTGCCGTCGAAGGTGAAACAATAGATAGTTAACCTTATGGTTAACTATTCGCCCCTCGATCGCACATTCGCCGCCCTCGCCGACCCGACCCGGCGGGCGATTCTGAGCCGGCTCGCCCTCGGCGAAGCAAATGTAAGCGAGCTCGCCGAACCGTTCACGATTTCCCTGCCGGCAATCTCGAAGCATCTTCGTG
>JAPUHN010000271.1 GCA_027297685.1 Alphaproteobacteria bacterium | reverse complement strand
GAATTTTGGTTCGTGGTTAATCATCTACAGCGCGGCCGGGAACAGACAAGACAGGCTCAGGCTGCTTGGCTCAGCGAATGGGCGCAGAGAAGGGCCAAAACACAAACGAACCCGGCAATCGTTTTGGCTGGCGACTTCAATTTCGACGTGACGCCGTACACGAAGCACGGCAACAGGGCGTTCGACCTGTTCATGCAGGACGGGATGTTCCGATGGGTGGTGCCTGGCTGCGTGGACACCGATACCTGCCCGCTAACCGGCTCCGGCTGCAATCCAACGTTCAACAGTATCCTGGACTTCGTATTCCTCGCCGGGCCGGCGCGACATTGGTCGGCAACGTCGGAGATCCTGTTTAAAGACGAGGTGGATTACTGTCCAAACGAGCGACTAGGAACCAGTGGCCAAATGATACCCGGTGGCGCCGATCATCGTCCGGTGAGGGCGGTGCTGACGTTCTAAGCGGCCTGCCACATAGGCGCGGAAACATCCACAAGTCTATGAAACATAAGCCTACACAGTCAGATATGACCCTCTCAGCAAAATCGAATCGATGCTGGTTGTCTGAATAAACTAGGCAGCTCCCAACTCTGCGAATAAATCCTCTCCAACCAGCCGTAAAGAATGGGAAGGAGTATGGGTAAACGGCTGTAGTAGTATCTAACGCGCTGATAAAACATAAAATATTGCGGATGGCGCGACCCGGCGCCGGCGGCGTAGGCATCTTCGCCTGCCACCGTGCTGGTATCAGCCGCCTGGTCGAGGTTGGCGCCGAACCGCAGCGTGTCGGGCGGAATGTCGACGATCCGAAACACGTTGCCGCGCACCGGAGGCTGCAAACTGATCGGCCGATCGGCGGCATCGGCGTTGCCAGCGTTGCTCGCCGGCGTACCGTCGACGGCCCACAGTTCGGTCCAGAGATATCCCTCGATACCGCCGGTGTTTGTGACATTGGGTGCGCCGCTATCTTCCTGAATATACGACTCGCCGTTTTCGTTGTGCGCCGCGATAATGCGCCTGACTGCTCTGGCCATGGTCGGAGGTCCCCCTGCTGGTTTTGCTATTGGCGCAGAACTCTATGCGCCGTGGGACCAGTCTAGCGCAGTAAAAAACCGCAGGGCAGGCCAAATAGTTCTACCCCGAGGCCTTGCTCACAATTGAAGAGGTGCGGCGGCTGGCCGGTATATCTCGGGATCGGCAGTGCGGCGGCAGTAAAGCTTTCACCACCCCTTCCCAACCGTTGTTGGCGCAGACTTCGAAGGCCGCGTCGCGGCCGAGACCAGCAACAAGCGCTTGCGCCATTGTGCGCTGGTAACGGCGGTTACCCTCGTCGGGGTCGTGGTATTTACCGGTCATATTACCGTCTAATCCAGGTTTCGCCCGCAGCTATGACCCGGCTGGTGCCGTCGGTTTTGGTCAAGACCAGAGTCCAGGTCGAACCGTCGTTGGTGGTGAACACTTCGATCACACCACCCTCGTCGGTGACCCCGACGGCGGCTTGCGTTTCGGCATACCGGGTATCGAGTTGCTCGACCACCTCGGCGCGCGGCAAATCGATAGACTGCGCCTGCGCCGAACGAGTGGCGAGCGCAATACTCGACAAAAACATCGCCCCCAGCATCGCGATGGCGACCGTGCGGCGCGAAGCGATACCGGGCCTGACGGCACGGCTTTTTCGATTGTTCATGGCGATCCACCTTTCTTGAGCGAGGCGTCGAACAGACTTTCCGATGCCTCTGACAAGAAATATGGTCGCTTATGTGACTTTAGGTGTGAGGACGCTCACACTTCACACGAAGTTTATGGTCGCGTGCCGGGCGAAGTGGCTTAAAGGCGACCGCGATATGCGGCAGTTACGCTGCCGGCCGTATCGCGCGGCTGGCCGGCAAGCTCACGGTGATCACGGTGCCAACGCCGACCTGGCTGTGCAGATCGAGATTGCCACCATGCTCTTCAACTAGCGATTTGGTGAGCGGAAGGCCGAGACCGGTACCTTCATAGGTGCGGTCGAGTGTGCTTTCAACTTGTTCGAAGCGGGTAAGCGCCTTGGGAATGTTGTGGGCGGCGATGCCGATCCCGGTATCGGCGACCTGGAGCACGAAACCGCGGTCGACATGGTACCAGACACGAACCGTGACCTCGCCGCCGGCTTGGGTAAATTTAACGGCATTCGATAGCAAATTTAACACCACTTGCCTGATCCGCATCTCGTCGGCGCACAGCAACGGCAGCAACTCTTCGTCAATATCGACATGAATTTGCACATTTTCGGCATCCGCGCGTTCGCGGATCATGGCGACACACGAACGCACGAGCGCGGCGAGTCCGACGATTTCGTCCGCCAGCTCGATGCTGCCCGCCTCAATCTTCGAGATGTCCAGCAAGTCGTTGATGAGGCCAAGAAGATGTTGGCCAGATTCTTTGATATAGCCGGCATATTTTTGATATTCGACGTTGCCCAGCGGCCCCAGCGTCTCGGCGAATATCATTTCCGAAAATCCATTGATGGCGTTCAGCGGGGTCCGCAACTCGTGGCTCATGTTGGCCAAGAATTCCGATTTAGCCTTATTCGCGTGTTCGGCTTCATCTTTGGCGGCGAGCGCCGTTGCTTCCGCACGCTTGCGTTCGGTGACGTCGACCGACAATACATAGCAGCCGACCACCTCTCCTGAAGCGTCGAATTGCGGCAGGCAGGTCGTCTGGTAGTCCCGCCGCACGCCGTCGACGGACGTGCGCTCCAACTCGAACGTCACTTCCGCACCATCCAGCGCTCGTTCGAAATAGGGTGCAATTTCCCGATACACGGCCGGGTCTTGCACGTCGCTCACGCGCTTGCCGATGAAATACTCGCGCGGTTGGCCATAGAGCTCTTCGATACCCTTGTTCACGAAACGGTAGCGCAGATCGCGGTCGACGTGGAGAATATGCCCGGGCAGGCTATCCGTGATTAAGCGCAAGCTTTCCGCTGCCTCTTGCTCCGTTTTCTGCGCGCGCCGCTGTTCGCTCACGTCGCGGTTGATGCCAATCATGGCGGGGCTGCCATCGTCATCAATAAAAGCAAAGACAACGGTGTTGGATACACCGACGCTACCGTCTTTGCGCCTAAAATTTACATCGCCCGACCAACTGCCGTCGCGCGCCAAGACGGCAGCCATGGTATCGGTTAGCTTCGTTACATCCGCCGGTACGCGTATGAGATCGAGCGACTGACCCAACGTCTCCTCGCGAGAATACCCGTACATGCGCTCAGCCCCTGCGTTCCAATCAACGATCACGCCGTTGCCATCGGTGACGATCAGCCCATTATCTTTTTGATCCTGGAATAAGGCTTGGCGCAGCGGCAAGGCGCCGGTCGCCGCATCTGACATCGTGTTGGAATTGGTCTTACCAGCGTTCGACACTATTTTAACCCACTTGCACCGCTGCGATCGGATAGGGCCGCGCGGATGCGCGAAGTCTTGCACGCGGCCCCGCTTTTATCGGTAATCCAGCTTAAGGACAGGTAAACGAAGGGTAACTCTACTTATTGGTGTATTGTGTTAGAATACCCATCGAAAATAGCGCCAACGGAGTTTAAGTATGGTTAAAAAAGAGCGCCCGTTTGCCACCATTGGCCGGCCCGAAAGTCAAGCTGAGCGGACATCACACCCCGCTACCGCTCTGGTCCGAACCGACACGCCGGCTGTAACACCTTACGTGGTATTGAGCCCAAACGCTCTATCATCTATCATCCAGTTGAATACAGGGATTGGCTGGGAGTTCCGGCATGAGACTAATCGCGAAATCCGGCCTTGCCGTGGTGCTGACCGCAGCGTTAGCCGTATCTTCGGCCGCGCTGGCTCAAGGCAAGGGCCAGGGTGGCGGCGGTTTCAATAATGGCAAAGGCGGTGGCCAGG
>JAPUHN010000270.1 GCA_027297685.1 Alphaproteobacteria bacterium | reverse complement strand
CGCTGGCCGAAGCGGTAAGCGCATCGGCAAACGTTTGGATTTCGCCGCCGTGCTGCGACCAATGGGCGATAGCCTCGTCGATTCCGCCGCCGATCCAGGCGGGCAATGCATTCTCATTGCCATGCAACGCCTGGAAGGACGCCGCCATATCGAAAATTCCGCTGTCGAGGACAATCGCGGGGTGGCGCTCGTCGCCCGCGCCATAGCTCGCCAATCCATACCAACTCATAACTTTCCTCCCTCGTTCCGGATGGGCCACCCACCGGCGGTCGCGCTACATCCCGGAAAACTAACACCGCTGTGGAAATCGGCGCTTATCGACGCCGCTCCGCCAACGCTCAAACCGTCAAATACCGCGGGCATACCTGTAGGACGTGTCGATCAGCCCGAGGATCACATCTAGCTCGCCCGGATCGCGGGGGCCGTACACCATGACCAGTCCCGGCGGCACGCGCCCGACCGGCACCAACGGGTGCGATTCGCCCCAACCCCTATCCAGAAGCTCCGGCACGTCGTCATCCGGTAACATCATATGCAAACTGCCATCGTAAGGCGGATGAACATGGGCGAATTCGTTGCCGCGCAAGAATGCCTCGCTACAGCTGTGGCCGCCTTCCTCGAGCAGCCATAGCCCCTCGGCGCCGGGCACCGAGATGATGCTGGGTCGCCGTTCGACAAACTCGAAATCGTACGCCTGATCCTTCAACTTAGCGTAGACATCTGCCGGTGTATTTTGACTCAGTTGCTCATGCGGCAAACCATAATTAGTCATCGGGCGATCGCCTTGCCGCTGGGGCAGATTGAGCATGATGCCTTCTCCAATGAGTTTCTTGTCAACCGCGCTACTCGACCAGCCTTATAGGCGGGTCAGTTCTCGGGCACGTACTCAACAGCCCCGCCAATCGATGACAAATCCTCTTCGCGTCCGCGTAACTCGACGACGTTGCGGTCGGGATCGCGAACAAACAGCGATACATTGCCGTCAAGGCCAAACGATACCGGGCCCTGGGTGATCGCAATATCGTTTTCAGCCAGCGCCTCCATCGCCGCCTTGATCGAGCTAACCCGCAGCGCAACGTGGGTATAGCCAGGATATTTGTTGGCGACATCCATGAGGATATTATCGCCGCCATTGTCGTCATTGGCGTTGTAGATCAGGTTGATCTCAACATCGCGGCTGTTTTTAATAATGACCACGGCGTCATTGGTATCCTCGTGGACGAGCTTAAAGCCCAAGACCTGATAGAAGGACATGGCCCGGTCGAGCTCGGCCACCCGTATGCCGATATGGTCCACCTGTTCGATGTCGATTGTCATCGATGTCTCCTTGTGAGCGCACCCAAGGTCGATTAGGGCGTCAGCCCTGAAGGAACACGTTGGCGCGTTAGATCGCGACGAAGGGTTTTTCCTTGACCGCTTCGATAAAGCCCTCAGCCGGGCCGTAGACTTCCGCCCAGCTGGGCAATTCTTTCATTCTTGCCATCCAGCGCTCGACGTTGGGATAGGCCGAGAAGTCGCATCGAATAATTTCGCCGATCACAATAATGCCGATGGCGAAATAGTCGGCAATGGTGATCTGGTCGCCGCACAGGTACGTTTTGTCGGACCCGAGCCAGTAATTGTTGAGGATCTCAAACCATTCCTCGGAGCGTTCCTTGCCCCAGGCGATAACGCCGTCATGGAACTCATCGGTGGGGCGGCGATGGTTCGGAAACAGTTGCGGATAAACCAACCCGTAACCGTAGTCGCGATAGAATTGGGTGTTGATCCAGTCCATCATTTCGTTGACCCGCGCGCGTTCCTGCAAATCCTTCGGGTAGGCAGGCGAATCGATTTTGTCCGCGAGATACTTGAGAATCGCCGAGCTTTCGGTAAGCCGGAAATCGCCGTCTTCGAGGACCGGAACCAGAGCGTTCGGATTGATCGAAGCGTACGACTCCTGCTTGTGCTCACCGGTCATCAAGTCGACCGACTGTTGTTCGACGTCGATTCCGTTGTCGCCAATGAACAGCTGCACCGACCGGCTGGTTGCCGACACGGGAAACATGTAGAGCTTCATAACTTATCCTCCCTGTTATTTTACGAATGTGCTGTGGCCTACTTCCAAAGTCGGGTTTGGCCGAAGCGGCCAGTCTGATCGAAGAGAAAAGAACTCGCCCTGGATCCCAGCGGTCGAAATCTCACGCACGCCGGTGTCGAGGTACCGTTCAACCTGTTCCCTAAAAACCCCCTCGTCGAGCATAATACAGCACTGAACGGCGTTGCCAGGGTCGGAACGGCACCGTGAAAGAGCCTGCCGGCCAGCGCGTCAGCAAATCATCAAGTATGCATAATAGATATTTTGTGTACATATATCAAGCTGTGGATATAAAAATTACGTTGCGTCGATTATAATTTTCGCCGATCGGTCACCCTATTGGGGTTGCTAAATCGAGATGCTTACGGCCGTCGACCACATACATATGGAATTAATAATCCGAACAATTCTTAAGTCGATCGGTCCCGTTGGCCGAAAACGCGACAGCCCCAAACGATCTGCGGCGCGAACGGCTATCGATGGGGTACTTGTTGTAAATTCGGCGCGGATTAGTTGTTCGCGGCAGTAAGCGCTTCGGCCGCTCGATCGGTCTTCTCCTTCACGTCCGACCCGGTTCTTGCAGCCATCATATAATCGATGACGTTCAAACTTGATGCAGCTATGTGGTTTCGCATTGCCTCGTAGGCTCGCTCACGATCGGCCGCCAGGATTGCCTCCAATATTAATTCGTGCTCGGAATAGGACGACAAGATTCGATTGCTAATCTGGAAGAAGATTTTGGCGCGAAACGGTGCAAGACGACGGCGAAAACCCTCGGTTATCGACTTCAAACTGGCATTATGTGCGCCAACGTAAATGGCATCGTGAAACCGCTCATTGGCGTCCGCATAGGCTGGCTCGTCGCTGGCTTCAGCGTATTCGGCACTTTCGCGATGGATCAGTTCGATTTTCTTGCGTTCGACCGCATTCATGCGCTGAGCGCTCAACTTCGCACACAATGCTTCCAGCTCTCCCATCGCCTCGAACATGTCATGGAGACGATCCTCGCCGATGTCGGTTACCGTCACCCCTTTGTGGGGGCGAATTTCGACCAACCCGGTCGCCGCAAGTTGGCGCAAGGCATCGCGCACCGGGGTCCGTGACACATCAAATTCGTTTGCGATGACCTGTTCTTCCAGCTTCTCGCCGGGTCGAATCGCGCCGGAAACAATCCGGTCTGCAAGACCCTGAGAGATCTGTTCTGAAATAGTAATAGCCATAATCTATTGGGTTACGATTTCTGCATGAAATGGACTGACACGGTTAGCCCGCTAATGAATCGTGGAGCGATCAGGCGCCTTTTGTGCATACGGTTCCTGAAGCGTACAACATAATCACAGTTGTCGAGTCTGAAACCAGAAACTGTCCGTTGCCGAAATCCGCCTAACTGGCTGACCAAACCCGCTAGTCCGGCAAAACGATAAATAAGACGATAGAGTTTATATGTATACGTATAGAGAATTATGTATACTAAATAAAGAAAATTGTAAAATCGCCGCTCACCCTCGGTCCGGAGGATCCAGCTTATGAAGGCGATGGTGTTGCATGAATTCGGTGACCCGGAGGTACTTCGCTTCGAGGAGATCCAGACTCCGGAGCCACAGCCTGGCGAAGTTCTGATCAAAGTCCACAATGTTTCCGTAAACGTCAGCCTCGATATTAACCTGCGCAAAGGGCTTTATCCGTTGAAGCCGTCTTTCCCGCATGTGATGGGCACCGATCCAGTTGGCAAAGTCACGGCGGTCGGTGACGGCGTGATCAGGGTAAAACCCGGTGACCGGGTGGGCGTGCAGACGGCGATGCGCAGCGAGTTGTGTGTGCCGGGACATGAGGCCGACGATCCCGGACCATGGCGGCTGATCGGTATTCACTGTTGGGGAGGCTATGCGGAATTTGCCTCTTTACCGGCCGAAAACGTCTTCGTCATTCCAGACAACATATCGTTTCCCGACGCCGCGGTGATCATGCGCCATTTACCGACAGCGCGGCATTTACTGCACGTAAAGGCCGGGCTTCAGGCAGGTGAATGGGTGCTTGTCATGGGGGCCACGGGCGGGCTGGCAAGTTGTTGTGTGCAGGTTGCAAAACGCATGGGTGCGATGGTGATCGCCGCCGCTGGATCCGACGACCGCGTTCAAAAAGCAATCGAGCTATTCGGCGCGGATTTCGGCATTAATTACAGATCTCAGGATCTTCCAGCCGAGGTAATGAAACTCACCGATGGCCATGGCGCCGATGTGGTGACCGAAAATATCGGCGATCCGGATCTTTGGTCGGGCGCAATGAACAGCCTTGCTTCGCTCGGACGCCTGGTGACAGCGGGCGCCCATGCCGGGGGCGAGGTAAAACTAAATCTGATGAAGCTGTATATCGGACGCCAAACGATTATCGGCAGCCCGGGCGCAAACTTCACAGATATCGAATGGGCGATAGAAGCGGCCAGGGAGGGCTCAATTCGCCCCCCCAACATAGATCGAATAATGCCGCTTCACGAAGCCGCAGAAGCCCATCGCCTGGTGGAAAGGCGCGTACCCATCGGGAAGGTGTTGTTGGATCCCACCCAGTCCCAAGACCACCCGACCATTAACTAGAGCAGTAACTGAGATGGGCAGGATTTAGAGCGGATTAATCCCCACCGCGACCACGAATTCGCCCGGAATTTCGTATCCCTCACCAACCCGATAATCGGCAATCGAGCGGAGGTATTCGGTGTGGACGGCCCGCTTGGTGGCGTCATCGAAGCGGTTATAGGCGAGCGCCACAGGTCCGCCGCGAAACGCCGCTCCGAGAGCATCGTCGTCGGATGCGTAGACGAGGTTCATCTCCAACCGCTCAGAGCGAATGTCGGTGCAGCCCGCTTCCGCGAAACAATGGGACAACATGTCCCCGGTCCCGAGATGTAAGAACATGGGACAAACCTCCGAAGTGACACGGGCATCGGTAATCGGAAATATCTCCGCCCAACCGCACTTGGCGCGTGCGCCCCATACAGCCGCGGCAGCTCGCCCGCCGGGTTTTAGTAACCGGCGCATCTCTTCAACTGCCTTCACCGGATTGGGGACGTACATCAGCCCGAGGCCACATACTGCCGCGTCGAAGGGATCGCAATCGAGCGACAGGTCTTCCGCGTCTAAGCGTTCGAAGCTGGCATTGTCAATGCTCCGCTCGGCGGCAAGGCGACGCGCCGTCTCGACCATTTCGCCCGAGATATCGGTTCCCACCACCACCCCGTTCTCGCCGACCGCATCGACGATGCGGAAGCTGACCAACCCAGTGCCGCACGCAGTGTCGAGCACATGCTCGCCCGGCTGTAACGCCACCATATCGAGCATCAGCGATTGGGCCGGCTCCAGCTGAGCACGCCATCCCGCCTCGTATTCGCCGACCGCCTTGTCCCAACCGTAGCGTTGGACACGTCGTTGAAGCCTCGGATCCATTTTTGTCAGACCTCCTTGCCATTGAGGTGCAGGATAGGCCGCATCGTTTGCGCACGGCTGAAGACATCCACATAGGGGCTATGGCGCTCGACGGTCTCGAGCAGGTCGACAATGGTTTTCTCCGATGCCGGGCTGTCAACGGAGATCAGATAACGAACCTCCTGATATCCCGGTGGGATGTTGTCGCCGACACCCAACTCTCCGCGCGCGTCAAAGTCGCCCTGAACTTCCACTTCAAGCGCGTTGATCGGTACGCCGAGGCGTGCGGCCCACATCGAAAAACCGACAACAATACAGCTTGCCAGTGCACCACGGCCGAGCATACCAGGGGTGGGCGCGCGCTCCTCACCACCCGCTTTCAGCGGCATGTCGACCGCCAGCTTCCAGGGCCCTTCTTCGACTTCGGAGCTGAGGCCGCCGACCCATCGGGCTTTGGTGACACCCGTCAGGTGTCCGCGCGTCGGTTTCAGGGCCAGAAATTTCGCGTTGCGCTCGGCGATTTCTTGAATTTTCGTCGGATCAGCCATTTTGTCACCCGGATTGCACCAAAGTGGTTGGCAATGAGAGTAGTGCCTTATACCAACTCTCGTTAATACAGACTCATTTCACCGCCAATAATTTATCCGCCGGATAGGCGTGGGTTGCGCCGCGGTGCTGGCACCGCAAGCGGCCCGCAACGACTCCGGCGGACAAAGGATGGCGGCCTGCGGTGGGGCGGCTTGGCCCCCCGGCAGCGTTGCGCGGCTTGCCCAATGGCCCCGCATCGCGCTGTGCCGCACGCCTAACCGGGAGGACCAATCCGCCACCATGAAATGGGTCTGTATTAACGAGATTTGGTATTAGTCGTTTGCCGTGGTCGGGTCGATCATACGTTTTATCTCGGTCACCTTAGTGGCCGGGAAGCCGGACAACTCCGCATGCTTGTGGATGACGCCCTCGATTTCCGCCAGGTAGATGCAAAATGTCTTGTCACC
>JAPUHN010000027.1 GCA_027297685.1 Alphaproteobacteria bacterium | reverse complement strand
CCCAGCGCATCTGCAAATTTGCCGATATCGTCGGGCGCGAGCGGGTACTCGCTGGCGCCGATTGCGGCTTCGGCACCTATGCCGGCCGAAAAGGGGTATTCCCGAGCGTTGTGACGGCTAAATTCCAGGCGCTGGCCGAAGGCGCCCGCATTGCCACGCAGCGGCTCTGGAAGTGATGACTGCCTGAAAACGGATGTTCTTGGCAAAGCCTATCGACACCCTCGGCCATTAGCAGCCATTCAGCAAAAGCGAGGAAAGCGTAACCGGGCCGCTTTCTGGCGCTATCCAGAACGACCCGATCCGTATTTCCGCGCATGTCTAACTGCGACTCACTGCACCCATTAGATAACGAAGAATCTATTTATTGCCCTTGAAATGTTCACAGGTGACGCTCGTGTTGAATGGGTTCAACTGGTCTCTCGGGTTCGCGCTCTTGGCGAAATAAATGTGTTGATCGTGGTGCGGCTCGAAATGGTGCGCCTCGTCAGCCTCGGTGCCGGCGTAATCGGCCATGGTGTCATAACTACGCCCGGCGAAACTTGGTGGGGCAGCATTGCCCGCCGCGTGCCACGCATTAAGAAACACCAAATTCTCCACTCCGACGAGCTTCAGAGTGCCATCCGCCCGCGGTTCGTATAGCAGGATGGCAGGGTTCAAAAAGTCGGTGTGGGTGCTCTCGCCGGAAACCTTCGGCTCGGCGCCTGTGATCATAAGCATTTTGGGGTTGATGGAGTGAATTCCCATGCCTCCCCACGCCGGCGGCAGCCCTTCCTTGGCGGCGGTAACGCAGTCGCCTGGCGGTGCGAGGACGTATCCCGCCGCCAAGGCATCCTTCACGTCGTTGTATTTTGCCGTTGCTAGCCGGACTTTCCCGATTTCTGCGGCAACATCATGTGCGGTGGCCGAATTCGGCGCGGCTAATGTGGCCAAGCCGACAGCGGCGAAGGCAGCTCCGATTGCGTAAACATGTTTTGAAATCATTTCATTACCCCCTGATGAAAACTATTCATTGCCCAGCTTAGCAACTCATTGCCCAACATACCCACGTATTCTGACCTCGATCCGGAATGCGCGTCCGGTGTTGGATTAAGAGCGGACGTTATGGATGGAGGTCGCTGACGGCAGTTCCCAGCCATCTGCGGACATCGAGATCCAAAGCGATAGTGTGACTTGGTGTGTGTTAGTCTGTGGGCATGGTGGACTGCAAATTCGTTATCGAGCAAATTTGCCGCATGCCGTGCGACCACCGGAACGGTGATAAATCGCCATTTCAACTAGCCAAAGAAAGTGGCGCTTTCGAGCGGCCGGAGTGTCTCACGCTGGCTGAATTAGAGTCCTACTTTCGCACGCAACCCGAGTTGGTTGACGAATGGACTCTTTACTCGCAGAACAAGCGATCTTCGCCATCTTGGCATTTAATCGAAGAAGGTAATGTGTGGGTTCTAAGATTTCACCTATCAGAAGACGGGCAGCGATTTGCTGACATTTTCTCTGCCTGCGCACAGTTTGTGAAATGTGAAGTTAAAGACTTTGCAACAAGTCCAACACGCCATCCGAGTCGGGGTCGTAAAAACACTCAGCCCCGATCGTAATATCGCGACTTATTGAGGTACACGACGCCATGTGGATTTCGAATAACTTTTGCTCGTCCAGAATTTCGAAACCAAATTGACTCGATGTCCAGGTTGCCGTCATATCGATTCAATGACGGATAAATCGGGCGTCAGATTGTCTTTCGGCCATGAAGCACGAGTTTGATTTTGGCCGCAGGGCTGGCCGCCAGGATTTCTCGGGGCATTGGAGGGGGTCATGGACTTAGAATTTTTCATCCACGTGTCGGCCGTTGGGGTTCTGGCCACATATGTTCACCTGATATTCGCCCTGTGGGCGCCGCGATACGGTCTGCCCCGGATCGATTTCCCCCGCGGGATGACGCAACTCACCTTCGGCGACTCCTTCGAGGGACCCGCGCCCTATGGTTGGGGGATTGCCCTCATACATATGAACGGCATCATCTTCGCGCTGCTGTATGCCACTGTAGTCGGGCCGCTTCTGCCCGGCGATCTGGTGGTGCGCGGCCTCATTTGGGGCGGCATCCTGTTCATCGGCGCGCAGTTTATATTTGTGCCGATTTTTCTCCAGGATGGCATATTCGGCGTTAAAGGCCATCCGCGCGGCTGGATAACAGCCTTGATCGTACATGGCTTATACGGCCTGGTGCTTGGCTGGCTGTCGCCGATCCTCTGAGGCCGATCCGGCCTTCCCTACAAACGCGAATCCAACTAAAGCATCGATACCATTAGCAAAGGTTGGGGAATGTTATGAGTGTTGTCACCGACGTCATTTTGCCGATCGCGCTGGCGTTCATTATGTTCGCGCTCGGCCTGGGGCTGACGTTCGACGACTTTGCGCGGGTGGCCAGGCGCCCACGCGACTTCATCGTCGGCGCGGTGTCGCAGATCGTACTGTTGCCTATCGTTGCCTTCCTGCTGGTCAGCGTGTGGCCGCTGCCGCCCGAACTTGCGCTCGGTGTCATGATCATTGCGGCAGCGCCCGGCGGCGTGACATCGAACATCCTGACGTCTTTTGCGCGCGGCGATGTGGCGTTGTCGATTTCGCTGACCGCGGTCATCAGTCTGCTCAGCGTCATTACCATCCCGATCATCGTGGTGTTCTCCTATACCCAGTTGGTCGGCGGCGACGCAGGCGCCAATGTATCGATTGCCCGTACTGCGATTAGCGTGTTCGTCATCGTCACGATCCCGGTAATCCTCGGTCTCGCGGTGCGCCGTCTAGCGGCGGGTTTTGCCATCGGTTTCGAGCCTCTGGCGCGTAAAATCTCGACCGCGCTGTTTATCCTGGTGCTCGTCGGCGCAATTGCCGCGGAGCGCAACAACATCGTCGAATACTTCGCTCAGGCTGGGTTGATTACGCTGGTGCTGAATGTGGTGATGATGGTGCTGGCCTATTTTATCGCCCGGGCCTTTGCGTCGGGTTTGCGACAGCGTATCACCATCTCGATCGAATGCGGCTTACAGAACGGCACGCTGGCGATCGCCGTCGCGGCGGTATTATTCGGTGGCGGGCTCGCCGCGGTGCCGGCGGCGACTTACAGCCTCATTATGTTCGCGACCTCCCTGATCTTTATCGTGTTACTGCGACGAAACGTGCCGGCGGAAGAATAGGCCGGCGTCGAAGCCGCCTAAGACAGCTTCCAAGCCGATGTTCTTTTACACGAATGTCCGTTGTAGGCAGGACATTCCGTACCGAACCATCTGGAATCACGTCCGCTTTCTAAACCAAGCAAGGTGTGTCATCCTCAACAAAGAACTTACATCTGCGATGTACCTAACATTAAAAAAACGAATGCTGAGGAGGGAATAGTTATGATTGAGCGTACTCGTTATCTCTCGTTGTTTGGTGCCGTGGTGCTTGCCACATCTGTAGTTGGATCGAACGCGCAAGCCGACAGCTTCACGCTGCGGATTGCCGCCGGCCATCCGGCGCCGCCGCTGTCACCGGTCAACCAGTTACAGAAGACCTTTGTGCCGAACGTGACCAAGCGGGTGGCGGCGGAGACCGATCACACGGTGCGCTTCATCGAAGGCTATGGCGGCACCATCGCCAACCTGTTCGAGGTGCTCGAATCGACGCAGAAAGGACTGGTCGACATCGGCGCCATGTGCTCGTGCTTCGAGCCGACCAAGCTGTTTGTGCACAACATCAACTATTTCACGCCGTTCGTGTCGGGCGATCCCCGGATCATGGGTCCGGCGACCCGTCAGATTCATGACGAATTCTCGTACTTCTCCGAGGTCTTCGAGAAATTCGGCCAGATCTACCTGGGCGGCGGCGCGTTCGACGATTATGGCCTCGGCACCAAGTTCCCGTGGACCAAGATGTCCGAGCTCAAGGGCGTGAAGATCGGCGCTGCCGGTCCCAACCTGCCGTGGCTCGACTATGCCGGCGCCTCCAAGGTGCAGACCAACCTGAACGAAGTCTACAACGCCCTGCAGTCGGGCGTGTACGACGGCATCGTGATCTTCCCGGCGCCGTATTTCGGTTTCAAGTTCGGCGAGGTGGCGAAGTACTACACCACCATGGGCTGGGGTTCGGTTGCCGCCTATCCGATTTCGGTCAACAAGAACACCTGGGCCAAGCTTCCCGATTCGGTGAAAAAGATTATCACCGAGGAGATCGACGTCTACGAAATCGCCGTCCAGGAGGAAAGCTTTACCAAGTTCAACTCGTCGCTCGAGAAGCTGAAAAAGCAGGGCGTCACGGTGCGCGATCTGGGCGATGTCGAACGCAAGAAGATGGCGCTCGCCATCGAGCCCTGGGTCAACCAGAAGGCGGGTGAGTACGAAGCGCTCGGTTTCCCAGGCAAGAAAACCTTCCGCCGCTTAATCGCCGTTGCCAAGGAAAAAGGCGCGACACCGGTTCACGAGTACAACATCAAGTAATTTATTGCCGGTCGCAATGCGAGAGAGCCGGCGATCGCCGGCTCTCTTTTTTTGCAGCAAAACTAGGAAAAAGCTGATGCAGACTGTTCATGTCGTAGCGATAATTACTGCAAAACCTGGTTTGCGCGATGCGGTGCTGCAAGCGTTCCGCGCCAACGTGCCGGCCGTGCTCGCCGAGCAAGGCTGCATCGAATATCAAGCGACAATCGATGCCGACGGGGTTGGCGCGATTCAGACCGAGTTTGGCGACGACACTTTCGTCGTCGTCGAGAAATGGGAAAGTCTCGATGCCCT
Source organism: Alphaproteobacteria bacterium (assembly GCA_027297685.1). Classification (GTDB taxonomy): domain Bacteria; phylum Pseudomonadota; class Alphaproteobacteria; order UBA6615; family UBA6615; genus JAPUHN01. The sequence goes on along the minus strand of JAPUHN010000027.1, from coordinate 1,263 downwards.
AAAGGCCCATGCCGCCGCACCCCACATGGCCGCCTACGCCGCCAAATCGAAAGACATGATTGCCGACCGCGTCATTCATGTTTTGTCGCCGGCATAGTCATGCCGGTCCGTAATCGAACCCTCGGCACGTCACAGATACATCTATCTCCCGATGCGGCGTCGTTGCTGCAATGGCTATCTTCGAAACCTGCGGTAGGATAAGCTTCGGCCAACAGCAGGTGTGACTCCAGGTTTGCCTATAACGTTCACGGCAAGCAAGAAAATGGAGCAGTCGCGATGATCGCGCATAGTTGACATCTCATAGGGGAGGAAAATCATGAACCAGCAACAATGGACGCGCCGTGCGTTCATGTACACCGCTTCGGGCATTGGTGCTGCGGCTGTCATGGGTCGGGTCCCTGACGCATTTGCGGCCGAAGGCGATACTTTGAAAATCTGGGCCAATCCGGGAGTTCACAAAGTTGGCGCCAAAGACTGGAGCGCCATGGAAGCCCAAGGCGGTATCTCGATCGCCGCGACCGCGAAAAGCGCGCGCGCCGACGAGGCGACCCAGAAGATGGTGGTTGGCGACGGCAACAGATTGTTCGACGCGGTCACCGACAATGGTGGCGGCATGGAGGACGCGCTGGCCTCGCAAGGCGCCATTGTGCCGCTCGATACCAGCAGGATCCCCAACTGGAAGAACATCCTGCCGGTCTACAACGAAGGCAATGCGGCCGCCCACACCATCCGCTTCGAGGGCAAGGTGTATTCGACGCCGATGATCGCCAACGCCGACTCCCTGGCCTACGACTTCAAAGCGCTGGGCTTCCACCCGGATAGTTGGGGGGTGCTGTTCGATTCCCAGTTCAAGGGCCGGGTGGCGCTGCAGAATGACTTCGGACCGACCCTGACCAACATGGCGATCTACCTCAAGTCATCCGGCAGGTTCGATATCGAGAACCCGTCCGACATGAAGCCGGACGAGGTCAAGGCGGTTTGCCAATTCCTCATCAACTACAAAAAGAAGGGGCAGTTCCGCACCTTCTGGGACGGCTTCCAGAACGGCGTCGGCATCCTGGCCAGCGGCGAAGTGCTGATGTCGTCGTGCTGGGAACCGATCCAGATCGTCGCCAACCGGAAGACCGGCGACAAGGCCGATATCCGCTACGGCACGATGAAAGAAGGCCACCAATCGTGGAACAACGTCATCATGCTGACCAAGGGCGGTCGCGAACGGGGCCGGGACGATTTGTACAACAAGCTCGCCAACGTCTATCTGTC